>NZ_JABWRE020000001.1:1552836-1862403 GCF_014268815.2 Pseudomonas urmiensis
CGAGCAGTTCAACAAGGCCATCGCCGAACTGCGGGCCGACGGCACCTACGAGAAGATCAACCAGAAGTACTTCCCGTTCTCGATCTACTGAGTGCACCAGGAAACGCCAGCCGGATTGCTCCGGCTGGCGTTTTTCGGCTTAGGCATAGAGACGCTTGAAGTCTTCCAGGGAGTCGCAGTTGGTGATGGTCGCCGAGTCTTCGGCGAAGAAATCCGGATGCTTCACCGAGAGGACTTTCAGGGTCTCGTAGATGCTGTCGATATGTACGCGCATGGCTTCAACTGCGGCTTCCTCGTCGCTGGCGCGGATCGCATCGGCAATGCGCTCGTGCTCCTCGATCACCTCGGCGAACTGGTTCTGCGCCGGGAAGGCCATGCGCCGTACCCGGTCCAACTGCCCCTTGGCGCCGTTGAGCAGACGCCACAGGTTGGGGTAGCCGGAGCATTCGCAGATGATCCGGTGAAACTCCTCGTCTAGGGCGTAGAACTCGTCGACGCTGCGGTGCTCGGAGGCGAACTTCTGGCGCATCAGCAAGGTGGTGAAGGGGTCGATGCGGTCCTTCTCGTAGAAGCGCGCAGCCAGGCGCACGGTGCGGTACTCGATGCTCTCGCGCACGATCTGGCCTTCGATCACGTCCTTGAGCTTGATCAGGCTGACGCTGGTGCTCGAGTTGGGCTTGATGGTGATCAGCTTCTGGTTGGCCAGTTGCAATACCGCTTCACGCAGCGGTGTCCTCGAGATGTCCAGTTGCGCGCACAGCTCCTTTTCGCTGATCACGTCCCCCGGTTGCAGGCGCAGGGAAATGATCGCCGAGCGCAGCAACTCGTAGACCTGGGCTGTCTTGGGCAGGCGGTGGTCGAGCAACTCGGGATGGAAAACGGGGGCATTCAATGAGAGGACTCCGCGGAGGGGCTGGAAAGATGTACTCGTATATTAGCGAAAATGCAGGCATTCGTTGAGGGGCTAGTTTCCCTGGGCGGTGCCGATTGTTCAGGTGCGGGTCGTAGGTTCCCGGGAAATCCGCACGCCGAATCCGCCTTGTGTGCCAGCGGCAACCTCCAGCAGGTCCTCCTGGACCCGCGTGGTTTCGATGCACAGCATGCCGTGCCAGGCCTCGGGGTGGAACTGGTCCAGGCTGGCTGCGCGTTCCGGTCCCGGATTCCAGAGGACGGCGGAGCGGCTGTCACGGGGTTCGATCACGATGCGCCGTTGCCAGGCTGGGTCCTCGAGGGTCAGGCGATCTGGCAGGCCCTGATAGACCCGTTCGGTCAGGCCGGCGATAGGCGGTTCATCAACCTGCTGGCACAGGACGCGGTCCTTGAGATTGTCCTGGTAGCGGGTACCGGCGAAGCCCTGAAGGCTGACTTCGCGGACATCGCTGACCGCGTAGTAGCTGTGCAGCGCGGCGGCCATGGCGATGCTCCGGGAGCCCGCGTTGCTGATCTCCAGGTGCAGTTCGAGTGCCAGGGGCTCCAGGCTCAAGTGGAGGCGGGTAGTCAGACCGTGGTGATCGACCGGGGATCGCAGGGTGAGGCGCAGGGCCTGTGGCTCCAGTGAGGTGCATTCGAGCCGCCAATCGACTTGCCGGACCAAGCCGTGGAAGGGTGGCTCGGCACATTGCCAGGCGTCGCGCACTGCCTGCGGGTTGGTTTCCAGCGCGGTGAACCAGGGCCAGCACACCGGTACCCCGCCACGGATTGGCTGGCCTGGGATAAAGCTGGCGTGCGGGTTGTTCCAGATCACTGCGGGTTCGCCGTGAAAGCCGTATTCGAGCAACTGCGCGCCCTGAGCGCTGATCAACGCGAAAGCGTCGCCCAGTTCCAGGCGCCAGGCGGGGAGGCCATTGATATTGACGGCGTGGATGGCTGCGGTGGCTAGCATGGATAAGGCTCCGGGGCAGTTGTCAGGAAGGACTGAAATTGCTACTAATATATTAGTATAACAATATTAAAGCAGAAATCTGCGCAAGAGACGGAGCAAACCGATGAAAGTTTTGCAGTGGGGGATTTCCGCGATGGAACGGTTTTCGTTCTCGCGAAAGTTCCAGGTACTCATGCTGGTGTTCCTGATCCCTTTGGGGTACGGCTTGTGGGTGTTGTGCAGCGGTTACCGCAGCGAATTGAGCCGCATCGAGGCGGAGCGCCGGGGAGTGGCCTTGCTGGCGACGCTGGGTGCCGGGCAGGCCGGGGCGGCGTCCGGGCGCAACCTGGCGGCGCGCTGGCGTGCTACGGATGTAGCCGCCCGTGGTGATGGTGCGTCGCTGAACGACATGACAGTGTGGCTAGGTGATCAGGACGAGCGCCGCGAGCAATTGCAGGCGCTGCTGGACCAAGGGGCATTAGATGCGTCCGGGAGACTGGAGCGGGCGCTGGCCAGCGAAGTCGAGTCGCTGTCCAGCGAGCACCAGCGGCTGGAGCGTGCCCGCCAGGACCCACAAGCGCTGGCCAGTTGGTGGGCCGATGCACACAACGCAGCGACCCGTTCGCTGCAGGCCACGGGCAAGCTGATCGAACTCGCCGCCAGTGACCATGGCTTGCGGCGCGATACTTGGGCGGACACCTCGGAACTGATCGATATCATCACCTTTCAGGTGCCGGATCTCACCCGCCAGTTGACCGCAGTGGGCAGCACCGGGCAGGGGGTGATCGGCTCCGGCGGTTTCAACCTGCTGACCCGCTCGCAACTTCGTGACGCACTCGCCGCCACCCAGGCGACGCTCGACACGCTGGCGCAGAGCACAGCCAGCACAGCCAGCACCGCCGTTGCCCAGGAGCAGGAGGAGGACTGGCAGCACGCCACTCAGGCCGGGCTGGAGCAGATAGCCAGTGTGGTCAGGAAACTGGAACAGGACTTCTTCCGACGTGATATCACCTCATTGCAGCCGATGGCCGTCAGCAATCAGATAGCGCAGGCACTGACGCTGGCAAACAGCTTGCAGGCCAGCACGCAGCGCTACCTTGACCAACGCTTGAGCCTTTATCAGGCGCGAGCCTGGCAGGGTGGATTGCTGGCACTGTCGCTGTTCAGCGTGATGACGCTCCTGGCCTTGTACGGATTGCTGTGTGTGCAGGTCTCGATCCGGCGAACCACCGCAGGCATCACCCGGATGGCGCATTCGCTCAGCGAGGGGGATCTGCGTTCCCGAGTGAGTGTGCTCGGCAGAGACGAACTGGCCACTATCGGGCATGGCCTCAACGCCGCCCAGGAGCAGTTGCAGAGTACGATCCATGGGATCATCCAGCAGACACATGGCGTCACCGCCACGGTCTCGGTGCTGGATGAGCAGGCTGGCGCCTCGCTCCAGGCAGCGGACAATCAGCGTCAGCAGGTGGCGTTGATCGCCGCTGCTGCCGTGGAACTGGCCAGCACTGCGCGCAGCGTGGCGCAGACCTGTAGCGAGGCGGTCGTTCATTCCGCCGAAGCGCGCAACCTGGCCAGTGCCGGCCAGTTGCGCAGCCTGCAGACTACCCAGGGCATGCAGCAACTGACTGGACGCCTGGACGAAGCGGCGGTTGCCCTTGAGCAACTGCGCGAGCGGACCCAGCGGATTGACGTGGTGGTCGCGGTGATCAGGAACATTGCCGAGCAGACCAACCTGCTTGCGCTCAACGCCAGCATCGAGGCGGCCCGGGCGGGGGAGCACGGTCGGGGCTTTGCGGTGGTAGCCGATCAGGTGCGCGAGCTGTCGGCGCAGACCCAGGCCTCGACCGCCGAGATCGGCAGTACGGTGGCAGCGTTGCAGGAAGGCGTGCGGGTGACGGCCAGCTTCATGCAGAGCGCATGCGAGCAATCCAAGGGCGATGCTGGCGAAGTGGTTCGTCTGGGCGAGCAATTGCAACTGATTGCCGGCGCGTCGCGGCAAGTTGGGGATATGCTTGAACAGATTGCGGCAGCGGCGGATGAGCAGGCTGAAACGGCGCAAGCGATCAGTTCGAATATCCTGCGGGTCGACGAGGCTTCGATGCAGATTCTGGAGAGCGCCCGTGAAGTAAACGGTGTAGCGACGAGGTTGAAATCCGGATGCGCGTCTTTGAAGGACACTACTCAGCGTTTCCGTCTTTATACCCCAGCCTGAAATCGCGACGTGGAGCAGGCGGCAGGATCCCTACCGCCGTGTCATCGCGGTAGTCGTCAAGTCCTGAAGCCAGACATTAGGCGCTGCTGATCATTGGCAGGCCCATTGAGGCTGGTGTTGATGGTCGCAGCATGTTCCGAATGGCTCATCAGCGACTGGCGATCCTACGCCACAGGCGGACGTGCATGGATACTCACCGGATCGGGAAGGCTGATTACGGCGACCCACATCGCCCGAGCGTGGACTACGGTTGGGAGTTTCCTGACGCAGGCAGATGACCAGCGCTTAGCGCAGCGCTCCCACCGGCAACACATCGATAGCGTTGTAGACGATCTCGCGACTCTAATGCGCGCCAGGCCTGCACAGCTGCTGCAATGTACCGCGAGCTTCAGCAACAGCGGCCAGTGTTCGGCCAAGCGGGAGAAAGCGAGGCTCTCCTGAGTGGTGACCTTGATACCCGGTGAAACTGCGAGGTCCAGGCAGGCGAGTGCCTGACGCTGGGTCAAGCTCTTCGTTGAGACGGACAGTGTTCGAGCTTGATCCCCGAGGTCGAGCAATTCTCGGGCGTGGCCACTGACTTCCTATTTTCTGATTGGGAGTACTTGGACCGGACACCGATTACACGCTGCAGCGTGTTCCTGTGCGGGAACGGTTAAAACTCTGGAGCACCATGCCGATCTTGAAGCCCACTGCGGTTGGTACTTGAGGCTGGGCCGTACCAGTGGGTGATGTGCGGTCGCCCCCAGAGGCCTGATAGCTGGAAATTGAGGGAATTTGAAAAATCTGATTGATTTAGCCGGTCTACGACGGGCTTTTCCAAAAATGCGCAGTAATTATGCGTGTTATGAAAAACAAAGCAGTATTGCTGCGCTTAATTGGTTTTGAAGTACGTTTTTAAGCGCGCAAGATGCATAAGCTATTCAAACAGAACAACACATCTGAAGTGGTAGCTATGAAAAACCTTGCCAAGAATGCTTTGAGTCAGCTCAAGCGGCCAGATCTTCTGGAAACGCGTGCCTATATCAATGGGGAGTGGATCGATGATGGGAATCGATTGGATGTTACTGACCCGGGTACTGACGAGAAAATTGCAGAAGTCAGCCATTGCGATATCGTCTGGGTTGACCGCGCCGTTGAAGCTGCCAGCGCCGCATTCCCTGCATGGCGCGATCTGCTACCCGTTCAGCGTGGCGCTATCCTTCGCAAATGGGCTGCTCTGATTCGTGAGCATGCTCAAGACCTGGCTGTGATCATGACTGCAGAACAGGGTAAGCCTCTGGCTGACTCCGTTGGTGAAATCGCATATGGCGCCAATTTCATTGATTGGTTCGCCGCTGAGGGTGAGCGTTGCTACGGGGAGACAATCCCTAGCCATCTGCCTAACAGCCAGCTGCTGACTAAACTGCAGCCTATTGGTGTGACCTGCGCCATCACGCCTTGGAACTTTCCGAGTGCGATGATTACCCGCAAAGCAGCTGCCGCGTTGGCTGCGGGCTGCTCCATGATCGTTAAGCCAGCCCCTGAAACTCCGCTGTCCGCGTTGGCTTTGGCCAAGCTAGCAGAGGAAGCAGGTATCCCCGCAGGTGTGTTCCAGGTAGTTACGGGTGATCCGATCACCCATTCCGCACGCCTGCTGCAGAACCCTCAGGTACGAGCCTTCAGCTTCACTGGCTCGACCCAAATCGGGAAGATTCTGCTCAAGCAAGCGGGCGACACCGTCAAGAAGGTATCGCTGGAGCTGGGCGGTCACGCTCCTTTCATTGTTTTCGATGACGCTTCCATCGAAGAAGCAGTGAAAGGCTGCATTGGCGCTAAGTTCGCCACCTCGGGTCAGGACTGCTTGGGTGCTAACCGCATCTATGTACAGCGCTCCAAGTATGACGAGTTCGTCAAGGCGTTCGGGGAAGCGACCGCCAAGCTTCGAGTCGGTCATGGTTTCGAGGCGGGTGTTGATATCGGCCCAATGACTCGTTCAAGCGTGGCACAGAAGTGCCAGGAACACATCACCAACGCCTTGGCTAAGGGTGCTCGCTTGGTAGTTGGCAGCCCTGTGACTCAGGGTAACTTCGTTGTGCCAACAGTCCTGTCCGATGTTACTGACGACATGGCTATCGCGTACGAAGAAACTTTCGGTCCGGTTGCGGCAATTCTTCCTTTCGACACGGAAGCTGAAGTCCTGACCCGCGCAAATAACACCGAATACGGTCTAGCGGCGTATGTGTACACCAACGACTTGCGAAAGGCGCTGCGTCTTTCCGATAGTTTGGAGTATGGCATGGTGGCACTGAATACGCCAAAGTTCACCGGTGCCCCTATTCCTTTTGGGGGATGGAAACAGTCTGGTTTGGGCCGTGAAGGTTCCAAGCATGGATTGTCCGAGTACATGGAAATCAAATACGTCTGTTTCGGCGGCCTGTAATTTCTAGGAGTCAAAAATGAACAAACAAGAACATGATCTGATCTCTGCTCAGGATCGCAATTCCGTACTACACCCTTTCACCAACCTGAAAGATTTTGCTTCTGGTAAACTTGGGGATCCAACTATCGTTGAGTCCGGCAAGGGTCTTTGCATCACCGACTCGACTGGTCGTGAGTACATTGATGGTTTCGCTGGCCTTTACTGCATGAACGTCGGTTATGGTCGTACTGATGTAGCTGAAGCCATTTCACGTCAGGCCCACAAGCTCGCTTACTATCATAGCTATGCGGCGCACACCACTGACGAGCTGGCACGCCTGTCTGATCGTCTGGTGAAGATGGCTCCAGGTAAAATGAGCAAGGTCTTCTACGGCCTGTCTGGATCCGACGCCAACGAAACACAGGCGAAGCTGGTGTGGTACTACAACAACCTGCGTGGTCTGCCGAAAAAGAAAAAGATCATCACCCGTGATCGTGGCTACCACGGTTGCTCGGTCGTATCTGGCTCGATGACTGGCATGAGCTTCTACCACGATTACATGGATCTCCCGGTTAGCGGCATCCTGCGCACCGGTGCACCGCACTACTACTGGGGCGCTGAGCCAGGTGAGAGCGAGGAACAGTTTTCTGCACGTCGCGCCGCTGAGCTTGAAGAGCTCATCCTGCGCGAAGGCCCTGACACTATCGGCGCCTTCATCGCTGAGCCTGTTTTGGGTACTGGCGGTATCACGCCGCCTCCAGCCGGTTACTGGGCAGCAATCCAGCCGATCCTGAAGAAATACGACATCCTGCTGATCGCTGACGAGGTTATCACCGGCTTCGGTCGCACTGGCGCAATGTTTGGCTGTGACAAATACGGTATCGAGCCTGACCTCATCACCGTTGCCAAAGGCCTGACTTCTGCATACGCGCCGCTGTCGGCGTCGATTGTGGGCGAGAAGGTTTACAAAGTCATGGAAGAGGGCGCAGATAAAGTTGGCGCCTTCTCCCACGGCTACACCTACTCGGGTCACCCGATTGGTGTCGCAGCGGCGAATGCTGTTCTGGACATCGTTGAAGGTGAAGATATTCCTGGTAATGCCGCGCGTGTAGGTGAGTACTTCCAGAAGAGTCTGAAAGAAGTCTTCGAGGGTCTGCCGATTGTTGGCGAGGTGCGTGGTGTGGGCCTGATGGCTGCACTGGAGTTCGTAGCTGACCCAGCCACCAAAACCCGCCTTGACCCAGCTCTGAAGGTTGGTGCTCGCATTTCCAAAGCTGCCCGCGACCTTAATTTGATCGCGCGCGCGATGCCGCATGGTGAGATCTTGGGCTTCGCGCCTCCGCTGGTCGCAACCAATAATGATATCGATAAGATCGTTGATATCGCCAGCAAAGCTGTTAACAAGGTTATCAACGAGCTCACCGCTGAAGGTGCTCTACGCTAAACATTGTTTAGCAGTGAAGAACGGGCCGGCTCCAAACAGGCCCGTTTTTTAATGGCTACCAATTAAAGTTTGGTCTCAGCTAAAAGTCGTTGGGCTGATGCTGATGATTCAACCGATTTATTACAAAAGTTATAAAATTAAAAATCGTTGATAGGTGTGACAATGGTTGAAGTTGCCAAAACCGGAGCGCAGAAGGAATCTGGCTCTGAAGAAGTGCAAGGATTGCATCGAGGACTCTCGAATCGTCACATTCAATTCATTGCGTTGGGTGGTGCAATCGGATCGGGTCTGTTCATGGGCGCCGGCAAGGCCATCAGTGTCTCTGGTACCTCCATCATTTTCACGTACATGCTCATCGGGATTGTTTTGTTCTTTATGATGAGAGCAATGGGAGAGCTTCTGCTCTAAAATCTCGAATACAAAACGTTCGGTGATTTTTGCTCTGACTACCTTGGGCCGTGGGCAGGATTTTTCATTGGTTGGTCGTATTGGCTAACCTGGATCGTCGCCGTGACTGCGGATTCTGTTGTCATTGGTGGCTATTTTTAGTATTGGTTCCCGGAACTTCCAGCGTGGGGCCCAGTACTTGTGATTCTTGGTCTGTTGCTATCGCTCAATTTTCTGACTTTAAGGTGGTTTGGTGGGTTAGAGTTTTGGTTCTAGCTGGTGAAAGTCATGGCAGTGGTCAGCCTGATCGTCGTGGGCCTGGTGCTTATCGCTACCTCGTTCGTATCTCAGACTGGAGTCACAGCCTCTTTCAGCCATTTGATAGACCGAGAGGTTTTCCTTCCGTTCGGCGTAAGCGGTTTCTTCGCAGGCATTCCAGAATGCAATCCTTTCATTCGCAGGAGTTGAAATGATTGGCGCAACTGCCGCCGAAGCGAAGGATCCACATAAAATCCTCCCCAAGGCTATCAATGCGGTGCCAATTCGGGTAATGGTGTTCTATATGCTCTCCCTGATCTGCATCATCAGCGTGTCATCTTGGTATGCCGTCAGCGCAGACAAAAGTCCTTTCGTTCAGCTGTTCATGCTGACCGGATTGCCTGTCGCTGCGGGCCTGATCAACCTTGTAGTGACCACCTCCGCAATCTCCGCTGCCAACAGCGGCATTTTCTGTACGAGTCGGACGCTGTTTGGGCTTGCTGATGTAAACCAGGCTCCCACTGCCTTCAAAGAAGTTACACGTAGACGAGTGCCTGGGTCGAGCTTGCTGTTCTCGTGCCTTTGCATCTCTGGAGGTACGGCGATGCTTATCTTCATTCCTAGCGTAATGACGGTATTCACCATCGTAAGTACGGTCGCTCCGGTATTGCTCATCTTTATCTGGTCGCTGGTGCTGATTGCTTACCTGGTTTATCGCAAGAGAAAACCTGAGTTGCACGCTGCTTCTATCTTCAAGATGCCATTGCGTATTCCGCTCAGCTACTTCTCTCTGGCCTCCTTTGTCTTCACCGTCGCGTTGTTGGCCCTGGAACCTGATACGTTATCGGCGCTTTACTTTATGGCTTTATGGTTTGGCTGGCTGACAATTGTCTACCCTGTGAAGTATCGCCGCTCATCCATCGCCAAGCTAAAATTTCAGGATGCAGATTATGGTCTTGATGCTGGTACAAATTAATATCACTAGCTGATTTTCTGATACCTGTCGTTGGGTGTTTTGCGCATTGAGTTGGGTCTGGTCATCTTTCTCAATGCGCTTTTTTGTGCGTTATCATTCAGTGAATTCCGATGTGCTCAGTCCAGATAAAAATATAAGTAAATGGATTGGCGGTTCACGCAGCTTGTGCTCGCATTGCCTAAATTATCTTTAATTGCTTAAATAGCCGAATAAGTGGTGGGAAGTGCAATCTTGTGGTTGACAGCGACTTCGACTGGGTTTATATGTGGTGGGATAGGGTGATCTGCGTCTCAGGCGCAAACCTGATAAACGGCTAGGAGTGTGTCTTATGATTGAACTTGACAGAATTGATGTAAGAATTTTAAGCGCTGTTCAAGTAAACAATCGGCTGACATCTGATGAGATTGGTGAGTTAGCTGGACTATCACCGACTGCCTGCCAGCGTAGGCTTAAGCGCCTGAGGGCTGAGGGGGTGATCGAGGGTGATGTTTCCATTGTTTCCCCGAAAGCAGTGGGACGCCACGTAACGATGCTCGTCTTGGTTACCCTTGAACGAGAGCGGACAGATATCATCGACAAGTTCAAGCATGCTATACGTAACACGCCTGAGGTAATGAGCGGGTTCTACGTGACTGGGGATGCCGACTTTGTGATCGTAGTGACTTGTAAGAATATGGAAGACTACGAAAATTTCACAAGGCGCTTCTTTTACGAAAATTGCGATATCAAAAGCTTCAAAACCATGGTGGTTATGGATAGGGTCAAAGCCGGATTTACTATCCCTATCGAAGAAAGCCTTTGAAAGTCCCTGAGGGCGGTGTGTGAATACCGCCCAGCGAAAGCGCTTACTAGCTGATACGCTTTCAGTCTACTGCAGCTACAATCGAAATTTCGACCAGTAAGCTAGGCTTGAACATCGCAGCCTGGACGCAAGCGCGTGCTGGTTCATGGCCAGCGGCCACCCAGTCTTCCCATATTTCATTCATTTCATCAAAATCTGCATCGATATCGGCGAGATAGATGGTGGCCGAAAGGATACGCGTTTTATCGCTGCCTACTTCCTTGAGTAGTGTATCAATATTGTGCAGCGTTTCGCGAGTCTGGATCTTGATGTCGGCACTGTGTTGGTTGGCCAACTGTCCAGCAAGATAGACTACCCCATTGTGAACTACTGTATTGCTCAAACGCTTGTTCGCGTGTAGTCGCGTGATGGCCATTTGGCGAATTCCTTGCTTGTATTGAATTGAAAAGCGAGCGGAAAGCTCACCCTGCTTTGTGGGGTTGATATTTTAAAGCTGCGATATGTAGGGCGCAGAAAAAATACTCGAGAAATTATAAGTGTGATTGGTCAGAGATATTGCCTAATTTTTATGATGAAAATGGGTAAAACTGGGGTCGCGATTTTATGTGAGAGTGGAAAGTAGCAGGGCACTAATCACTGCGTTTAAAATCCCACCATGTGGCTACCCTAGTCGTATAATGTAAAAAACGCTCGTTCAGTTTTTCTGCGTTATTCGTGTAGATAACGCTGTTTTTGATCGTATAATGCCCGTTTCGCCGAGTAAATTTGATCAGTGTCATGAACACTAATACCCCTTTCCTTGCGGAGACTAGGGGTTGAGAAACGCTGAGGTTTGGTTTCATTAGCAAGATACTGGCTGTTGCTAGCATCGTGCTGGTTCTATCATTTGGAACATTTGGTGTGTTGGTATATCATCAGCAGCGAGATTGGATTTCCAGCGATGTAGAAAAAAATTTGGATGATGTCGGTGCTTTGGCGACAAGCAATATTTACAGTTGGATGGGAGGGCGCATGCTCCCTGGTAGAGCACCTTGCACAATCGGCCGGCTCCCGTCCAGGCTACCTCACAGGGCTCTTAAATAATAGGATCCTCACGTCTAATTTTAGATATATATTATGGTTCTGACCAAGGGCAGTTTACGCAGATCCCTGATGAGCCCATGCTAGATGGCTACGTCCCACGGCAGCGTCCGTGGTACAAGCTTGCCAGTGTTAGTAGTCCAACTGTTCTAACAGCGCCCTATGTCGAATCTAATACCAATGGATTGACCATTATAGTCGCCACTGCCTTTAGGGCGAATAATCGAACCCTAGATGTGGTCAGGGGTGACCTCTATATTGGACATACAGTCACAATTCTTAATTGTCTCGATTTGAAGGGCATGGGCCATGCTTTTTTGGTAAGCGGTCGAGCAGATATTTTGATGCACCCTGATTCAGGTTTGGTAGAAAAGCCACCTGCCGAGATTTACCCCATATTCAAGAATTTTACTGATTGGCGTTTACAGGAGGTGTGCTAGGGCAAGGATCTTGCTAGCGTCGCAGCCAAAACCGAATCTATGGATGCAATGAATCATTCCATCGCTGCTGCAACCGAGGAGCAGACGGCGGTGATTGATACAATAAGTTAAGACATCGCTCAAAAGAACGAGCTTAATCAGGGCGCGGCTAGAATCTTGCAACGCACCCTAGCGGCTTGTAATCAGATGGATATGCAAGTGTCGGAACTACAGCAGCTAGCTCGGGGCTTTAAAATCTAGTGTAGGGGGCCCAGACGATAGCGAGCCTGGGCTTTTAAAATAAATGTCAATCTCGACCGTATGATCGAATAACCTCAAGCCTCTTGAGTCGGGTTGAGGCGGTTTCGCCGAGCTCCTTAAGCAGAAGCATCGAAAGATACTCCAGTTGTGCCATGGCGGGAACTAAGCTGTCGTATGCCGACCCTGAAGAAATATCTGAGATAACTACATTATTGGTCAGCTCCGATATCGGGGATAGCCATTTATCGGTGAATAGTACAATTTGAGCGCCTTGCTCCGCTGCCAATCTGGCTAGTCGTACGGTGTCTTCTTGGTAGCGACGGTAGTCAAAGGCGATTAGAATATCTTTCTTTCCAATGTCAACTATGGTATCGAGGTCGTGCGCAGGTATCCTGCCTAAAATTTCAGTGTTGCCGCGCATTTCTTTTAAGTGGGCGTATAGGTATTCAGCCAAGGTTTGACTGAATCTTCCTCCACGGACATATACGCGTTGTCTACTGTCCGACAGCAGCTTTACAAGATCAAATCCCGCTGACAGCTCCGCAATAGCGTCTTCAACCATCGAGCCTAAACCCTTTGAGAACGTATGTGCTTCATCTTCATGAGGCTGATTGATCATTGTAAGGGGCGAGCTTAGCTTCAGTTCGAGCTCGTTAAGCCATGCTTTTTGAAACTCAGGAAATCCCGAATAGCCCAGCTTTACGGCAAAACGCAAAACCGTTGGTGCGCTGACATGTGCATGATTTGCCAACTCATGAATGGTACCCAGGGCCAGTATGGGTTTGGCCCCGGTCAAGAGTTTGACAAGCTTGCGTTCACTCGGAGTGAAGCTGGATTTATTGGCTTGAATCAGCTGTCGAATGGTCTTGGGGGAGGTCATGGTTGGCCTAGTGAGTGATGCGTAGCACGAAATCGACGGTTGGCGTATGGCAACGGCAAGCTAGCATATTTTGAGGAGGGAGCGAAAAGTGGGCAGTGTTCGGATAGAGCATTCCCATAATCTGCGACCTTGAGATTTGCCCTATCACCTCTATCGGGATAGGGCAGCCTTTAGCTCGTCGCGCCCGTTTATCTTCCCAGTTCTGTAACGATTTCTTGTGTGGTCGAGACCCGGCAATATCCGCCAAACGCGGACAACGCCTGCTCGTGTCGAGCAGTGGTATAGCTTGCGCAAGCGTCAGATACACAGATCATGAAATAGCCCTTATCCGCCCCGTCTCTGACAGCCATGTCGATGCATTGATCGGTCAACACTCCTGCTACGACAACGGCCTCAACACCCAAGTTACGCAGCACGTAATCCAGATTCGTAGAGTTGAAGACTCCGGACGAGGTTTTGGGGAGAAGGATGTCATCCGCTTCTGGTGCAATAGCTTCAACGACCTTGCCCTCCCAAGACCCTTTAGCCACGAAAAGCCCGGAGAGTTTGTGGTCAAGCGATCTGTCGCGACCATCGCTAGTGAGGCTTTCGATCACGGTGTACACAACCTCGCTCCCCGCCGCCCGGGCGGCGTCAATCAGCTTTCTGATTTGGGGTACGACGTGCTGGGTCACCTGCCGGTAGTAATCCGGTTGGTTTTCCTGGATGTACGGCGAAACCTCAGCGTTCTGGACATCGACAACCAACAGAGCGGTGCGCTTGGGATCGACCAGCGTGCTGCGTGACAGACCTTCCGGGTAGGTACCTTTCATCATTCTTCCTCTTGTTGTGGATGTGCGTTTCTTGAGCATTTTTCAAAGCGTCTCGGCGATCGATTCCCTCGCGAGCTAACACTCGCGCCGCCTGAATACGCCATGTCATCCCTGTTCACCCTCGACACGATGGCCATTCGACGGCTGACCGATCTGCCTGTTGCGGAGAACCGAGACCGCTGATACTGTAACACTAGTTTCAGAGAATCGACAGAGTCGTAATCGTGAAATGGAAATTACGATGTCGATGCGGTCGAACCCTTTGGGCTAGCAAGGAAATCCGTCAAACCAAGTGGCTTTTTTTCACGTGATTGGCCGGTCGGCTGACGCCAGGCCAAGCGCGATTCGAAGAGTGAAAAGACGATGCAAAACAAGAATATAAGCAGCAACCTTGCCCATTTTATCAGTCACGACTACTGCGGCATTACCCGAGCTAGATCGTTTCCTGAGCATCGATTGGACCCTAACCTTAAAAAAGGGCTCTGCTGGACGCCGGCGAATTTGGCGTTGAACCCATTCGGTCAGATTGTGGAAAACGAATGGGGCGCGCTAGGCGACCTGATCATGCTGCCCGATGCCTCTTCTGAGGTAAGCGTGTCCGGTAGTGAATCGGTCAGTCCGCTTCGTTATTTTCATGCAGATTTTTTGAACATGGACGGTTCACCTTGGGAAGCATGTCCTAGGCAGTTTTTGAAGCGGCAGCTTAAAAAGCTGGAACTGCTCGGTATCAAAGCAATCGCGTCGTTTGAGCACGAATTCATGCTAACCGATGTCGCCACGCCTGCTGCGTGTTTCTCGCTGCAAGCAGCGCGGTCGGAGGAGAAGCTCTGCAATGCCATCACCGAGGCGCTGATTGAAGGAAAAGTAGATCCCGAGATGTGTATCCCTGAATATGCAGCTCGGCAGTATGAGGTGACCTGCAGCCCGACCGAAGCATTGCAAGCTGCCGATCGCGCAGTGAACGTGCGCGAGATCGTTCGCGAAATTTGCCGTCGTCAAGGGCGCTCCGTGTCCTTCTCGCCCATTCTTTCTCTGAATCCTGGGACGAATGGCGTACATGTCCACGTTTCGCTGTGGAGCATGGCGGGGGAGCCACTGACCTACGATCCTAATCGACCAGGTCAATTGTCTGACCTCGCGAGCCAGTTCACCGCTGGTATTCTTGAGCATATGGCGGCTCTCACTGCTTTGACTGCACCTAGCGTCGTGTCCTACCAGCGCTTGCGTCCTGATAGTTGGAGCGCGGCTTATGCTTGTATCGGTCAACAGAATCGAGAGGCTTCGATTCGGATTGCGCCGATTACCCACCTGGATGGCTGCGATGCAGCGAAGCAAGCGAACATTGAGTACCGTGCCGCCGACGCTCTGGCATCTCCCCACCTTACGTTGGGCGCCATCTTGGCGGCAGGTATAGACGGCATCAACAAGAAACTGGCCATGCCGGATCTAGTTGCCGTGAACCCTTCGTCCATTCCTGAGGATCAACACCATAAATATGGGATGCATCCATTGCCTTCGTCCCTCAGCCAGGCCCTAGAGGCACTGGGTAACGATGAAGTGATGAGATCCAGTATGGGAGAAATGCTCTTTGACTGCTATCGAGCAATCAAACAGAGCGAGATCACGCTGATGCGCGATAAGAAAGACAACGAAATCCGAGATTCCTATTCTGCTGTCTACTAATTAAAAGCCGTTTCAGAAGGCGGCTTAAGCCGTTCTTCTGAGTCTAGGAGAAAAGACATGCATTCTGGTAACGACGTTGAGCTCAAGCGTACATTGACCGTGCGCCATATGGTGATCTATGGAATGATCTTCATGATACCCATTGCGCCGATGGGTATTTATGGTTACATCGTGACTGAATCAAAAGGGATGGCCACAATGGCCTACCTGGTAGGAATGATTGCCATGATTTTTACGGCACTCAGTTACGCACGAATGTCATCGACCTGCCCAAAAGCAGGTTCGATCTATGCCTACGCTAGTCACTCGCTGGGGCCTAGAGTAGGTTTCTTGGTTGGCTGGTTGGTGCTGCTGGATTATATTCTGCTGCCTGCTCTTTGCTATATTGTCTCGGCATTAGCTCTAGAGGCTGTTACGGGGCTGTCTAAATGGATATGGCTGGTCGCATTTATTGTTTTCAATACTGCGGTCAACGTGCGAGGAATCCATATCACCGCTAAGACGAACGATTTCTTTGCCATCTGCCTGATGGGTGTCTTGGTCTGGTTTGTTACGCTTGGTCTCTACATGGTGTTTGGTGGATACCTCGGAGAGCCCAGTATTGCGCCTCTCTACAACCCGGAGACCTTTAGCCCTGGGCTGATCATGAGCGCAGTCTCGATTGCTGCATTGAGCTTCCTGGGCTTCGACGCCATCAGCACGCTTGCGGAGGAAAACTCTGGGAAGGCAAGCGACGTGGGTAAAGCAACCATCACGGTTCTTTTTATCATGGGTGGGCTCTTTATCCTGCAAACCTGGGTGGCAGGGATGGCCTGGCCAGACTTTGGCGCGCTGGCTCAGGATAAAGATAACGCTTTCTACACCATCGCTTATGCGGTGGGAGGGACGCCGTTGAAGGTAGCGTGTGCAGTAGCCACGGCGGTCTCCTGGGGCTTCTCGTGCGCATTGGTGGCTCAAACAGCCATTTCTCGCATCCTCCTGAGCATGGCAAGGGATGGCCAACTTCCGAAGGTGCTCTCCAAACTGCACCCTTCATATCAGACGCCGTTCGTAAGCACGCTGTTCGTCGCCGCCGTATCACTGGTAGTGAGTGTGTTGTTCATGGCTCACGTTGACTCGTTGACGTCCCTCGTTAACTTTGGCGCTCTGTCAGCTTTCTTCGTCCTACACCTGTGTGTGTTGAATCAGTTCATGGTCAAAACTCCATCGCACCGTTGGATTAAGGACGGCCTGATTCCACTGATGGGGCTGATGGTTATTGGGTATGTGTGGATGAGTCTCAGTGCACACTCACTTAAGATGGGTGCTGTATGGTTGGGACTCGGCATAATATATATGGCGTTAAACAATCGCCGGGTCAAAAAGCTTCAATTTTCTTAACTGCCATTGATTTGCGGCATCCCCTGATGCCGCAAATCGGAGTTTCAATATGATTGAACAAAAACATTTGCTGGGTGACGGATCTATTGGAACCTCGCGGGTCGTCCATAGCTTTCATTTTGGGGTTGCTGGTGGGCGGAAGGTCTATGTACAGGCCGGCTTACACGCCAGCGAACTCCCAGGTATGCTGGTCTGCCATTATCTGCGTGATATGCTGTCAGTCGAAGAGTCGCTGGGCACCCTGCTTGGTGAAGTTGTTGTTGTGCCAGTAGCTAATCCGATCGGTCTTGATCAGACAATTCTGTCGTATCAAATGGGGCGATTTGATCTTGCAAGCGGTGAGAATTTCAATCGCCGCTTCCCTGACCTAGCGCTTGTCATCGCGTCACAACTGAAAGACCAGTTCAGTAGCGATGCCAAAGCTAATATCGAATTGGTCAGAGCTGCGCTCCGACAGCATTTGACTAAGCTTAGCTGCCAGAAGCAATCTGACTCCCTGCGTGTCCTGCTGCTGAGATTGGCATGCGATGCCGATATCGTCTTGGATCTGCACTGTGATTGTGAGTCAGTTCTCCACCTCTATGCTCACCCTTTATCACTCGACGAGGTCATGCCACTTGCGGCCCTAATGGGCTCACACGCTACGCTTTACGCTGCTGAGCAAGGTAATACGCCCTTTGATGAAGTATGTTCATCATTTTGGGTAAAGCTTCAAGAGCTTCTTCCGGAAGTAAGTCTTCCTCTCCCAACCATCAGCATCTGTATCGAGCTGCGGGGGCAGTTGGAGGTCAGTCATCATCAGGCACAGGAAGATGCTACCCGCATCGTGGAGTATCTGCGCCTTCAGGGGGTTATCGCTGGCCAGCATAACATTCATCTCCCCAAGCTTCTGCATGAAGCGACCCCGCTTGGTGGAACCGAGGTTCTCTTCGCTGATGCGGCAGGGATAATCGTTTATCTCGCTGAGTGTGGACAGCTTCTCCTACCAGGCGATCCTGTTGTTGACGTCGTCGACCCGGTAACTGGAAAAAGCCAACGCTACAACGCTAGCGTCACGGGCGTGCTTTTTGCCCGACAAAACCGCCGTTATGCGATGCCGGGGATGGACTTAGCTTATATTGCAGGCGATGACGTTCTTCGTGAGGGAAAGCTACTGTCAGCGTGAAGCATTACTATGGCAGTAATCATTAGCCGTTCCTAGCATCCTGCGGATCATGTCCTCGGGATGCAGTTGATTTTGCGAAATTATATAGTTTAGCTGGCTCTCGAAATGCTCTGTCTTGACTAATATGAACTTGCAAGGGTGGATTTGTTTCCTTGTGCGGAACATGTTAAGTCGTTAAAAGGTGCATGGTGTTGTTCGAAGGCAGATGATGCTTTGGTGATACCAGTTAATAGTATAATTACAATCATAGATGGTATAGGGTTTTTTATGTTGTCTGTCGTTAATTATCGTGAAGAAAAACTGCTAGAGAAGCCACCTTTTACATCCTATGATTTTGGTTGGCTCGTGCTTTGCATCGGTATGGCTATAGGGTCGGGAATTGTATTTATGCCCGTGCAACTGGGGCTTAAGGGGTTATGGGTGTTTCTTGTTGCTGTAATCCTATCGTATCCTGCTGTTTATCATTTACAGAGTCTTCTTCTTCGGACTTTAATTAATTCAGAGGGTGGCGGTGATTACACTGGTGCCGTTAGTTACTACTTAGGTAAAAATTGGGGGGTGGCGCTAGGATGTGTGTATTTTATCATGCTGCTGAGCGGCATAGTCACGTATGCGAGCACAGTTGCCCACGATAGTGCATCTTATTTGCAAACTTTTGGGCTGATTGATCGTTCATTAGTAAATGAATGGTGGTATGGGCTGGTCGTGATGACTGTGTTGGTTGCCATATCATCGCAAGGGGAACGCCTGATTTTCAAAGTGGCAGGTCCAATGATTATGATTAAGTTTGGTATCGTAGTCGTCTTGGCACTGATTATGATCCCGCACTGGGATTTTTCGAATGTTGTAGCTTTTCCCGAAGTGGGTATATTTTTTCGTGATGTGTTACTGACGCTGCCATTTGCACTGTCGTCAATTATATTTGTGCAAATACTGAGTCCCATGAACGTTGCTTTTAAAAGTATAGAGCGCGACTGGTGTGTTGCTGCTTATAGAAGTATTAGGGTCAATAGGATTGCATACGTTATATTGGTGGTGGCAGTTCTGTTCTTTGCGCTCTCATTTTCTTTTTCTGTTAGCAAAAATGAAGCGGAAATAGCTTTAAAGCAAAATATCTCTGCCTTGGCTATTGCTGCCAAGGTAATGCCTGGCGCTGGCATACAGGTCATGTCGGTTATGCTTAATGTATTTGCCATTGTAAGCGCTTTTTTTGGGATTTATTTGGGCTTTCATGAAGCGCTCAAAGGTATTGTGCTTAATTTGCTTTCTCGAAGGTTTAATCTGGGTGCCAATGATACAAGGAGGCTTGCAATTGCATTGTCGGTTACGATAGTTGCGTTTCTTTGGGGGTGGTTGCTAGGTGGTTTCTCCACTCTGTTACTTATTCAAGTGGTGGGCCCAATTTTTGGAGTTGCAACGTGCTTGGTGCCGTGTTATTTGGTTTATAAAATTGATGGTTTGAGTCACTTGCGTGGAAAGGCAGCCTGCTATGTCTTTGCCTATGGTGTGCTTTTGATAGTTTCACCTTTCTTCAAGTTTCTTGAGTAGGGATTCCTCGTGTTGTCTCGGATAGTTGGCGCAGGATTTACAGTCTTAGTCTATCAAGGTTACCCATTTTTTTGAATGTGGGTGCTCTGAGTGGAGTAAGTGCGCAGATTTCTCATTAATGACCCAGGGAGATTGATCTGGGCTTTTAATTCTAGGGTGATTGCAAGCTGGCTCAGCTTTAGGCGAGTTTCGTACAACATGTAAATTTATATCTGTCCACCCCCATAAAAACATATAGTGAGCGCCTAACTGAACACCGATGCTGCGCTCCCGTTTCATTTCTGGAGCCAGCGCGCCATCATGAGCCCCGACAGCAAAGTAGATAAAGTCTGCCTTTATCCAAGCCTGTTCATTTTCGAAAAAACACCGGCAGCCTCACCGCCCTAGGTGTTTGGTCTCGGAATGAGGTGGTGCGGGTTAATAGTGAAGCGATCTGGATGTTGAGTCCAGACCTCACAGATGACCTTGAATAGCGTGCACCAGCGCAAAGTCTTCAGGTGCCTGGCAAAGTTGTAGGCCGTTACGAAAGCCAGCACATGCGCCTTTAGGGCCTCGATACTGCGGTAGTGGAGCGCCTCGATTGTCGCTTCTTTTATCGTCCGGTAGATGCGCTCGACCTGGCCATTAGTCCACGGATGCGCGTCTTTCAAGCACAATACTCGGCGTTTCCGTCTTTATGCCCCGACCTGAAATAGCGACGTGCAGCAGGTGGCAGGATCCCTGCCGTAGTGTCATCGCGGTCATCGTCAAGTCCTGAAGCCAGACATCAGGCGCTGCTGATCATTGGCAAGTCCATTGAGGCTGCTACTGATGGTCGCAGCATGTTCCGAATGGTTCGCCAGCTCCTTCGTCACGTCCCTGATGGCGATGACTGTCTTGCTCACTTCCTCGGATACGGCGCTCTGTTCCTCGGCGGCGCTGGCGATCTGCAGATTCATGTCGTTGATGACGGCCACCGCGGTGTTGTTATCATCCAGCACTTTACTCGCCCGTCGTACCTCCTCGACACTGCTGGTGGCCTGGGCATGGCTACGCTGCATGGCCTTCACCACCAGGTGGGTGCCGGCTTGCAACTGTTCGATGACGACACGGATCTCGCTGACCGAGTCCTGGGTGCGCTGGGCGAGATGACGGACCTCGTCGGCTACCACGGCAAAGCCCCGGCCGGACTCTCCTGCTCGCGCTGCCTCGATCGCCGCGTTGAGGGCCAGCAGGTTGGTCTGCTCGGCGATCGAGCGAATGACCTCCAGTACCCCGCCGATTTCATCGCTGCTGCTTGCTAGACCCGACACATCCTGCTGCGCCTGGTCGAGGTGCCGGGCGAGCTGGACGATCACGTCATTGGTATGGCTGATGACCCGCAGTCCCTCCTGGGTTGCGGAGTCCACATCCGCCACCGCGTTGGCGGCCAGGGCGGCACTTTGGGCCACTTCATGAGACGTGGCGGTCATTTCCTGGGAGGCTGTCGCGACCAAGTCGATCTCCCTGAACTGCTGTTGCATGCCAGACAGCCCCGAGGCCGCTACGGACGCGGCCTTGTCTGCGGTCGCCCGTGTGTCGTTCACCGAGCGGGTGACCGCTGCGATGACCGGTTGCAACTTGTCGAGAAAGCGGTTGAACTTTCCCGGGTGGACATTGCCGGCTTCCGGAAAGAACAGCCCCTTGCCGAAGGTGCGGCTGCCGATGATCTCGCTGACTTGTTCGGGCGCCAGCGCCTGGATGTAGCGCTCGACGCCCAAGCCTTGGCATTGCTGGTGGAACTCATCGAGCTGCCGCTCCTGGGCGGGGCAGGTCGAGACGCGCAGGTTGCCGGCTTCCCGCCATTCGACATCGTTATCGCAAGCGCTGGCGTAAGCCCGAAACGCATCCTGCGCCCGGCTTCCGAGATGAGCGAGGTCAAGGGCGGCATCTACGCCCAGCGTCTTGATGTTGGACGCTAGCGACTGCCAGTACCCGTGAACGATTCCGCCATTGCGGGTGCTTGCGCCATCTCCAGTGCGGAAGGCTTCAAGAACCGCGACCTGCAACTGCGGCCTGCGCTGCTTGAGGGTCAACGCTGTCCAAAGGCCGGTGAAGCCACCGCCGATGACTACGACGTCATACCTAGCCCCTCCCTTGAACGCGGGGGAGGGCTGACCTCTCGCAGTCTCGATATCGTACTGCCACCACGCTTGCTGGGACTCCAGATTTGCAGAAATAGGGCGGGGTATTTCCATGGCAAGGCACCTTGGGGAGAAATGGTAATTCACCTTGCAGCAATACGGGTGCCAAAATTTATTCATTTATAAATCAGGTGCTTAGCGTTAGCTGTCTCAAAAGTAAGAGTGTTAGCTGAGCACTCGAACGGCATTGCCAACAAGGCAGAGCTATTCGCCAACCGATTGGTCGCGAATGGCTGCGTTGGCCGCAGATCAGGATTCTGCGGAATCTGATCATTGGTTAATATGATTTCTGCGACGTTGTGTCGATCTTCAAAAGGCCGACGAGACGCGCCGTTCGTTCACAACTCAAGGGATTGCAAGCCTTGAAGAATGAGTCCAGAATCAAGGCCATGTCTGTTTCAGGGATAGCTGTAAACCCTTAGATTTCAAAAGCTCGCAGGCCCGATGCGAGTCTCGTTTCCCGCTCCGATTAGTTTCTCATTAGATTTCAGCCGTTGGAGCTCGAAGGATTGTTTCAAGGCGATCCCCTAGTATGCTCCATGCCTCATTTTTCTCCTTGGCATAGTCATAATGCAGATAATGCCGGCGTACCTTTGAGCCTCCCAGCAGGTGATTCTGGCAACGATCAATGATTTCTAATGTCACACCGAGCTCCTGCATCATGGTCGCTCCTGTACGACGCAAGTCATGCGGAGTCCATTCGCCCTTGTTACCTTGGCTTAGTACCAGTGAGTCGTCGTGATGCCGACCAGATAAAGGCTTGCTGCGATTCTTGAAGCAGCATTGCCGGTCTCCGATCAGCTTGCTGACTGTTTTGGTATCCACATGACTGCTTTCGTCTTTGCTGGGAAAGCAGAACTGGGTGTGGCCTGTTTCTTCTCTAAGACGTTTGAACTGGTTCAGCGCGAATGATGATAGGAATACATGGTGATCCTGCCGTTTACCTTTATGACCTTTGGTGGCTTCTGCTGGAATGAACCAGGTGCCGTTCTCGAGATCGACATGTCGCCATTCGGATTTTAGGAGCTCTCCAATGCGACAGAGCGTGCTAAGGCAGATCCAGACTGCGCATTGCACGCGAGAATTCACAGGTCGGATGCCGGAGTATTTCTTACCGGCGGGCAAGGCATCATACTCACACACCAAGCGAGTGAAAATTTGTTGCAGCTCTTGGATTTCGTCAGTGGATAGAAGACGATCGCGCTGCTCCTGATAGTCATGATCAAGTAGCTTATTGACGTCAATCAGGTCGGCGGGATTACCGTCTACCATCAGGGTGCGCCACGGCTTGCGTTTCTCGGCCCATCTCAGCATCTGACCTATGTCCTTGCTGCGAATAACGACGGTACGGTTTAGACCGCGGGCTTTAATCGAGCGCAGGAGGGCGAGCAGATCTTTTTCAGTTATGGTTCGCAGTGGTTTATCGCCAATAGCTGGTAGCACGTCTTTGGAAAAGCTGCGGCGCAGTTCTGCGTTGCCGTCCTGGCGAGATACCCCGTCGCGCATCCACTCTTCAAAAAGGTCGGTGACCGTCTTGTTTTCTGCAGCCTGACGTTCGGCTTCAGCAATGGTTGCGGCGACCGCAGCTTGAGCCTCGATCTTAGCTGCCTTTCGGGCAATGGCGGGTTCTATACCTTTAGTAACGCTTGCTCTCACTTCGTCTCGCTCAGCACGAATCTGCGCTAGCGATTTTTTGGGCCAGCTACCTAGGCGCTGATCGCGTTTGGCTCCGCCCATTTTGAACTCGTAGCGGAACAGCGCTGTAACGCCGCGCACACCTGCACGAACTTTGGCGGTCAGGCCACCCTCTTCACGGAGCGTTTTGCCATCATCGGCGGGTGTGAGTGCTTCGAGTTGCTTCACTGTGATCTTTGCCAATGTCTACCCCTAGCCAAGGTCGATCACCTTGGAATTTTGCCCCACTTTTGCCCCACCGGATCGACCGGCTATAGGTGGATGCTGATGGACAGAGATAGAACGTAATATAGTCTGTATGCCGCGTATTTGCTAGCTTGTATGCTTTCCGTGGCAGTCCAGATCACTCCATGAAAATACACTAAATAAACGCATGGGGTGCAAGGGGTCGAGTGTTCGAATCACTCCGTCCCGACCAAAAATCCCTAAAAAATCCAGTCACTTAACGGTGGCTGGATTTTTTTTATGGGTGGCCTTTTCTTCGTCACCACCAAACAAGGAGAGTGATGATGGGGTGGCGGAAAAGAGTGAAGGTGCTTCTTTCGCCACTGATGACTAATCGTTGGCGCACAGTTGCTTTGGTAGGGTTCGCCGTATGGTGCGTTTTGCTCCGGTACGTAGACCTGGGTACGCTCCTGGTCGTGTTTAGTATGCCCTTCGGCATCGTTCTCTTTTGCATGGGCCCGTTGGAGTTCGTCCCAAAGAGCTGGTCCCGGTTTAATTTCTTTGTAGCTTCAATGATGAGCCTGTTTTTTCAAGGAAGCTTGATGTTTCTATGGATCGCCCTGTCCTTTGAGCTCCCATGGAGCAAAGCGGCCAGGGGTGTATTCATAGTTCTCTGCATTGCACTGCAAGTCATTATTATCAGTTGGATTCAACGCAGGACGATGCGTTCGTATATTCGAAAACGAAGCGAATAGCGCAACCGTGCGCAATGAATTGAGTCAGGCTCATCGTTCAAGAGGGGAAGAGCTGACGGGCAGCACGCGGTGTGAGGTTTTGCGATGGATGTGGATCTTTGGTATAACGCCCGGCCATTTCACAGGAAGGAACCTCATGAAACGCACCGTCATTGGAGCAATGCTTGTAGCCCTCACTGCGCTGTCGCTTAGCGGTTGCTGGGAATCCGAAGCAGAGAAGAAGGCCAAGGAACAACAGGAAGCGAGCGAGAACTTCTGGAACATCACTCCGCCTGATGAAAGCCAAGACGAGGGGTTCACGCCATGATTCGCTCCCTCGCACTCTCCCTGCTGGCCTTGTTCGGCGCTGCAATGCTCAGCGGATGCCTAGAGTCCAAAGCTGAGTAAGATTGGCCCCGCTCGACGCTTGGGCCGCATCTGGAGCGGCCGAGGCGATGATGCTGTTCTGCCGGAAGCGCAGAGATCCACGAGGCGATTTGGCAGCAGAGCTCTCGCGCTTTGCAAATGGAAACAATGTGATACCTTTTGCGTCCTTCAATCGACTTCAGGAAGAGGTCTCATGCAATTGGCTGTTGTTGCAAACGAACATAACGACGCGCAAGTACTGAAAAAGGCTTGCAAGAACGCTCATCTGAAGGGGTTAAGTGTCTTAGCCGCCGCCACTCTTGCCGCCCTCGCAAGCACGGCAACCCTGGCCGCAGACGATATTTCAGGCGTGGTCATCGGTTCCTCGTTGGCTGAAGCCAAGGCCGCCATTGCCAAGGCCAATCCCGACTACAAAATTTCTTCGTTGATGCTGACTACCGGCCAGGAAGCTGGCGTCACGGCGAAGACGGACGACCGGATGCCATGGACTGGCACCACCAATGCAGGCGGGCCATCCGACGAGTTTGCAGCGCTGCAGAACGAGTCTGGCAAGGTTTGGTTCATCGCTCGCGTTCAGCGCTTCGATGAAGGCGGGCGTATCAAGATCGACGCGCTCAAGGCAGCCCTGACGGAAAAGTTCGGTAAACCTTCCAGCACCTCGAACATGATGGGGCTCGGCTTCAACTGGCAATACGACCGCAACGGCAAACAGTGGTTTGGCTCTGGCGTGGCGCCTTGCCAGGGCGGCGCTCGCAGCAGCAATATCCCGGGCGTGTCGATAAGCGCCCCGCGTTCGTTCAGCCCAAACTGCGGCAAAATCATCTCGGTTGGCGCTTCGACGCAAAGTGACGACATGGTGCCTCACTACACTGTGTCGATCATTGATGCCAAGTCGATGTTTGATGAGCTGGCTGCTGGCGATGCCAAGGCAGAAGCTGAGCGCAAACAGAAACTGGCAGACGAGCAAGCAAGGGCGGTCAAGCCGAAGATCTGATAGCCGTTTGGTTTGAGCCGTTCTTTGCATAGGGTTTGGCGTGCGTTGCAGAAGTTGCAAGGCTGCGACTATCGCCAAACCCAATGTTTCCCCTTGTAAGATCATTTCTATCCGCCGCGGATTTCGAGATTGCGTGGGGGTGTAGAGGGATTAGAGCAGGAGGCAGGTATGCTGTGGTTCGGAACTGAGAAGGCCAGGTTCAAGCTTCAGCGGCGCATCATGGGCGTCGTTCTTTTGCTCGCCATGTTGTTCCTGGTAGTGCAGGTCGAAGCCTATCTGTCGGGGTGCGGTACTGCCGGCGATGTGCTCGATGGCGTTTTCATCAGCTGTTTTGCTGGAGGTATGTTCTACCTCGCAGGCCGATGGTGAGGGCACTGACATACGCTCGTTGCAGAAACACAAGAGGAGCCGTTGGGCTCCTCTTTGCATCGGATCGAATGGCGACAGGCTGACTCAGTATTTACCTTCCGGGCTCTTCTCGAACGTCCACTCGGTCATCTTCTTGGCCGCAAGAAAGCTCTTGCAGTTGGCGATGAATTCGTTGCGATTGGCTTCTTTCGAAAGGCTCGCCAGGTTCTGCTCGTACATCTCAGGTGCGCAGTTATCCGCGGTTGGCTCAGGAACTTTTTCTTCTGAGCAGCCGGCCAGAATCGCAGCCATTGCCATCGCTGCGGTCAGCTGAACAACTTTAATATCCATATTTCCTTGGTCCTTCTTGCGCAAACGTGGAGGTCTCTGGTTGTGAAGCTCATCTTAGTGGCGACACATAACGCGCCAGCTTAACCAATTTGATCGATGGCTGGCGACTCTCCGGTAGTGCCGACAATACCGGGATGATGATTTTTGTGTATTAGCGCAAGGCGCTGGTGCAGGGTTTTGCGCTGCAAATCGATATTTGATATAACGCCCGGCCATTTCCAAGGAAGGAACCTCATGAAGCGCACCCTCATCGGCGCAATCCTCGTCGCCGTCACTGCTCTGTCGCTCAGCGGCTGCTGGGAATCGGAAGCCGAAAAAAAGGCCAAGCAGCAACAAGAGGCCAGCGAGAACTTCTGGAACATCAGCCCGCCTGATCGGAGCAAAGACAAGGGCTTCAAGCCATGAAACCTGCCGCCGCCTTATCAAGGCGGCGTGTCGGTTTGAAGGGGAGGCGCTGGTGATCAGCGCCGCTGGGCAGGCTGGAGCGCCTTGCGGGTGGCTCCAGCCTCGCCCCATTCAGAACAGCTTGACCGTATAACTCAGAATCAACCGGTTCTCATCGATATCCGTGCGGTAGTTCGAACGTGCCATAACGTTGCGTAGCCGCACCCCCAGCCCGGCCAACGGCCCGCTCTGGACCACATAGGCCAGGTCCAGGTCGCGCTCACGGTCACGCCCCTCGAAGCCCAGCCCAGTCTCTACATCACGCCCTTGGACATAGCGCAGGGTCGAAGTCAGCCCCGGAATCCCCAATGCGACGAAGTTGTAGTCATGGCGCACCTGCCATGAGCGCTCTCCCGGCGCCGAGAACTCGTAGGTGGGCAGGGTGTTGCCCATCGGGTTGGTGTTGGCGCCGACCTGGATGAAGCCGTCGTCTCCGCCGATCTGCTGATAGCCGACGTAGAAGGTATGCCCGCCGGTCTTGGCCGAGAACAGGCTGAACAGCGCATGGTTGTCGTACTTGCCAGCGATCTGGCGGCCATCCTCGCGGGCATCGAAGTAGCCGGCATTAACCCCCATTGTCCAGTCACCCAGCGGCTCGGCGTGCTTGAAGCTGTAGAAGCGCTGTTGATAGATATCCTCCAGTTGCGCCTGCCACACGCCGACGCTGGTGCGGTTGTCGTTGAAGGTATAGTCGGCGCCGACGTAGTTGAAGCGGTCACTGGTAAACCGTGCCAGACGTGCCGGATTGATCGGATCGTTGACCAGCGCATACATCTTCTGGCTGTTGGAAGAGTCGCGCAGGCTGGTCGAGCGGAACTGCCCGGCGCTCAAGGTCAGCCCGGCGAACTCGCGTGACTCGAGCATCGCGCCTTGGTAGGTCGGCGGCAGCAGGCGCAGGTCGCTGAACAGCAGCACCGGCAGGTTGGGCATTAGCTCACCGACTTTGAGCTCGGTCTGCGATAGCTTGAACTTGATCGCCGCGCCCAGGCGGCTGTAGTTGTCGGCAGACTTGCCGCTTTCAAGGCTGGGCAAGAGCCCGGACTTGGCGTGCTCAGGGCTGCTGTCGAGTTTGAAGCCGAGTAGGCCAGTGACGTCGATGCCGACGCCCAGGGTGCCCTGGGTGTAGCCGGAGCTGGTATTGAGGATAAAGCCTTGAGCCCACTCCTGGGTGCGCGACTGGGTGCTGCTGCCTTTGATATCGGCATAGTCGCGGCTGAAGAAATAATTGCGTGCTTGTAGCGTGGCCTTGGCGCCTTCGATGAAGCCGGCTTCTTCGGCCGTCGCTTCGGCGCACAGGGCGGCGGCAAGACAACCGCCAGTCAGGCGTGCGGTGCAGGCTAAGCGTTGATGGGTGTGACCTTGCATGTGAGCTACTCCTGAATTCAGGCAACAGCAACCCTGCGTGGCGACCTGGCGGTCGTCCACGACGGGGGGTGCGTTGAAAGGGATCGGCAAGCGGGCTGCAGGCCCGCTTGCGCTGCCGTTACGCGAAGCGCTGGACCGTTAGCGGTTGACCAGCTTCGCCGGCAGGGCGATCACCAAAAAGCAGCTGAGCAGCAGGCACAGGGCGAACACCCACAGCGCCGCATGGGAGGTGCCGGTCAGGTCGGTGACCATGCCCATCAGCGAGTTGCTCACCAAGCCTGCGATATTGGCCAGTGAACAGGCGAGGGCGAAACCGGTGGCTGCCGCCGTGCCCTTGAGGAAGGTCGCCGGCAGGCTGAAGAACACCGGCACGGCACCGATGATCGCCGCCGAGGCGATGGCGAACAGCAGTACGGTCATCACCAGGTTCTGGCTGAACAGGGTGCTGCTGGCCATGGCGATCGCGCCGATGATGAAGGGCACGATGATGTGCCAGCGGCGTTCGCGATGGCGGTCGGAGCTGGCCCCGATCATCAGCATGCCAAGCAGCGCGGCCAGGCTCGGGATCGCCGTGAGCAGGCCAATGTGGAAGGTGTCGCTGACGCCGGCATCGCGGATGAAGGTCGGCATCCAGAACCCCATGGCATAGGCGCTGAGCAGGATCGAGAAGTCGATGCCGCCAAGCATCCACACCTTCAGGTTGAAGAAGCCATCGCGGAAGCTGTGCTTGCTGCCCTTGCCCTCGGCATCATCGGCAGCAAGGTCCGCTGCCAGCTGCGCCTTGTCGTCATCCGACAACCACTTGGCCTGCTGGAAGTTGTTCGGCAACGCCCAGAACGTCAGGATGCCCAGCAGCACGCTGGGGATGGCCTCGAGCAAGAACAGCCACTGCCAGCCATGCAGGCCGTGGACCTGATCGAAGTGGCCCATGATCCAGCCAGAGATCGGCCCGCCGATCACGCTCGACAGCGGCAGGCCGATCATGAACAGGGCAATGATCCGCCCGCGGCGGTAGGTCGGGTACCACATGGTCAGGTAGAACAGCACCCCTGGCAGAAAGCCCGCTTCGGCCGCGCCGAGCAGAAAGCGCAGGATGTAGAATTGCGTGGTGCTGGTGACGAACATGGTGCAGGCCGAGAGCAGGCCCCAGGTGATCATGATGCGGGCGATCCACAGCTTGGCGCCGACCCGCTGCAGGATCAGGTTGCTCGGCACTTCGAAAATGATATAGCCGACGAAGAACAGCCCCGCACCCAGGCCATAGGCTGCGGTGCTGAACTGCAGGTCTTCGAGCATTTGCAGCTTGGCGAAGCCGACGTTGATGCGGTCCAGATAGGCTGCGAGGTAGCAGAAGCACAGGAAGGGGATGAGCCTCCAGGTGATCCTGCGGTAAAGCGCTTGAGTACCCTGGTCGACTTCAGCGTGGACCGTGGTTGCATTCGCAATTGGCATTTCCTGTCTCCTGGCGGGCGACTTTGTGGTTGTTTTTAGGCCAGCAGTTTTCGACGCTCCAGGCGCGCCGCGCACTATACGCGACGTTTCTGGGCAGCGTCACAAGGCCCCGAGCGCTCCTGCGGGGCGGCCGTCTGCACAGCGGACGGTCATGCAACGGGCTTCCCGCGCCGTTGCGTAATTGTTATGGGCAAAAGGGCGGCCGGGTTTCAGCCGGCCAGACGCTGCAATTGAGTCATGGCCTCCTGCCGGCTGATGACATCGCCGTACTTGCTGTCGATGTCGAACAAGTTGGCTTCATGCGGATCGTTGTGCCGATCACCGACGCACTCGCGCACCACGATGGTTCTGAAACCATGCTGCAGCGCATCGACTGCACTGGCGCGGATGCAGCCGCTGGTCGAGCAGCCGGCCAGTACCACGGTGTCGATGCCTTGGGCATGCAGTAGCGAGGCCAGGCTGGTGCCGAAAAAGGCGCTGGCGTACTGCTTGCTGAGCACCACTTCATCTGCCTGGGGCAGCACCGCCTCACAGAACTCGGCCAGCGGGTTGCCCTCGACCATGTCCTTCATCACCGGTGCCTTGCGCACCCACACCCCGCCATCGGCGAAGTGGGGGCCCTGGTAGCGGATGTTGGTGTGCACCACCAGCGTACCGCAGTCACGGGCCAGGGCCAGCAGGCCGGCGGCCTGCTCGACAGCCGTCACCACGCCAGGGGCGTAGAGCGGCGCACCGGGGGTGGTGTAGCCCTGCATGAAGTCGATCATCAGCAGGGCCGCCTTGCGCCCGAAACCGATGCGCTGGCCCCATACGCCCTGGTAGTTGTCACTGGCGCTTTGTGCGTCGCTCATGTGCGTCTCCCGATTCAGTAAGCGCCCGACAGCAGGGCGCCGGCACCTGGAACCACGGGCTCCAGGTCCAATGCCTTGAGCATGGCGTAGGTGGTGGCAATGGCGGCGGTGACCACCGGTTTGCCGGTTTGTGCCTCGACCTTGGCCACCGCCGGCAACGATTGCATCTGCACGCAGGCCGAAAGCACCACAACATCGACGCCTTCAAGGTTCATGCCGGCGACGATGCCGGGCAGGTTGGCTGGGTCGTGGCGGGCCACGGCGAGGTTGTCGGGGATCTCCAACGCGCGCCAATCCTGCACTTCGAAGCCTTCTTCGCGGATGTAGTTGACCACCAGCTCGGTCAGCGGCTTCATGTAGGGCGCGACGATGGCGATGCGTTTGGCCTTCATCACATGCAGGGCTTGCACCAGCGCCCCGGCACTGGTGATTACCGGTGCTAGCGCGTCGTTGTCGGCGGTGGCTTTCTGCAGGCGTTTCTCCGACTGGCGGTGATAGCCCAGGCCCATCGCCATGATTGCCACCAGGCAGGCGTAGCCCAGGACGTCGACCTTGGCGTCGGACAGCTCCAGCGCGCAGCGGTCGGACTCAGCGTCCATCGCTGCCAGTTCTTCTTTCTTTACCTGTTTCATGCGCATGCGGCTGGAGTGGAAGGTGAAGCGCTCAGGGCGAATCGCCTGACGGGCCAGCAGCATCGCCGGGATCTCGGTTTCCATGGTGGTGTTCGAGCTCGGCACGATCTGGCCGATGCGGTACAGCTTGGTCATGTCTTGTGCTCCTTCAGACGAGAGGGTGGTCGAGGAAGTCAGCGAAGGCAGCGAAGAAGCCTTCCAGGTCATCCCAGGGAATCATGTGTCCGGCGTTTTCCACTTGGACGACCTGGATGTCCGGCTTGAGCTCGCGGATTTCGGCGATGTCCTGCGGCTGGATCACACCGCCGCGCCCGGCCACCATCAGCAACGCCGGCTGATGCACGTGGGGCAGGTCCTGGTGAATGTCGACTTCGTGGAAATCGTTGAAGGCGCGCACGATCGCCGGCTCATAGCAGGTGTGCAGCCATTCGGCGCGCAGCGCCAGCTGTTCGTCGGTCCAGGTCGCGCAGAACGCGCGCATGTCGTCGCCGCTCATGCCGAGCGTGGCCTGGCGGATCGAGTCGACGTACCAGGGCAGCTTGCTGGGGTACTCGCGACGGCCCGGGCCGGACACCGGCGGATCGATCAGCACCAGTCGCTGCAATCCAGGCGCGCCTTGGGCGGCGGCGCGGATGGCGAAGCGCGCGCCCATCGAGTGGCCGACCAGGTGATAGCGGTCCAGGCCCAGCGCCGCCGCGAAGGCCGGAATATCCGCCGCGCAGGCATCGGTGCCGTAGTCCAGTTCAGGCCCGCTTGCGGACAGGCCGCGGCCCCGTACATCCAGCACATAGGTGTCGAAGTGCTGGCCCAGGCGCTCGGCGACGAAGCCCCAGGTGATCGCCGGGCTGGTGATACCCGGCACCAGGATCAGTGCTGGGCCCTTGCCACCGTAGCGCAGGTAATGCTGGCGGATGCCGTTGGCGCTGACGTTGCCGCCAGCGATAAAGCTGCTCATGCTGCCTCCCCGCTCTTGAGTTCTTGGGCGTATAGGTCGTAGCCGTAGACCCAGGCTGGGTCTTCCTGGGTGTAGAGGAAGGTGTTGGCGTTGGATACCGACTGCACTCGGGAGGCACGCTCCTTGCGGTTGGCTTCATACAGGGCGAAGGCGTTGCGGTGGTCGGACAGCCCGGTTTCTTGCAGGCAGCGGGTGAGCATCGCCGCGTCTTCGATCGCCATGCAGGCACCCTGCGCCATGTGTGGCTTCATCGGGTGGCAGGCGTCGCCCAGCAGTACCAGGCGACCACGGCTCCACAGCGGCAGTGGGTTGCGGTTGCGCAGCGGCCATTTGGTAATCGACTCGGTGGCGCCGATCAGCTTCTGCACGGTGGGGTGGTAGCCGTCGAAGGCCGCGCGCATTTCTTCCTGGCTGCTGTCGACGAATGGGCCCTGGAAGTCCCAGGCTTCGTGCGGTACGCCGGTGACGAAGTAGTACTCGTCGCGCTTGCCGGTGGTGTAATAGACCATCATGTGGCGATCTTCGGTCCACCATTTCACGCAGTCCTCGAACACATCGGCGTGCTGCGCCAGGTGCTCGCCGCGAATCAATGCGCGGTGGGCGACCCAGCCGCTGTAGATCGGCGCTTCGACGCCCAGCAGCTCTTCGCGGATCTTCGAGTGGATGCCGTCGGCGCCGATGACGATGTCGGCCACGGTGTGGGTGCCGTCGGCGAAGTCCAGGCGTACCTGGTCACCCTCGTCGACAATCTTTTCCAGGCGCTTGCCGAAGTGCACGGTGCCCGGCTTGATCGCATCGATCTGCAGGGCGTGCAGGTCGCCGCGGTGGATGGTGATGTACGAGGCGCCGTACTCGCGGCGGGCGAACTCGCCGAGCGGGATGCGCGACAGGTAGTCACCGCTGACGCCGTCGCGGCTGAACCAGAAATCCGGATGTGAGCTCATCAGCTCCAGCTTTTGCTCCAGCCCCATGCGGCGGAAGATCTTCATCACGTTAGGGCCGATATGAATGCCCGCGCCCAGGCGGGTGAATTCCGGCGCCTGCTCGTACACGTCGACCTCAAAACCAGCCTGCTGCAGCAACGTGGCGGCAGCCGCGCCACCCAGACCTGCTCCGACGATTGCGATTTTCTGCCTGCCCCGCATAGGTATCTCTCCTCTTGTTCTGTGATGTGCTCAGCGGCTCGGCCGTCTGATGAAATTGAGTGTATACGCTATAAATTTTTAATGGGAAGAGCGCGAATGAATTAATTTCAAACAAGTGATCGAAAGTGGAATTTAGCAGTTTGTCACCGTAAATGCTGGAGTATGTGTGGAATAGTAACGTTTTGGTGCGCCACTTGCGCTTGTCGACTGGATGCGCTTTCATTTAGGTAAATAGGGTGTATGCACTCTTAATTCGCACCGGGATGACGCGCCGCGCACTACGCCAGTGCAGCATCTCGAGCCCATCCAGGCATGCTCAGGAGAAAACCGATGCCGGTTAGCAATGCAGAACTGACCCAGATGTTCGAACACGTGCTCAAGCTGTCCCGTGTGGATGAAACGCAGAGCGTCGCCGTGCTCAAAAGCCACTATTCCGACCCGCGTACGGTGAACGCGGCAATGGAGGCCGCGCAGCGCCTCAAGGCCAAGGTGTATGCGGTTGAGCTGCCATCGTTTAATCACCCCACGGCGATGGGCAACGACATGACCGCCTACTGCGGCGACACCGCCCTGACCGGCAACCTGGCCGCGCAGCGGGCGCTGGAGGCTGCCGACCTGATCGTCGACACCATGATGCTGCTGCATTCCCCTGAGCAGGAGCAGATCCTCAAGACCGGCACGCGCATCCTGTTGGCGGTCGAGCCCCCGGAAGTCCTGGCGCGCATGCTGCCGAGCGAGGACGACAAGCGTCGCGTGCTGGCCGCTGAAACCCTGCTCAAACAGGCGCGCAGCCTGCATGTGCGTTCCAAGGCAGGCAGTGATTTCCATGCGCCGCTTGGCCAGTACCCGGCCGTCACTGAATACGGCTATGCCGATGAGCCAGGCCGTTGGGACCACTGGCCCAGTGGCTTTCTGTTTACCTGGCCGAACGAAGACAGCGCCGAGGGCACCCTGGTGCTGGATGTCGGCGACATCATCCTGCCGTTCAAGAACTACTGCCGCGAGCGCATTACCCTGGAGATCGAAAAGGGCTTCATCACCGGCATCCATGGCGGCTTCGAGGCCGAATACCTGCGTGACTACATGAAGTATTTCAACGACCCTGAGGTCTACGGCATCTCCCACATCGGTTGGGGCTTGCAGCCGCGTGCGCAGTGGACGGCGATGGGCCTGCACGACCGCAACGACGGCATGTGCATGGACGCTCGCGCGTTCTATGGCAACTTCCTGTTTTCCACAGGCCCCAACACCGAGGTCGGCGGCAAGCGCAAGACCCCGTGCCACCTGGATATACCGCTGCGCAATTGCGATATCTATCTGGACGACCTTGCTGTGGTCCTGGCCGGGGATGTGGTTGCGCCTGAGCAGTCCAAGGCGCGTTAGTGGTTATACTGGCCCGGCGCTCCGCTCTTCGGAGTCCCGGCCAGCCCAATCCTCACAGCCCAAGCCATCACATGTCGAACAAAACTCTGAACGCTACTGCTGCACCTGATACCGCGCCCTACGACGTTACCGAACAGGTCGGCCACTTGCTGCGCAAGGCCTATCAGCGGCATACGGCGATCTTCCAGCAGCAGGCGTGCGACCCGCAGCTGACCTCGATCCAGTTCGTTACCCTGTGCGCCTTGCGCGATCATGGGCCTAGTTCCCAGGCTGAGTTGATCAAGGCGACTGCGGTGGATCAGGCGACCATCCGGGGCATCGTCGATCGGCTCAAGGCGCGCGGGTTGATTCAGCTGTCGCCTGATCCGGGGGATCGGCGCAAGGTGATTTGCGAGCTGACCGACAGTGGGGCGGCGTTGCTCGATGCGATGATTCCCTGTGCGCGGCAGATCAGTGAGCTGAGCATGGGGTGTCTGAATGCGGCTGAGCGGGTGGCGATTTTATTTTTATTGCGCAAGATGATTGATGGGGATGAGGGGGGTGCGGGCTGATCGTTGTGTTGGGCTGGCTTCTTGGTTTCTTGGTTTCTTGGTTTCTTGGTTTGGGAGCTTATCCATTCTTTGTGGCGCGGCCACTGGCGCCTTCCGCCCTTACGGCGGGTCACTTTTGGCAGTCGCCCCAAAAGTAACCAAAAGGTCTGCGCTCCACCATCCGGCCCTACGCTGCGCTTCGGGTCCCCTCGCTTCGGTGCCTTCCGGGCCCGCGCGGCCTACGATTTGCTGCGCAAATCTACATCTCGCGCCTTCGGCTACGCCGAAGGGTGCTGACGCACCTGGCCCTCCAGGCACCTACGCTCGGCCTCCTGAAGTCGCGAAGTTAGTGGCGGCGACTGGGCTTGCGTTATCTGGCGATAGTGTCACGGGTGGTGGATATACCGGCCTCTTCGCGGGCAAGCCCGCTCCCACAGGGTTCGTGGGGTTTGCAGTATCTGCGTCGTGTCAGTGCTGGCTCAACGCTGAACTGAAATCTGCGCGGTACCTGTGGGAGCGGGCTTGCCCGCGAAGAGGCCAGAACAAACAACACAAAATAGAAAAATCAAAATTTGGCTTTGGCTTTGGCTTTGGCTTTGGCTTTGGCTTTGGCTTTGGCTTTGGCTTTGGCTTCTGCGAGAGCGCAGCGATTCGCCTGCTCTTGATCTTCGAGCGCGCAGGTTCAGGCGACGCAGATTCGCGACTTCAGGAGGCTGAGCAGAGGCGTCTGGAGGGCCAGGTGCGCTAGCACCCTTCGGCGTAGCCGAAGGCGCGAGATGTAGATTTGCGCAGCAAATCGTAGGCCGCGCGGGCCCGGAAGGCGCCGGCGCGAAGGGACCCGAAGCGCAGCGTAGGGCCGTATGTAGGAGCGAGCGGTTTTGCTTACTTTTCCCAAGAGAAAAGTAAGCCGCCGTAAAGGCGGAAGGAGCCAGTGGCGGCGCTACATCAAATGGATAATCTCGCAACCCAACCCCAACCCCAACCCCAACCCCCACCCCCAACCCCAACCCCCAACCCCAACCCCCAACCCCAACCCCCCCCAACCCCAACCCCCAACCCCCCCAACCCCCAACCCCAACCCCCCAACCCCCAACCCCAACCCCCAACCCCCAACCCCAACCCCAACCCCAACCCCAACCCCAACCCCAAACCCCAACCCCAACCCCAGAATCATCCCTGGCCTGCTTCTTGCCTGATCATTTCATGTAGTGAGTACTTACCTAAACAAGCGCGCCATTTGAGTTGTTTGGTAGCGCCCAGGTACTCGCCCTGAACGGCATGCAACCACCAGAGATGAGCCAACAATGCAAACAACCATCTCCCTGCGAATCAACGGTCAGCCCGTCGAAGTCAACGCCATGGCCGACACCCCCTTGCTGCTGATCCTGCGCAACGACCTGTGCCTGAACGGCCCCAAGTACGGCTGCGGCCTAGGCGAATGCGGAGCCTGCACGGTGATCATCGATGGCGTCGCCGCACGCTCTTGCGTGATCCCGCTGTCCGGCGCCGCCAACCGCGACATCACCACCCTCGAAGGGCTGGGCAGCAAGGCCGCGCCGCATCCGGTACAGCAGGCGTTCATCGATGAACAGGCGGCCCAATGCGGCTACTGCATGAACGGCATGATCATGACCGCCAAGGCCCTGCTTGACCGCATCCCCGATGCCAGCGACGAGCAGATCCGCAACGAGCTGTCCGGCAACCTCTGCCGTTGCGGCACCCACGTCGAAATCCTGCGCGCCGTGCGCCGCGCTGCCGGCCGCCTGGCCTGAGATCCGGAGCTGAACATGAACCACTCACAACACGTTCCCAGCCGCGAGCAACTGCTGGGCAAAAGCAACGTATTGCTGATCGTCGATCAGATCACGCCGCCCTCCGGGCCGGTGGCCAAGGGCGTGACGCCCACGCTCAAGGCGCGCGAGCTGGCGCTGTTTCTTGCGGTCAGTGACGACGGCATGGTCTACGCCTTCAACGGCCACGTCGACCTGGGCACTGGCATTCGCACCTCGCTGGCGCAAATCGTTGCCGAAGAGCTCGACCTGCGCATGGATCAGGTGCACATGGTACTGGGCGACACCGAGCGCGCTCCCAACCAGGGCGCGACCATCGCCAGCGCCACCTTGCAGATTTCCGCCGTGCCGCTGCGCAAGGCCGCGGCCACGGCGCGGCGCTTCCTCCTGCAACAGGCTGCCCAGCGCTTGGGCTGTGCGCCAGATGCGCTGCGCATGGAGGAGGGCGCAGTGATCAGCAGCGACGGCCGTAGCCTGCGTTTTGCCGAGCTGGTTCAGGGCGACAACCAGCAACTACCGATTGCCGAGGATGCGCCGCTCAAGGCGGTCGACGACTATCGCCTGGTCGGTCGCAGTGCGGCGCGGGTAGACATCCCTGGCAAAGCCACTGGCGAGCTGACCTACGTCCACGACATGCGCCTGCCCGACATGCTCCATGGCCGGGTGATCCGCCCACCCTACGCCGGCCACGACAGCGGCGACTTTGTCGGCAACAGCTTGCTGGCGGTGGACCATGACTCCATCGCCCATCTCCCCGGAGTGATCGCGGTGGTGGTGATCCGCGACTTCGTCGGTGTCGTCGCCGAGCGTGAGGAGCAGGCGATTCGCGCCGCCCAAGCGCTGAAGATCAGCTGGAAACCGCACACTGGCAAGCTGCCGGATCTGAGCGATATCGCCCAGGCGATCCGCGACAACCCCCGCGTGCAGCGTACCGTGCTGGATCAGGGCGATGTCGACGGCGGCATCGCCAATGCCAGTCAGCGCCTGAGCCGCAGTTATCTGTGGCCCTATCAGCTGCATGGCTCGATTGGCCCGTCGTGCGCCTTGGCCGATTTTACCGAGGGGCAGATCCGCGTCTGGTCCGGCACGCAGAACCCGCACCTGCTGCGCGCAGACCTGGCTTGGTTGTTGGCGTGCGACGAACAGCGCATCGAGATCATCCGCATGGAAGCCGCTGGCTGCTATGGCCGCAACTGCGCTGACGATGTCTGCGCTGACGCGGTGCTGTTGTCCCGTGCGGTCGGCCGCCCGGTGCGGGTGCAGCTGACCCGTGAGCAGGAGCATGCCTGGGAGCCCAAGGGTACCGCACAGTTGATGGAAATCGACGGCGGCCTGAATGCCGATGGCACCGTGGCCGCCTACGATTTCCAGACCAGCTATCCCTCCAACGGCGCACCCACCTTGGCCTTGCTGCTGACCGGCGCGGTAGAACCGGTGCCGGCGCTGTTCGAGATGGGCGACCGGACCTCGATCCCGCCGTATGACTATGAGCACATGCGCGTGACCATCAACGACATGACGCCGCTGGTGCGCGCGTCGTGGATGCGCGGTGTGTCGGCGATGCCCAACAGCTTCGCCCACGAGTCTTACATCGACGAGCTGGCTTTTGCCGCAGGCGTCGACCCGGTCGAGTACCGCCTCAAGCATCTGTCCGATCCGCGCGCCATCGACTTGGTCAAAGCCACCGCCGAACGGGCCGACTGGCAGCCGCGCAGCGAACCCATGCAAACCCCGGCCGAAGGTGATGTGTTGCGTGGTCGGGGCTTCGCTTACGCGCGCTACATCCACAGCAAGTTCCCAGGTTTTGGTGCTGCGTGGGCTGCTTGGGTGGCCGATGTTGCGGTTGACCGGCGCACCGGCGAGGTGGCCGTGACCCGCGTGGTGATCGGCCATGACGCCGGGATGATGGTCAACCCCGAAGGGGTGCGGCATCAGATTCACGGGAATGTGATCCAGTCGACCAGCCGCGTGCTCAAGGAGCAGGTGAGCTTCGAGGAGTCCACAGTGGCGAGCAAGGAGTGGGGTGGCTACCCAATCCTGACCTTCCCCGAGGTGCCGGCGATCGATGTGATGATGCTGCCGCGCCAACATGAACCACCGATGGGCAGCGGTGAGTCGGCTTCGGTGCCGAGCGCGGCGGCCATCGCCAACGCGATCTTCGATGCCACGGGTATCCGCTTTCGCGAACTGCCGATCACCGCCGAACGGGTGCGCGCGGCGCTGAACGCTGAAAACCAGGCCCCTGAGCCGCCAGCGCAGCCCGCGAGCAAACGCTCGAAATGGTGGTTCGGCTCGCTCGCCGGGGTAATCGGCGCGGCGTTGGGCATGGCGGCCACGGCGTTGCCCTGGCGCGCCGAGATCGCCCCGGTAACGCCACCGGCCGCTGGTAGCTGGTCGGCCTCGATGCTCGAACGTGGGCGCCAAGTGGCGGCGGCCGGTGATTGTGCGGTGTGTCATACGGTCAGCGGTGGCAAGGTCAATGTCGGCGGCCTGGCGATGGATACGCCGTTCGGCACGCTGTACAGCACCAACATCACCCCCGACCCGGAAACCGGCATTGGTCGCTGGTCATTCGCCGCGTTCGAACGGGCCATGCGCGAGGGCATCAGCCGCGATGGCCGCCACCTGTATCCGGCGTTTCCCTACACCTCGTTTCGCACTATCACCGACGCAGACATGCAGGCGCTGTACGCCTACCTGATGTCGCAGACCCCGGTCCGCCAGGAGGCGCCGGCCAACCAGATGCGTTTCCCGTTCAACCAGCGCCCGCTGATGGCGGGTTGGAACGCGCTGTTTCTCAAGCGCGGCGAGTATCAGCCCGACCCGCAGCGCAGCGCACAGTGGAATCGTGGTGCCTATCTGGTCGATGGTCTGGGGCACTGCACTGCCTGTCATTCGCCGCGCAACCTGATGGGCGCGGAAAAGGGCGGTTCCAGCTATTTGGCCGGCGGTATGGTCGATGGCTGGGAAGCGCCAGCGCTGAACGCGCTAGGCAAGTCTGCGACGCCGTGGAGCGAGAGTGAGTTGTTCACGTATCTGAGCACTGGCTTTTCCGATAAGCACGGCGTTGCCGCAGGCCCCATGGGGCCGGTGGTCAGCGAGCTGGCCAGCTTGCCGCAGAGCGATGTGCGGGCGATCGCCCATTACCTGACATCCCTCGACGGCACACCGCAGCAGGTTGCAGCCAAGCCCGCGCCACAAGTCGATTCGCAGGTTTCGTTGAGTAACGGTGAGCGCCTATTCAAGGGCGCCTGCCTGGCCTGTCACAGCGATGGGCTTGGGCCGAAACTGTTCGGCGTCAGCCCGTCGATGGCAGTCAATAGCAACGTCCATAGCGCGCTGCCAGACAACCTGCTGCGCGTGGTGCTACATGGCATTGCCCATCCAGCAACCCCCGACCTGGGCTACATGCCAGGGTTCAAGGACAGCTTGTCGGACCGCCAGGTAGCCGACCTTGCCGCTTACCTGCGCCAGCGTTTTGCTGGCAGCCAGCCGGCCTGGGAGGGGCTGCAGGCCAAGAGTGCTCAGGTGCGTGCCAATCCTGGCAGCCACTGAAGCTCAGCGGCGCAGGCCGCGCAGGGCCAGGTCGCTGATGAACGCCAGCCAGTCGGACTTGGCCTGCTTGTCGGCCAGGTCCACGGCAAGGAAGGAGCTGAGGGTGTAGCGGTTGGAGTTATAGAAGTAGCACAGCGAGGCGATCATCAAGTAGGTGTGCTTGATGTCGATATCGGCGCGGAACAGGCCCTGGGCCTGGCCCGCCTCGATGATTGGCCGCAATACGCCGACCGCCTCGCCGGACAGCGCCTTGAGGTTCTGCGACTTCTTGGCGTGCTTGCCCTGATGAAGGTTTTCTGTGGCCAGGATGGTGACGAATTCCGGGTGGCGCACGTAGTAGTTCCAGATGAACGCCACCAGTTCGCGCAGGGCGTTTTCAGGGTCGCAGAGGTCCAGGCGCAGCTTGGCTTCGGCTTGGTTGAAGCTTGCGTAGATATGCTCCAGCACGCTGATGAACAGCTGCTCCTTGTTGCCGAAGTAGTAATAGATCATGCGGTCATTGGATTTGGCCAACGAGGAGATCTGCTCGATGCGCCCACCGGTGAAGCCTTCCTTGCTGAACACCTTCACCGCGGCCTGGAGGATGTTGTGTTTGGTGCGGTCGGCCTGCTGGGCGCGAACGCCGGTTTTGCGAGTCTGCATGGGGGATCACTGTGCGGCTGGCAAGAGCGCTAACACTGCCATAGACCCTAGGGCCTTTGCGCGGCTTTTTCAGCAGAACGGTTAACGATGCCAATGAGGTAAGCGAACATGCAGCATCTTGATCTGCAGGTCATCGACAAGGCCCTGCAATGGGCGCGGGCCGGCGAGACGATCTGGCTTTGCACGGTACTGTCCACCTATGGCTCGGCCCCACGCTCCCCGGGCGCGATGCTGGTCAGCAATGGTGGGCTGGAATCCGTGGGCTCGTTGTCGGGTGGCTGCGTCGAGGAGGAGTTTCTCGCAAGCCTTGGGCGCGGAGCCTTTACCCGCGCGGCGCAGGTGGTGCGCTATGGCGATGGGCAGGCGCAGAGCCGCCGTTTGCGTTTGCCGTGCGGCGGCGTGCTGGTGGTGTTGGTCGAACGTCGTGAGTCGAATGCTCGCTGGCTGGCGCATTTGCAGGCGCTGCGCAGTGCGCTCCTGGGCCAGCAGCGGGTAACGCGCAGGATCGCGCTGGCAAGCGGCAGCTTCGAGGTTTATGCCGACAGCAGCGTTGCCGTGCGCCTGGCCGAGGAAGTGGTCGAGATCGGCATCGGTCCGGCACTGCGCTTGCTGCTGGCTGGGTTATCTCCGGTGGCCGAGGCCTGCGCTGCTATCGCCCGCACGCTCGGTTGCGAGGTCATCGCCTGTGATCCGCGTGAAGAGATGGCGCATGTGCAGCTTGAAGGCGTGCAGATGCATCGCGTGCTGCCCTCGTTGTTCATTGCCGAGGGTGGCTGCCATGGCGCTACGGCCGTGGTCGCACTGACGCACGATCCGAAGATCGATGACTTGGCCTTGCTGGAGGCGGTCGATACCCAGGCGTTCTACATCGGCGCCATGGGGTCGCTGGCAACTTCCGCCAAGCGTGCTGAGCGCCTGCGGCGTATCGGTGGATTGACCGAGGCGCAGATCAGACGCTTGCACATGCCAATCGGCCTGGACCTGGGAAGCAAGTCGCCGGCAGAGATCGCGCTGGCGGTCATGGCGGACGTATTACGGGTGTATCGAGGAAAAGCGCGGGACGCTTTGTAGAACCGTTCTTGCCGGCAGTGATCTCAAGCAAGTCGGTAATTTGTAGGAAAGCGCGCTTTTCTTCCTCAATTCTTGTAGTCCAATTCCCAAGGGCGTCGTTTCCCTGCTCAGCCCATTGTGACGCCCCGGCGGCACGTCTAGTCTCGCCGTGCCTGTCGCGCTTCACTCCAGCATCCACCAGTCCCACGGGCAGAGATTCGCGTAGGGTTGCGTTGAATCGGTCTGGCAGGTGCTGGGGTGTTGCGCGAGAGGTCCTATCGATCATGGACAAGAGAAGGGCAGCACAATGGACGACCAAGCGCTGTTGAACCAGATTATGAAATTGAAGACCACAGGTGTGGCCACGTTTGCCTGCGATACGCCCAAGGGCAAAGTCGAGCTGTTGCGGGTGATGCCAGGGCTGGCAGCCGAAGAGGTGCTGCAGGACGTGGTGAAAATGTTGAGCTGTATGACCGAGCTCACCCGCCGCGCCATGGCCCGGCCGGACGATGTGGAAGTGTTGATGCGGTCGGGTTACTACCTCAATGGCATGGCCAAGGCGTTGGTAGAGGATCTGTTGCTGGGCTTGCATGGCGAGTCGGGAGCGACAGCGCATTAAGTTTTGCGGACATCGGCCGTAATCGGGGGACAAGTAGCAGCGGCGCACCGCCGCTGCTAATGATTTGCGCCATCACCGGGCTTGCATTGGTCCTGTTCTGCGAAAGCGCAGTGATTCGCCCGTTCGCCTCATTATCGAGCCGAGGTACCCAGCAATGCCTCGATCTCAGCCAAGCTCTTCTTCGCCGGCACACAGGTGATCGGTTCGAAACGATAGCCAAGCTTGTCGTCAGCGATAGCGATGGCAGCAGTATCGTTCGCAAGTGGGGCAATCATGGCACCACGCTTGTCCGAAAGGCCGCAGTAGGAAGCCGGCAACGTGAAGGCAGCGAAGGCAATTGCCTCGCGTGCTGGTTTTTCATACGTCGATTTGCGTGAGAGTTCGGCCATCGCAGTCAGCGCTATCAACGCACATAGGTAGATCGCCACCACCGCAGCCAAGTCAGGCAACGCGTCATATTTCTGTTTTTTGCGCATGCTGAAGTAGTCGCGCACCATAGAGCGCAGCATCAGGAACAACGAGCCGAACACCACCGCCCCCAGCGCTATCGCCACGCCCGCCGACCACAGTGACACAGTCATGATCACACTCAGCAGAAGTTGTGCGCCGACCAACTCGCGCGGTGGCAAGTGGGTCAGCTCGGCAATGACGTGATCGGCGAGAACCTTCGAGAGTGTCGCCACCCCGATCGCCAGCAGACCTGCCAGGGATTTCCACGGCAGGCGGTCGCGCAGTTTGCTGATCTCGAAGTAGCAGTACAGGAAGGCCATTCCAGACAACCAGGTCAAACCCAGCAGTGATCGGCCGAAGAGAGGGTTGAGCGGCATGCCCAGCTTGGCCAGGGCGCCAGTGGCGTAAAGAACGACAGCAAAGAAGCCGAAGATCATCATCACATGCCGCGTCAACGACCAGTCCTTGACGATCAGGTAGCGGCGATAGCACCAGACCCGTTTGCGTGGTGTGGCATAGACATTGGCGCTATAGCCCGATAACGCCGGGGCGATGATGAACAGGGTGACGCAGAGCAGTACCTCAAGCATTGCCTTTCCTTGTTTGATCTCTCTTGCCCGCCGGTCGAGCTGGCGACCGGCGCGGCGTCCATGGGTGCAGTGCGCACGTGGCGCGGGTTGCGATTGTGCAGGCCATGGCAGAGAGATGCATCCCTAAGGAAGGCATTTCGGAAGCGTCTGACGTGATGCAGAAGCTTGGTAGTGGGAAGTGTTAAGCAAAACGCCGATGGAAGGGGCTGAGCATGCGGTCCAGGGTAAATAGCGGTCAAGCCCAGCTCGGTTGCCTTCGTTTCTGAACTACTCAGCACGTCCCCAAACAGTGCAGGCATGCTTTAAAATGAGTCTCCAAGCACAATAATTTTGCCTTTAGTTGGTTTTAGCTATGCATGTTGCATATAAATCGATATTCGAATTGCTGACTTTTTCCACCTGCTCCTCGTGCCGCCTAAGCGGCCCACATATTGCTCTAGCTGCTGCCATCGACAACCCGGAGCCCCAGCCATGAGCGCGCCCAGCGAATTCCCCCTCTCAGAAGCCCCCCAATCAGCCCGCAAGGGCCTGCTACCGATTGCCATGGTGCTGTTCAGCTTCACCTTCTTCACCGGCACGATGTTCGCCGGCGGCAAGCTGGGCATGGCCTTCAACTTCGTCGACATGCTGTGGATCGCGACCATCGGCAACAGCTTGCTGGCGTTGTACGCCGCCACCTTGGCCTTCATCGCCTCGCGCAGCGGTTTGAACACGGTGCTGATGGGGCGCTTCTGCTTTGGCGAGGCAGGCAGCCGGCTTTCGGATTTTCTCCTGGGCTTTGCCGAACTGGGCTGGTACGCCTGGGGCACGGCGACGGTGGCGATCGTGCTGGTCAAGCTTCTTGGCCTGGCCGATGGTTTTACCATCCCGCTGATGGTGTTGTTTGGCCTGGGCTTTAGCATCACCGCAATCATCGGTTTCAAGGGCCTGGACCTGCTGTCGCGGGTGTCGGTGCCATTGATGTTCGTCTTGCTGGTGGTGTCGATGGTCATCGCTACCCGCGATGCCGGGGGCTTTGCCGGGCTGGCGGCGGTCATACCGCATGAGGCGATGAGCTTTTCCGCGGCGGTGACCATGGTCTTTGGCACCTTCGCCAGCGGCGCCACCCAGGCCACCAACTGGACGCGGCTGTCGCGCAGCGGGCGGGTGGCAGTGACTGCGAGTGTGGTGAGTTTTCTGCTGGGTAACGGGCTGATGGTGGTCGCGGGGGCCTGGTGTGCGATGGTCTACCAGCAGGCGGATATCGTCGAGGTGATGATCCTCCAGGGCCTGTCGTTCGCGGCGGTGGTGATGCTCTGCCTGAACCTGTGGACTATCCAGGGGCCGACCATCTACAACGTTTCGGCGGCGGCCTGCCATTTGCTGCGCAGCGAGCGTCGGCGCACGGCGACCCTGGTCGCGGCGGCGGTAGGCATCGTGCTGGCGATTGGCGGTATGTACGAGTTGCTGATCCCGTTCCTGGTGCTGTTGGGCTCGATCATTCCGCCTGTGGGCGGAGTGATCATGGCCGACTTCTGGTATCGCCACCGTGGTCAGTATCCGGCCTTGGCGTCGGTAAGCCTGCCGCGCTACAACCTCAAGGGCTTGTCAGCCTACGCGGTAGGCGCGTTGTTGGCCTATTGCTCGCCGTGGGTTGCGCCACTGGTGGGGATTGGCGCCTCGGCGCTGTGCTACATCCTGCTGCTTGAACTCAGTGGCCGGCGGCGCACCCTGGCGCAGGTCGAGCCGTGAGCCTGGCGCTGGAAGAGATCCTCTGTCTGCCTGGGCTGCAGGACATGGCTGTTCGCGCTGGGGCGCGCAACCTGCAGCGGCGCGTGCGCTGGCCTTATGTGGCAGAGAACGAGGGCATCGCCGAGTGGGTGATGGGCGGCGAGCTGGTGTTCGTCACCGGCATCAACCATCCGCGCGGCGAGGCCAATCTGTTGAGCCTGGTCGAAGACGGCGAGGCGGTTGGCATTGCCGGGATGGTGATCCTCACCGGCGGCACGTTCATCCAGGGTATTCCGCCCGCAGTGATCGCGCGCGCCGAGCAGTTGGGCCTGCCGCTGATCGAGCAGCCCTATGCGCTGAAGATGGTGGTGGTCACTCATTTGATCGGTACGGCGCTGGTGCAGATGAGCCAGGTACGGCGCTCGCGCAACGATATCCTGGGCCAATTGCTGACTGGAGATTACCCAAGCCTGGCCATCGCTCGCCAGCGCGCGGCGCACCTGGAACTGGCGCTGGATAGGCCGCGGCGTTTGGTGGCGCTACGCCTGTCGGCGGTCGATGAGTTGTTCGAGCGCCATGGTCCGGCGCACGGTGAGCGTCTCTGGCAAAGCACCCGCCAAGCGCTGGAAGATCATCTTCACGCCTGGTGCCGTAATCGCCCAGGCGCGGTGATGGCGCAGTTGCCGGGCGATCTGTTGGTGCTGTTGTTGGCCGAGGATGGCGACCTGCGCATGGCCTTGGCCGAGTTGCATCGGCAGCTGCTGGAAGTGGCGGGGGAGATGGGCCTGTTCATGGGCCTGTCGAGCCTCGCCGAGGACTGCGCGCATTACCGCCAGGCCCTAAATCAGGCGCGCCAGGCCCTGGAGGTGGCGCAAAACCTGCGACCAGCCACGGGCCTGTGCGACTTCAGCGAGCTAGGTGTATTGCGCTTGCTGCAAGGCATCGTCGACCGCTCGCTGATCGACGACTTCGTCGGCCAGACCCTCGGCCCGTTGATCACGCCTGGGCGCAAAAACCCGTATTCGCTGGTGCACACCCTCGACGCGCTGCTCAAGGAAAACGGCAATGGCCTGAAGGCCGCGCAGCGTCTGGGTTTGCACCGCAACACCATCAACCAACGTATGCAACGTATCGAGCAATTGAGCGGGCAGTCGCTGGACGACCCGCTTTTCCGTATGAATGCTTCGGTCGCTATGCTGATATGGCGCATGACCGAAACCCAAGGCAAGGAGTAACCCCATGAACATCATCAACGCACGCCTGCGTGGCAAACCCGGCCTGTTTCGGATCGAACTCAACGGCGAGCGCATCGCCGCCATCGAGCCGCAAAACGCGGCGCTGGCGCTGAGCAATGCCGATGACCTGGACGCCCAGCAGAACCTGGTGGTAGCGCCGTTCATCGAGCCGCATATCCACCTCGACGCCACGCTCACCGCCGGCGAGCCGAATTGGAACATGAGCGGTACGTTGTTCGAGGGCATCGAGCGCTGGGCCGAGCGCAAAGAGCTCAACACCCACGAAGACACCAAGACCCGTGCCACCAAGACCATCGGCATGCTGGTCGATCACGGCATCCAGCATGTGCGTACCCACGTCGACGTGACTGACCCCAAGCTGACGGCGCTCAAGGCGATGATCGAGGTGCGCGAAGAAGTTCGTCACCTGATCGATCTGCAGATCGTGGCTTTCCCGCAGGAGGGCATCGAGTCGTACGCCAATGGCCGGGCGCTGATGAGCGAGGCGGTGGCGATGGGTGCCGATGTGGTCGGTGGTATTCCGCACTTTGAGAACACCCGTGACCAGGGCGTGTCGTCGATCAAGTTTCTGATGGACCTGGCCGAGCGCAGCGGCTGCCTGGTGGATGTGCACTGCGACGAGACCGATGACCCGCAGTCGCGCTTTCTCGAAGTATTGGCCGAGGAAGCGCGGGTGCGTGGCATGGGCGCGCGGGTCACTGCCAGCCATACCACCGCCATGGGCTCCTACGACAATGCCTACTGCTCCAAGCTGTTCCGGCTGTTGAAGATGAGTGGGATCAACTTTGTTTCCTGCCCGACCGAGAGCATCCACCTGCAGGGGCGTTTCGATACCTATCCCAAGCGCCGTGGCCTGACCCGGGTGGCCGAAATCGACCGGGCGGGGATGAATGTGTGCTTTGGCCAGGACTCGATCGTCGACCCGTGGTATCCGCTGGGCAATGGCAACATCTTGCGCATTCTTGAGGCGGGGCTGCACATCTGCCACATGCTCGGTTATGAAGATTTGCAGCGTGGGCTGGACCTGATTACCGATAACAGTGCCCGCACCCTCAACCTGGGTGAGCGCTATGGCATCGAGGTGGGGCGGCCGGCGAATCTGCTGTTGTTGTCGGCGCCGGATGATTACGAGATGGTTCGCAGCCAAGGGCATGCGTTGGTGTCGGTGCGTGCTGGCAAGGTATTGATGCGCCGCACGCCAGCGCAGGTTCAGCGGTTTGCTTGAGGTGTAGAGGCTGGGGCTGCAAAGCAGCCCCAAAAATTTCACTCATCGGCGTTGCGCGGCTTCAATTCACAATTGCCCCACAGGCCGATCGGTGGCAGGCTTTGCCGGCGCTTTTGCATCACCCACACTGCGAACAATAAGGAACCGCCAAGGTGAGTTGGGAAAAAGTCGGGAAGTCCCTCGTGGGCCTGTTGGTCGTCGGCGCCTGCGCAGCAGGGCTGTATACCGCCTTCAAGGAAGAACCAGCCCTGCAGGCACGCCTGACCTACGCCTACCTGACCTACCCGAGCCAGTTCAACGAGCGCATCAGCAAGGCCAATGACTTGCTCAAGTACGAGCGCCTGCATGAGCAGATGAGCGATATCAGCAAAGGCCTGCTCGGCCACCAGCAGCTCGACAAACTGGTCGACGTCGCCCAGGAACCCTACCTGCAGCTGTTCGCCAAGCCGTTCGAAGCAGGGCTGGTCGACCATCGCACCGGCTTGCAGATCGAGCTGGAAAATACCAGCGATAGGGCACTCAAGGACGTGCAGATCCGCCTGCCGGCCAAAGGCCTGGTGCAGGTGCGTGACGATGCCGGCAACGATGCGATTCCCCAGGCGGCGACCAATATCATCGACATTCCGAGCATCGCCGGGCGTGCGGCGTGCAAGGTGTGGATCTATTTTGATTCCGATTACTCGCAGATTCGCCAGGGTGGCCTGAGCATCCGCCATGCCGATGGGCTGGCACAGATCAGCACCTACCGCGAATACATAGGCTTGCCCGCAACGGTGGCCAAGTACAGCCAGCTGCTAATAGCACTGCTGGTGCTACTGACCCTGGCAGTGCTTGGCATGGGCTACACCTGCCTGCGCCGAGAGCGCAGCGCCTCGAGCGCGTCCAGATAACTCACTCGCCGTCGTGCAGCGCCAGGCTCTGGCGCAGTTGCGCAAGCATTGCCGTGCGTAGCTGCGCGGGCGCGTGCAGCTGAATCGCCCCGGCGTGGGCCAGCAGCCAGCCCAGCAAGGGGCGATTGTCTTCGACGGTAGCCTCAAGGTGAGCGCTGCCGTCTTCCTGATAGTCCAGGCGCATATCCGCAGAAAGCGGCTGTTGTTGCAGGCGCTGGGCCAGTGCCGGGTTGACCCAGGCGCGTAACGCCACCTGCTGTGGTCGGTCGATATCGTTCGGTTGCAGCAGCTGCGCCTCGCCCAGGCTCAAGCCCGGTTGCCAGTACCAACCGTAGGGCATGCCCTTGCTGTTGCAGTGCAAGGGGAACAACCCGGCCAGCTCATTCAGATCACGTTCCACCGTGCGCTTGCTGGTCGAGTGACCTATCTTGGCCAACGCCTGTTGCAATTGGGTGGAGCTCAAGCCCGGATGATGGTCGGGCAGCAGCTTGAGCAACTGCCACTGACGGGCGATGGTGTGGCGAGTGGGATTGCTGGGCAAAACACGGATCCTTGGCGCAGCGGGTGGCTCGCCTAGCTAGTGGCAATTGGCTATTGCTGCGCAGCATACCTTGGCACAGGATGGGATCCAAATTTAGTTAGCGCTTTCGCGCAACGGTTGCTGGATGACTTCGTATCTTGCAGTTCCTTCGACTACTAGCGTGCCTTGCTCATCCCAGAGCTCACCTCGGGCATAACGCCTATGTCCTCTGGACATGTATTGGGTACCGACGCCGACGAAGCGCCCAGGAGTGACAGGCACCCGCAGTTGGATATCCAGCCCAGTGCAGCGGGCTACTTGGTTACTGGCGAGCATGGCGAAGACTGCCGGCCCCATGCATTCCTCGATCATCGCCGAGAGCATACCGGCGTGGATAAAGCCCTCTTCGTTGGTCAGGGATGACGTAGCCGTGAACAGCACCTCGGCCTGGCGCTTGACCTTGTGATACAAGATCAGTTGCCAGCCGAGCAGGCTGGCGGCGTGAGGCAACGAATGCTGGCCATCGGTGGTTCTGCAGAACAGCGTGTCCTTGTCCATCAGGTGAGGCGCTCCATAGCCGAGGGCATCACCTAGCCTGCAATGGACAGTGGATCAGGTCTACTGGCAAAAATGCCAGGTGTGCAATCGAGCGCTTGGATGTGCGCTATTTCAGTTGAGTGTCTGCGCTAGCCATCCCGGCTGATGACAAGCCACCCCCCCTCCTGTATACCTATTCGCCACCAAGGGGAGCCCGGCAACGGGCTGAGAAACCGCTGAGATCACCAGCGCGGTGACCCTTCGAACCTGATCCGGATCATGCCGGCGAAGGGATGGGACTGCCGACCTGCCTTTTTGCCGGCCTCACTGCGAGGCCGCTTCATGCCACACCGCCACGGTCTCGCTGTCACCCTACAGAGGACAGCACCATGACCGAACGCTTCACCCAAACCCTGCGCCGCCAAAGCGAGCCGACCTGGTCTGCGGCGGTCGGCCACCGCTTCGTCAAAGAGCTGTGCGACGGCAGCGTGGCGGACCCTGTCATGGTCCGCTACCTGGTCCAGGATCACCGCTTTCTCGATAGCTTCCTGACCCTGCTGGGGGCCGCCATCGCCACGGCCGACACCTTCGAGGCACGCCTGCGCCTGGGGCGCTTCGCCGGCATGATCAGTAGCGACGAGAACACCTACTTCCTGCGCGCTTTCCAAGCCCTGGACGTCAGCCCGGCGCAGCGCGACGAGCCTGCCGACACCCTACCAACCGCAGGGTTCAAGGCGATCATGCGCGAAGCGGCGGCCACCCGTTCGTATGCCGCCGCCCTGGCGGTACTCAATGTCGCCGAGGGCCTGTACCTGGATTGGGCGATCAAGGCACCGCAACCGTTGCCGGCCAACTTTGTCCACGCCGAGTGGATCACCCTGCATGACAACCCGTTCTTCCGCGACTTCGTCGCCTTCCTGCAAGCAGAACTGGATCGGGTCGGGCCACAGCAGGCGGCACTGAGCAGCGACTTCTACCTGCGCACGGTGCAGCTGGAGCTGGCCTTCTTCGATGCCATCTACCCAGGGGAGGCGTGAGCATGGATATCTTCGATCGCCTCAAGGGCGCGTGCGCGGCCCAATGGTCCAGCTATGTCGATCATCCGTTCGTGCGGCAGATGGGTGAGGGCAGCCTGAGCGAGGAGGCCTTCCGTACTTACCTGGTGCAGGATTACCTGTTCCTCATCCAGTTTGCCCGCGCCTGGGCCCTGGCCGCGTACAAGAGCCGTTTGCCCAGCGACATCCGGGCAGCCCAGGCGGGGCTGGCGGCGATCCTCGATGAGACCGAACTGCACCTGCGCCTTTGCGCGCGCTGGGGGTTGTCCAAGGCCGATATCGAGGCCGCGCCTGAGCATCAGGCGACAGTGGCCTACACCCGCTATGTACTCGATTGCGGTGCGGCAGGTGACCTGCTGGAACTGCACGCGGCGCTGGCGCCTTGTGTGATTGGCTATGCAGAGATTGGCCGGGCGTTGTCCGAGCAGATTGGCGATTTGCGCGATCACCCCTATCGCGAATGGATCGGCGAGTATGCCGGGGAGGCTTACCAAGGGGTGGCGGCTGCGGCGCGCACGCATCTGGATGAACTGGCGGCGCGGAGCATGACCGAGCAGCGCTTTGTCGACTTGGCGGCGATCTTTGGCCAGGCGTCGAAGCTGGAGGCAGATTTCTGGCAGATGGGGTTGGACGCCACGGTGTAAGGCTTTGGATTTTTGGGGCTGCACAGCGGCCCCAGGATCTGAAGGCATCACTGCACCTGCAGGCACCCCTGCAATGCCTCGATAAACACCCGCTCCGCCCGACTCAAACGCTGCTCGCGATTCCACAGCAGGTGAATATCGACATCCGCAATCCCCTCATGCGGCGGCAATCGCCAGAGCAATCCAGCCTGCACATCAGGCGCCACCACGTGCTCGGGTAAACAGCCAATGCCAAACCCGGCAATCACCAGCCGGCGCACTTCCTCAAGGCTCGGCGATGACGCCACGATGCGTCCGCTGAACCCCTGCTGATCACGAAAAATGGTCAACGGCGAGAGCATGCCGCCAATCTGGTCGCTGGTGAAACTGACGAAATTCTCCCGCTGCAGATCGCCTTCCTGCTTGCCGAACAAGCCGTGGTGCTTGCCGCAGAAAAAGGCATAGCGCTGACGCAGGAACAAGCGCTGCTCCAGGCGTGGTTGCGGCCGGCGATTGAGGCTCAAGCCTGCGGTGGCGGTTTTCTCTTGCAGGGCGGCGACGATGTCCGAGCTGCGCATCACGTCGATCTCCAGGTCCACCCGTGGATGCTGGCGATGAAAGCCTGCGAGAAAATCATCGAAGCGCTCCGAGCAGATTCGGCTGATCATCAAGAGCCGTACCTTGCCGACCAACTCATCGGCCGGCTGCTCGAGCAGGCCGCCGATCTGCGACATCTGCCCATACACCTCGCCAGCCAACTGGAACAGCTGCTCGCCCATTTCCGTCAGCACGAAGCGCGGCCCGCGGCGGGCGATCAGCTGGCGACCGAGCTGCTCTTCAAGGCGCTTGAGCGCCTGGCTGACGGCCGGCTGGGTCAGGTGCAGGCGCGCGGCGGCGCGGCTGATGGACAGCTCCTGGCCGATCACCCGGAAGGTGCGCAGCAGGTTCCAGTCGAGGCGATCGTTGAGCAGGCGGTCAGACATGGCGGGCTCGCGATAATAAATGGGCGTTATAGTTCGAATAATAAATAGAAAATTGACTAATCATAGCCCCCGGCCGAAAAATCACGTCAAGGCCAGTGCCCGTCATTGCTGGGCAAGCCGGCTCCCATGCCTGAATAGTCTGATCAGCGTGGGAGCGGGCTTGCCCCGCGATAGAGCCGCCATCCAAGCGCCCCCAGAGCGCCCCGTGACCCCTTACTCCTGCCAAAAAAACAAGCAAAGGAGCCTGACCCATGAAGCCTTCCGCTTCGCCCCAACCGCGCCGGGCCGCGGCCGCCGCGTTTATCGGCACCATGATCGAGTGGTACGACTTCTACATCTACGCCACCGCCGCCGCACTGGTGTTCGGCGCCTTGTTCTTCCCCTCCGACAACAGCCTGTTCAGCACCATGGCCGCCTTTGGCACCTTCGCCGTGGGCTTCTTCGCCAGACCCTTGGGCGGCATCGTCTTCGGCCATATCGGCGACCGCATCGGTCGCAAGAAATCCCTGGTCATTACCCTGCTGATGATGGGCGTGGTCACCGTGGGCATTGGCCTGCTGCCAACCTACGCGCAAATCGGCGCCGCCGCACCAGTGCTGCTGATTGTGCTGCGGGTGATCCAAGGCATCGCCGTTGGAGGCGAGTGGGGCGGTGCGGTGCTGATGGCCGGCGAGCATGCGCCCAAGGGCCGGCGTACGTTCTTCGCCTCGTTCGCCCAGCTGGGCAGCCCGGCGGGCTTGATCCTCTCGCTGCTGGCGTTTGGCGCGGTTACCCGCTTGCCCGAAGAAGAACTGATGAGCTGGGGCTGGCGCGTGCCGTTCCTGGCCAGTGCCTTGCTGCTGCTGGTTGGCCTGGCGATCCGCCTGGGGGTGAACGAGTCGCCAGAGTTTCTCGCCAGCCGCGAACAGGCCGAGAAGTCGCGCCGCAAGGAGCAGGCGCCAGTGCTGGAAGTGCTGCGTACCGCGTGGCGGCCTCTGCTGCTGTGCATTGGCGCCAATACCCTGGGGATTGCCGGGGTGTATTTCACCAACACCTTCATGATCAGCTACACCACCCAGCAACTGCACCTGGAGCGCTCGCTGATCCTGGAATGCCTGTTCTTCGTTGCGGTCATCCAGTTCTGTGTCCAGCCGCTGGCAGCGTGGCTGTCGGAGAAGATCGGCGCTACCCGATTCCTGGCCCTGGTCGCCTTGCTGGCGATGGCCTCGCCGTATCCGATGTTCGTGCTGGTCAGCACCGGCCAGGGGCCGTTGATCGTGCTCGGTATCGCCTTGGCGGCGGCGTGCATGGCCTCGTTCTACGCAGTGATTGCCGGCTACGTCAGTGGCATGTTCGAGACCCGCGTGCGCTACACCGCGATCTCCATGGCTTATCAGGTCTGCGGCGCTATCGCCGGTGGCCTGACCCCGCTGATCGGCACTTGGCTGGCGCACAGCTTCACCGGCCAGTGGTGGCCGATGGCGGTGTTCTACACCCTGATCGCGACAATTTCCCTGGTCTGTGTGCTGGCCCTTGCCCGCCAATACAGCCGCAGCCAGCAGCTTGAGCTGGCCTGACCCACCCCCTGGATTGCTGGAGTAACCGCACATGTTGAAAAGCAACGGCGAGCGCCTGTGGGCGAGCCTGATGGCCATGGCCGAAGTCGGCGCCACCGCCCGTGGTGGTAGCTGCCGCCTGGCCTTGAGCGACGAAGACAAGGCTGGCCGCGAGCTGTTCCAGGCCTGGTGCCGCGAGGCGGGCCTGAGCCTGTCGGTGGACGCCATCGGCAACCTGTTCGCCCGCCGCCCTGGTAGCGACCCCGAGGCCGCGCCGGTGATGATGGGCAGCCACCTGGATACCCAACCTGAAGGCGGCCGCTTCGATGGCGTCTACGGCGTGCTGGCCGGGCTTGAGGTGGTGCGCCGCCTCAATGACCTCGGCATCCGCACCCACAAGCCTTTGGAGATCGCAGTCTGGACCAACGAGGAAGGCGCGCGCTTCACCCCGGCGATGTTCGGCTCGGCGGTGTTCACCGGCACCCTGGCACTGGAGCAAGCCCTGGCCATTCGCGATGCCAATGGCATCAGCGTCGCCGACGAACTGCAGCGCACCGGCTACGCCGGCCAACGCCCGCTGGGCGGCGCGGTCGATGCCTATTTCGAGGCGCATATCGAACAGGGGCCGATCCTTGAAGACAACGCCAAGAGCATCGGCGTGGTCAGCGGCGGCCAGGCCATTCGCTGGCTCGATGTCACCGTCGAGGGCATGGCCGCACATGCCGGCACCACGCCGATGAAGCTGCGCAAAGATGCCCTCTATGGCGCCGCACGAATGATTCAGGTGGTCGAGCAACTGGCGGCCGACTTCGCCCCTGAAGGCCTGACCACGGTGGGTGAGCTGGCCATTGCCAAGTCCTCGCGCAACACCATTCCCGGCGTGGTCAAGTTCACCGTCGATTTGCGTCATCACCGCGATGAAGCCATCGAAGCCATGGAGCGCAGCCTTGGCCAGCAGCTACAGGCCATCGCCGCACAGCGCGGCCTGAACGTGCGTATCGAGCGCCACTGGGTGAGCCCCGCCACGCCGTTCGACGGCGCCTGTGTGGCAGCGGTACAGCACGCGGTCGATGGTCTGGGCTATGCCCAACAATCCATTGTTAGCGGCGCAGGCCATGACGCCATCCTGCTGGCCCGTTATTGCCCCACGGCGATGGTGTTCATTCCTTGCGTGGGCGGCCTGAGCCACAACGAAGCCGAAGATGTATTGCCCGACGATGCCCGCCAAGGCGTCGATGTACTGCTCAACGCCGTGCTGGCCCGCGCCGGTCAAGTCGAACCAGGAGAGTTCTGATGCGCTGCTATTTCCATCCCGAGCAACTGCTGCACCATCCGCGCAGCTACTACTCACGCGGCGCCATGCGCACCCCGCAGGAAGTCCCCGAGCGCGCCCAGCGCCTGTTGCAGGCAGCCAAGGACCTGGGTTTCGACATCCGCCAACCTGCAGATGCCGGCCTGGCGCCGTTGCAAGCGGTGCATGGCACGGCTTATCTGGCGTTTCTTGAAGAAGCTCATGCGCGCTGGAAAGAGGTGCCCGAGGATTGGGGCGATGAAGTCATGTCGAACATCTTCGTTCGCGAGCCCAACGCCCTGCGCGGCATCCTCGCCCAGGCCGGCCGTTATCTGGCCGACGGCAGCTGCCCGGTCGGCGAGCACACCTGGCGCTCGGCCTACTGGTCGGCGCAAAGCGCGGTAGCAGCGGCCCAGGCCCTGCTCGACGGCGAGCCAGCGGCCTATGCCCTGTGCCGTCCACCGGGGCATCACGCCCGCTTTGATGCCGCGGGCGGTTTCTGCTACGTGAACAACGCCGCCGTCGCTGCGCAGGTGCTGCGCAGCCGCTACAGCCGTGTGGCGATTGTCGATACCGACATGCACCACGGCCAAGGTATTCAGGAGATCTTCTACGCGCGCAATGATGTGCTGTACGTCTCCACCCATGGCGACCCCACCAACTTCTACCCAGGCGTGGCCGGCTTTGCCGATGAACGCGGCGCCGGTGCAGGGGAGGGCTACAACCTCAACCTGCCAATGCCGCACGGAGCCAGTGAAGCGGACTTCATGAGCCAGCTGGAGATTGCCCTGGATGCAGTGAAGGACTTTGCTGCCGAGGTGCTGGTGCTGTCGCTAGGCTTCGATATCTATGAACTCGACCCGCAGAGCAAGGTGGCCGTGACCCGTGAAGGGTTCGCCGCATTGGGCGAGCGTATCCGTGCGCTGCGGCTGCCGTGCCTGATCGTGCAGGAGGGGGGCTATCACCTGGAGAGCCTGGAAGCGAATGCGCAGGCGTTCTTCGCTGACAAGCAAGATTGGCGCTAATTTGCGCTGCTAATGGCGGTCTCATCGCGGGGCAAGCCTGCTCCTACAAGGATCGCGCAGGACCTGTAGGAGCGGGCTTGCCCCGCGATGACGTCGATACTGAAAAAATTACAATCTGCCCAGGCGCCCAGGCGTTACCAGAACCAACTTACGCCACTCCTACATTGCCCGATCATAGGTTTAGCCATTATGGCTCTTCTCTGAAACCAGGCTTGCCGTTCTCGCGTAGCCAGGTTTTTATCACGGATATAACACCCTCGGGACTGTCTTCAATACCTGGGGCGGGGTAATAGATTAGGTCGCTTTTTTCAGGGTGTTCCACGATGGTGTCGAAGTGCTCGGTCAATCTGTCGAAGTATACTTCGAATTCCTCATCCTTTAAGTTATTTGGGTTGTTAAAGAATTCGTTCAAGTATTCGAGGAACTCCGACTCGGAATACTCCTGAAGCGTTATTTTTAGATTCATAGGTTGGCTCCTTTTGTGCGGTGGATTTGAATGTGGAGCTTTGGTGTGGTTATTTTTAAATTATCATTATTGTAAACGTCTCCACCAGTGCCGATGGGTGTCAAATGATGAATTTCAAATACTTTTCGGCCACCGATTTGCTCAGAGCGCAGCGCTCTCGGAGAGCGTCCCGCTCGGAGCCTGATTTGATTACCTCTATTGAACTGGCTTAGTAGTATTGGATCTTCGCTCACTGCGAGCCATATTGCCTTTCGCGCTCGGTCCCAGTTGGCGAAACGCCGGCCCCGCAATTTATCGGCAATCCGCGATGGGATAGCGGCGCCCTGCCCTCGGTTGGCGTCCGACAGCCAGACCTGCGCATCGGGTTGACCATGTCCAGTCATGACTCCAGGATCGTCCCGCCGATCTCGGAACAGCACATAGATGGGCGGCATTCCCGAATCGACGGGGAAGACAATGATGTAGTCTTCGAAGCTCGCTTCGGAAACTTCTGGGTAAACATCAATGCGTCCCTCGCCAAGGACGAGACTGGCCCCTTTGTAAATCGGTGGCTGTTGCTGCTCCGCAGGGAGTGCCGTCGAGCTGTTGTCAGGCGTTACAGCGGGTGTCCATATCAACGTGCGAGGTGGGGTATCGGCGGTGGTGGCGCTGTAGGTCTTTTGCTGTGCATCGTAGGTGGCCGCTATCACCCGTACTTTGGAGGGAGTGGTCTGACCCTCTGTTTTAACCAGGATTATTTCCGAGTTCGCGTCCGCTTCGGTTCGCGAGGTCAATCGGAAAGGCATGTCGACCGCGCCGGCAGTTTTTGCAACTGAGTGCAGATCTACACCGGGACCTACAGGTAGCGTGGAGAGAGGCACTTGAAAGGCAAAGCGAGCAGGTAGCTCACCGTTTCCCAAGCGAGGTGAGTACAACAGTGCGGCAATACCTACACCTAGCCCGCTGGCCACCGCACCTGCGAATTCGCTCATTGCAACAATCGCGGCGTCGATTGCGGCCTTGAGTGAGAGGGTGCTCAAGGTGCTGGTTACCACGCCTGCTGCAGTCACCAGCAGAGGGGCATTGACGGCAACTGCCCCAGAGGCACGGAAGGTGTTGGCCGCTTGGATCGCCTGCGCGTTTACGAGAGCTTCTTGAGCGATGCGCGCGGCCTCGGCCTTGGCTTTTTCAGCGGCAATGCGCGCGGCCTCGGCCTTGGCATGTGCCAGTTCTGTAGTTCGTTTGCGATCTTGCAGCCAAGTAATCTTGTGGCTTACAGACTGCGCTTGATAGGCTGCTTGGTAGGCAGCTGTAAACGCGGCATCATTGAGTACCACATTACGGAAAGTGCGAGTTAGACGCGTCCCATAAGCCCCAACAATGTAGGACTTTTTCATGGTTAGCGGATCGCTTTTGAAATATTTTTTTACCTGAGTATTGAGCGTTTGCAGTTCAACGGTATGGCGACTGATCAATTGACTGATTACGGTGATTTGTCGAGTTAGTCGCTCTGTAGTACTCGAATTTGGAGATAGTGCACTCGCTGCTAAACTATCTACTTGCGCCTGTGTGGTCTTCGCTAAGGTTTTGGATTTCTGAGCCTGCTCTGCTTTGAGCTTGGTATCCAGCGAGTTAATGAGACGGTTAGCCGCCTTGTCGATAGACCTGATCGTTGCGATTGAGTGTTCTGGATCTGTATGAAATCCATATCCTACGCCAGTGCCGCCGGAACGTTCGATGGGCGGAGGGTCGGGCTCTCCGGTGACATAGGTGTTATCAAGGTTGATGGGTTTATGATCGGTCATGAATCGTCCTCTGATTCTCTAGACTGGTAAGTGCGCAGGCATGCAAAGGCACGTAATTCGCACTTGAACGTTGTCTGGGATATTGCTCAGAGGAATTTAAAGGCGAGCTGCCGCGTTAGATGTCAGATGGGGTCTGAAGATCTCGAAGGACGATTCCGGGCAGCGCTTATGACTGATTCGCGAGTAATGTCAGACACTGCCTCGGCGCACATGCTTGACCAGCACCTTCTCCAGCAACTCCCACATCGCCGGATCGGTACTGAACGCCACGTTGAAGCGCATCCAGCCGGTCGCCTGGGCATCGACCATGAATAGCTGCCCAGGCCCGAGCATGATGCCTTGCTCCAGGGCATCGTCCAGCAGCGCGGCGCTGTCGGGCAGGGCCGGGTGGCGGGTCCAGACGTACATGCCTTCATCGGACTCGATGAACAACTCAAAGCCCAGCCGGTGCAGATGCCGGCCAACTTCCTGGTGCGCCTCGGCCAGGCGCTGGCGCAGGCGCTTGAGGTGCTTGCGCCAGCGCCCGTCGATGATCGCGGCATAGACCACGCGCTCCATCACCTGCGAGGTGGTCAGGCCCGAGCGCATCTTCAGGTGCAGCAACTGCTGCATCAGCTCGGGGTTGGCGACCAGGTAGCCGACCCGCACATTGGGCGAGATGCTTTTCGAGTAACTGCCCACGTAGACCACCTGTTGCAGGTGATCGAGGCTGGCCAGGCAGGGCTGCGGTTCGGCGACCATGTCGGCGTACAGGTTGTTTTCCACCAGGCGGAAACCGTGCTGGGAAGACAACTGCAACAGGCGGTGCAGCTGTGGCAATGGGGTGCGCGAGCAGGTCGGGCTGTGCAGGTGCGGCTGGGTGAAGAAGGCGGTTGGGCGGTGATGCGCCAGCAGTCGTTCGAGCTGGTCGAGGTCGTAGCCGGCCGGGGTTCGCGGCACGCCGATCAGGGTTGCGCCCTGAAAGCGCAGGATGCTCATCAGGTTGGGGTAGCCGGGGTCGTCCACCAGCACCACGTCACCTGGGCGCACCAGGGTGCGCACGGCCAGGTCCAGCGCCTGGCTGGCGCCATGGGTGAGCATCAGTTGCGCCGGGTTGGCGACGATCGACAGTTCCTGTTGCAGGTTCTGCGCGGTCAGTGCGCGCAGCTCCGGCAGGCCCATCGGGTCGCCGTAGCCGGACAACTCCAGGGGGCTGCCGGCGACCTGGCGCATGCCGCGGCGCAGGCCGTCTTCGTACATCCAGTCGTTGGGCAGCCAGCCGCAACCGGGCTTGAACGGCAATTGGCGGGTTTCGAAGATCTGTTGCAGGTACCACTCGGAGTTGAACGAGGGTCGAGTGGTGTCGGTTTCCTGATTCTGACTATCCAGCAACTCGCCTGCTGCGCGATTGACGAAGAACCCCGCGTTGCCGCGGCTGACCAGCAGCCCTTGGGCGACCAGACGGTCATAGGCTTCGACCACGGTAAAGGTGCTCACCGAGTAGGTCGCGGCAAAGGCGCGGATAGACGGGACCTTGGCGCCGGGCTTGAGGGTCTGGTTGTCGATCAGCTCGCGTAACCCGTCGATGATCTGGTTGACCAGCGGGGTGGAGGAGTCTGGATGTAGTACGAGCATTGGGCTGCCTTCAGGTGTGCATAACGCCAAGCGCCTGCAGGGTGTCGCGGGTGTATTGCATCGACGGCCTGTACAGTGCAGTGCGACTTTCATGCCACTGTGCATGGCTCTCTGTGTCCGACATTTTTACATTAGGTGTCTGAGATCGCCAGACACCTTTTGCAGTGCAGGCACACCAGCGTCATGAACAATCATAATTTTGCTGCTTTTTCGTCGAGGCCCGCCTCGCATCATCTTTTTGCCAAGTCGAATGGGCTGGAGTCTGGCCGCCGTTCGGCTTGCGCACGCGTGATCAACCGGTTCAGTTCGTCCGGGGGCCAGCCCTCGAACGCGTAAGCAGGCCGCCATGGATGGCCTGCGTGTGCCGTGTGCACACCTCCTGCCCGCATTAGCACTGATGTACAGGTGAAACCGCTAGCCATCGGGGTTTCACGGATTTCCTTGGATAAAAAGAAGCACGGGGTACACAACTGATGGACGCAACATCCACATCCACCGCATCCGCCAAAGTGGCGCCGGAGAGCAAGCTCAATGCTTCGCTCAAGTCGCGCCACCTGACGATGATGTCGATCGCCGGGGTTATCGGCGGCGCACTGTTCGTCGGCTCCGGCAGCGTGATCCACAGCGCCGGTCCCGCCGCTGTCCTGGCCTATCTGGCCGGCGGCATCCTGGTGGTACTGATCATGCGCATGCTCGGCGAGATGGCGACGTCCTCGCCGGACACCGGCTCGTTCTCGACCTATGCCGACCGCGCCATTGGTCGCTGGGCAGGTTTCACCATCGGCTGGTTGTATTGGTGGTACTGGGTCATCCTGATGGCCTGGGAAGCTTATGTGGCGGGCAAGATCCTGCATGGTTTCTTCCCGAGTGTGAGTGTCAACGTGTTCGTCCTGGCCACCACCTTGGTGCTGATCACGGTCAACTTCTTCAACGTCAAGCACTACGGTGAGTTCGAGTTCTGGTTCGCCTTGATCAAGGTGATCGCGATCGTCTGCTTCCTGATCGTCTGCGGCGCGGCAGTGCTGAACATCTGGCAGTTCGGTGAAGTGCGCGGCATGAGCCACCTGACCGCCGAAGGCTTCATGCCCAATGGCATCACCACGGTGATTGGTGCGTTGCTGGGGGTGATGTTCGCCTTCCTCGGTGCGGAAATCGTCACCATCGCCGCCTCCGAGTCCAAGGACCCAGCCGGGCAGATCGTCAAGGCCACCAACTCGGTGGTATGGCGTGTGTGCCTGTTCTACGTAGGTTCGATCTTCCTGATCGTCTGCCTGGTACCCTGGAACGACCCGCACCTGGGCGAGTCGGGTTATGGCGCCTACCGCCGGACCCTGGAGCTGCTGGGCGTGCCTTACGCTGAGCTGCTGATGAACTTCGTGGTGCTGACCTCGGTGAGCAGTTGCCTGATCTCCGGTCACTACACGGCCTCGCGCATGCTGTTCTCCCTGGCCCAGCGTGGCGATGCGCCGTCGTTCTTCAAGATTACCCGCGCCGGTACCGGTGTGCCGGTCTTTGCCATCATTGGCTCGTGCGCAGTGGCGGTCGTCTGTGCGCTGATCAACTTCAGCGAGACCCTGCGTCCGAAAGACGTGCTGGAAACGCTGATGAACACCACCGGCATGATCGCCTTGCTGGTGTACCTGGTGATTGCCTTCTCGCAGCTGCGCATGCGCCGCAAGCTGATGGCCGAAGGCAAGGAGATCCGCCTGCAGATGTGGCTGTTCCCGTGGCTGACCTACCTGGTGATCGCCTTCATCGTTGCCGCCTTGGTGACCATGGCGTTCATGCCTGACTACCAGATCCTGGTGATCTCCACCGGTATCGCCGCTGCGGTGGTGGTGGCGATGGGTGTGGTGCATCAGATGCGCACCGCCAACAAGCACTAAGCGACTCGTTGGTTGACGTCGGCCGGTTCCCGCAAGGGGCCGGCCGCGTTTGTTTGTGGGCGCTAATTGTGAGGGTGTTCAGGGCCTGCCTGGTCGAAGCGCAGTTGCTGGCCGGCGTTCAGGTGCAGGCGTTGGCCAGCGCTGTCGAGTTCGGCGCTTCCGTTGAGCAGGGTGATGTGTGAACGCTTGGCATCGCGCTCAAGCTTCAGGTTAGCGTCTTGGGTGGCGAGGGTGCCGTGCTCGGTGACGAGCATGAAAGGTCGGCTATCGGTCGCAGAAACGTGCAGTGACAGGCTGCCTTGCAACAGTGTCACGCGGCGTTGCACCGGGTCGAATTCGACGTCTACCGCGCTGTCCGCTGCCAGGTGCAACAGGCTGCCATCTTCCAGCTGGCGGGTCAGTTGCTGGTCGTTGCTGGTACGCAGGTCGGCCAGTTCGAAGGGTTGGTTCATCCATGGCGAGCCGAGCAGGGCGGCGGCGCCGATCAGGGCGAGGATGGCCAGGGGCAGGGCTAGGCGTTGCTTGCTGATCATGGTGGGCGGTGATCCTGGTTATTTTTTGCAATGACCTGAGAGCGGCGCTGGCAGTTCCGGCCTGATCGCGGGGCAAGCCCGCTCCCACGCAGTCGGCTAGGAGGCAGGGCTAACGTGGGCTGCCCCGCGAAGCGGGCGTATATGGCTTATGCTAGACGCATTGTCCGCCTAAGGAGTTCGCCATGGCCTGGTCCGCCAACCAATATTCCCTGTTCGAAGACGAACGTACCCGCGCCGTGCGCGACTTGCTGGCCGCAGTCCCTCCTTGTTCGGTTCACCATGCCACTGATTTGGGCTGCGGGCCGGGCAATTCCACCGAAGTGTTGTTGCAGCGCTACCCCGATGCCCAGGTCCTGGCGCTGGACAGTGATCCAGACATGATCGCCAAGGCCAAGGAGCGCCCACGCCTGGGCGTGCCGCGAGTGCGCTGCGAGATCGGCGACATCGCCAGTTGGACTGCCCACAAACCTCAAGAGCTGATTCTCGCCAACGCATCGTTGCAGTGGGTGCCAAGCCACGGCACGCTCTATCCGCACCTGATCGAGCAGCTAAGCCAAGGTGGCAGCTTGGCCGTGCAGACCCCGGACAACCTCGACGAACCGGCCCATCGCCAGTTGCGCGAGATCGCCAGCCGTGGCCCGTGGGCGGACAAGTTCGCCGACTTCGCGCTGCCGCCGCGGCACAACGCCGGCTTCTACTACGACTTGCTGAGCCCGCTGTGCGCGCGGGTGGATGTCTGGCGCACCACCTATCACCATCCGCTGGCAGGCGGTGCAGAAGCGGTGGTGGAGTGGTTCAAGGGCTCGGCCTTGCGTCCGTACCTGGCGCGGTTGGACGAGGCTGAACAGAAGGACTTCTTGCAGTTGTACCTACAGGCCATGCAAAAGGACTATCCGCCAGCGACCGATGGCAAGGTGCTGCTGGCGTTCCCGCGTTTGTTCGTGGTCGCTACCCGCTAGCGGCGCCAGCGCCAGATCACGTAGCCGTACACGCCGAGGTTGAGCAGCAGGACGATCAGGCCGAGGCCGATCTGAATTTGCGGTGTCAGTCCGGCGGGGTAGATCAGTGGCCAGATGTAGTGCTCGATGAAGCCGCCCTGGTAGCCGGCGTCGCCTGCGGCGGCGCGCATGCGGTTTTCCCAGTCGGTCAGTGGGCATTCCAGGTGCAGACATTCCACGGCCAGGCCCCAGGCTACGGCGGGCAGGTGGATCAGCAGGGCAGCGCGCCATTTGAGCACCAGCAGGCCGCCGAACAACACCAGCAGAATGAAGGCAAGATGCAGCAGGACCAAGGTGTCAGCGCTTAAGCGATAGAGCATGATATGGGGTCTTGGTGGGCGAGTGGATCCCTAGCATAGGCTGTTTGCTAGAGCGCCTGTACCGGCCTCTTCGCGGGCAAGCCCGCTCCCACAGGGATTGGCGTTGTGGCAGCGGGCTGTGTTGGGGCAGTCATGGCCTGTTTGCGGGCAAGCCCGCTGTCACAGGGGTTGGTGTTGTGGCAGCGGGCAGTGTTGGGTCAGTCATGCCTCTTCGCGGGCTTGTCGGGGCGCCGAACCGCCGCGAAGGGGCCGGTGGGCCATCACAAATCTTCCTGAACCATCTGCAGGAAAGTCGCCACCACCCGCCGCGTACGCTGTTCACTCAAGCACACCAGCGTTTCGGTCAGATGCCGCTGACAATCTATGATCGGCAACGCGCACACCCGAGCATCCGCGCCAAACTCCGCCGCCGAAACCACGCCCACGCCAATCCCCACCACCACCGCCTCGCGCGCTGCCTCGCGGCCTTCTACCTGGATCGCCGGGCGGATACGCAAGCCTGCTCGCTGCATTTCCTCTTCCAGCGTCTGGCGAGTCACCGAGCCGGGCTCGCGTAGCACCAGCGGTGTGTCATCCAGGTCAGCCAGGTTGATCGCGCCACGGCTGGCCCACGGATGGTTGTGCGAAACGAACGCCACCATCGGGTCGCGGCGCATCGGCACGCAGTACAAGCGCTCGTCGTCGACATCGCGACCGAGCAGGGCGAGATCGGCCTGGTAGCTGAACAATCGGGCCAGGGATTCGTCAGTGTTACCCGTCTCGATCTTTACCTGGATCCCCGGATAACGCTGGCAGAAACGAGCAATCTGCGGCAGCACGTGCACAGGTGCATCCACCGCCAGCACCAGGCTGCCGGTGTGAAGGGCGCGAGAGTCCTGCAGCAACTCGACCGCCTCGGCCTCGCAGGCGAACAACCGTTGCGTCACGCCCAGCAAACGTTCGCCCAGGTCAGTCAGTTGTACCGAACGCTTGTTGCGGTGAAACAGCAGCACGCCGAAGCGCTCCTCCAGTTTACGCACTTGATCGGAGACCGCCGGTTGGGTCAGGAACAGTTTTTCCGCAGCGCGGGTAAAGCTGCCGTGCTCGGCGACTGCGTGAAAGGCCTTGAGTTGAGCCTGGGAAACCGACATACCGCCTCCAGTAACAAGCTGAGCTTATGTGTGAAATACGATAAATCGATTTTTGTTATCAGTCAGCACCTGTTTCCATACCCTTCAACCTCAAGGCGCTGCCATAAGCAGCCCTGAGCGGCCATGGCAGCACGCGGTCACGCCAGACTGCTGCGCCATCTGACCCATGACGGGCCACCGTCATGCAGTGCGCAACACAACAACAAGACAGGCGTTTTTTCACATTCTGCCGGCACACTTGAGCAAGAGGTCAGACTCACATGAATCAATCCCTAGCGGCGATCAAACGCTGGCGTGTCCAGATTTTCGCCATTACCTGGCTGGCCTACGCCGCCTTCTACTTCACCCGCAAGGCCTTCTCGGTGGCCAAGCTTGGCATTGGTGAAGACCCAAGCTTCATGCTCGACAAGGCCGCGATGGCCAACCTCGACGCAATCTACCTGGCCGCCTACGCGGTGGGGCAGTTCACCTGGGGCATGCTCGCCGACCGCTTCGGCCCGCGCGTGGTGGTGCTCGGCGGGCTGCTGATTTCGGCGGCGGCGGCGGTGGTGATGGGCAGCTACGCGACCTTCCCGATCTTCGCCACCTGCATGCTGATCCAAGGCCTGGCGCAGTCCACCGGCTGGGCGGGGCTGTGCAAGAACATCGGTAGTTTCTTCCCGTCTTCCCAGCGCGGCCGGGTGCTCGGGCTGTGGAGCTCGTGCTACGCCTTCGGCGGCCTGGTGGCCTCGCCATTCGCCGGTTGGTGGGCGTATACCCTGGTTGGTAGCTGGCATGCGGCGTTCTTCTCCAGTGCCGCAGTGGTGGCTGCAGTGGCGCTGCTGTTCTTCATCTTCCAGCGCAACAAACCTGAGGATGTCGGCTTGCCTGCGGTGGAGCCAGAGCCGCAAAGCATGTCGCCGGGCTCGAACCTGTGCAGCGTGTGGGCGCCGCTGCGCGAGATCCTGCGCAACCGCACCGTGCTGACCCTGGGCCTGGCGTACTTTTTGTTGAAGCCTGCGCGCTACGCCATTTTGCTCTGGGGGCCGGTGATCGTCTTCGAACAGATGCCGTCGGTGGGCAAGGTCGGCGCGGCGATCATTCCCACCGCCTTTGAGCTGGCCGGGTTGCTGGGGCCGATCATGATCGGCCTGGCCTCGGACAAACTGTTCGGCGCCCGGCGCATGCCGGCCTGCGTGATCAGCCTGTTGCTGCTGACTATCACCCTGGCGGCGTTCATGGCGGCGATGACCAGTGGCAGCGTGGTGTTGGTGGTGGCCTTGCTGTTCGTCATGGGCCTGACCCTGTATGGGCCAGACTCGATGATCAGCGGCGCCGCCGCCATCGATTTTGGCAGCGCCAAGGCCGGCGCCACCGCCGCAGGTTTCGTCAATGGCTGCGGCTCGGTCGGGGCGGTGCTCGGCGGTCTGCTGCCGGGGTATTTCGACAGCGTCACGGTGTTCATTGTCTTCGCCGGCTGCGCATTGTTCTCCGCCCTGGTCCTGCTGCCGCACTGGAACAGCCGCCCGGCCAGCGCCGAACAGGCCAGCGACGTGGCACCCAATACCAGCATGGCGATCAAGCCACTGCGTACTTAAAGGAAAGCGAGTAGATGAGACCGTTCTGGCTGCAACAGGCCCTGGAGCAGGAAAGCGAGGCGCTGTGTCCGCCGCTGACAGGCGATCAGCGTTGCGATGTGTGCATTGTCGGCGGCGGTTATACCGGGCTGTGGACTGCGCTGATGATCAAGGAGCAGGCGCCGCAACTGGATGTGCTGCTGATCGAGGCCGACATCTGCGGCGCCGGCGCCAGTGGTCGCAATGGCGGCTGCGCGCTGTCCTGGTCGGCCAAGTACTTCACCCTGGCGCGGTTGTTCGGCACGGCCGAGGCGGTGCGCCTGGTGCAGGAGTCCGAGCGCAGTATCGCCGCCATCGGCGAGTATTGCGCGGCCAATGGCATCCAGTGCGACTTCCGCATGGACGGCACCCTCTACACCGCCAGCAACCTGGCGCAGATGGGCAGCACCGATGCGGTGATCGCTGCGCTGACGCAGCAGGGCATCAACTCGTTCCAGCGCCTGGCAGTGGAGCAGGTGCAGCGCTTGGCTGGCTCGACGCGTCACCTGGAGGGCTGGTACTCGCCAGCCGCGGCCACCGTTCAGCCGGGGCGCTTGGTGCGCGGCTTGCGCCGGGTCGCGCTGCAGCGCGGTGTGCGGATATTTGAAGGTACCGCCATGACTGGCCTGGAACATGGCGCACCGGTGCAGGTGCGCACCCAGCGCGGGACGATCAAGGCCGACCGGGTAGTGCTAGGCATGAACGCCTGGATGGCCCGGGCATTTGCTCAGTTCGAGCGCAGCGTGGCGATTGTTTCCAGCGACATGGTAATCACCGAGCCGTGTCCTGAACTGTTGCGTGACATTGGCCTGGACAGCGGGATCAGCGTGCTCGATTCGCGGATTTTCGTGCACTACTACCACAACACCAGCGATGGCCGGCTGATGCTTGGCAAGGGTGGCAATACCTTCGCCTATGGCGGGCGCATGCTGCCGGTGTTCGACCAGCCGTCGCCTTACCTGCCATTGCTGCGCGAAAGCCTCAGCGAGTTCTTCCCGGCCCTGGCCGAGGTGCCACTGGCGGCCAGCTGGAACGGGCCGTCGGATCGCTCGGTGACCGGCTTGCCGTTCTTTGGCCGGTTGGATGGGCAAGGCAACGTGTTTTATGGCTTTGGCTACTCCGGCAGCGGCGTTGGCCCCTGTCACATGGGCGGGCAGATCTTGTCGTCGCTGGCGTTGGGGCTGGACAACCCGTGGACCCGCTCACCGCTGGTCAAGGGGCCGCTGGGTTTGTTCCCGCCCGAACCCATCCGCTACCTGGGCTCGCTGATGGTGCGAAACGCCATCCGCCGCAAAGAGCGCGCCGAGGACCGTGGCCTGCGCCCGCGCCATCTGGATGTGCGCCTGGCGCGATTTGCCGCAGCGGCGGGTAAGGCTGATAAAGCCTGATGGCGCTGGCACAACAAGCTCTTGTCGCCCATCGCTGCGAGGGCGTATAAACTGCACCCACTTTGGCCGGTCGCTTCCTGAACCGGCCGCCTGAAACAAAGAGAGTCGACATGGGCGCACAGTGGAAAGCCAAACATAAAGAAGCCGCAGCCAACGCCAAAGGCAAGATCATGGGCAAGCTGGCCAAGGAAATTCAGATCGCGGCCAAGTCGGGCGCTGATCCAGACATGAACCCGCGCCTGCGCCTGGCAGTGGAGCAGGCCAAGAAAGCCTCGATGACCCGCGAGACCCTGGAACGGGCCATTCGCAAGGGTGCAGGCCTGGATGGCGATGCGGTGCAGTACACCGCAGTCACCTACGAAGGCTTTGCCCCGCATCAGGTGCCGCTGATCGTCGAGTGCCTGACCGACAACGTCAACCGCACCGTTGCCCAGATCCGCGTGCTGTTCCGTAAAGGCCAGTTGGGTGCCAGCGGTTCGGTGGCCTGGGACTTCAACCATGTCGGCCTGATCGAGGCGACCCCGGTCAACCCTGATTCGGATCCGGAAATGGCCGCTATCGAAGCCGGTGCCCAGGACTTCGAGGAAGGCGAAGAAGAGGGCTCGACCCTGTTCATCACCGACACCACCGACCTGGATGCCGTGCAAAAGGCCCTGCCTGAGCAAGGCTTCACCGTGACCTCGGCGAAGATCGGCTACACGCCGAAGAACCCGGTCAGCGCCGCTAGCCTGAGTGCTGAGGCGCTGGAAGAGGTCGAAGCGTTCCTGGCGGCGATCGACGAGAACGAAGACGTGCAGAACGTCTATGTCGGCCTGACTGACTGATCTGTGCTCGGGTCCGCGTTGCGGCCCAATCGCGGGACAAGCCCGCTCCTACAGTAGGAGCGGGCTTATCCCGCGATTGAACTTTTGCGAACACCGCCCAGAGCTGCTTCATGAACCCCACCTTCGCCTCCCTCAGCCTGGCCCACCTGCGCACCCTCGATTGCCTGCTGCAGCTGAAAAACCTCAGCCACGCCGCCGAGCGCCTGGGCTGTAGCCAATCGGCCCTGAGCCGCCAACTCGCCCATCTGCGCGAAGCCTTCGATGACCCCCTGCTGGTACGCCAGGGGCGTGGTTACGTGCTCAGCGAATACGCCCAGGCACTGGTCGAGCCACTGCGCCAGGTGCTTGAAGAGCTCAACGCCTTGCGCCAGCCGGTCACTTTCGACCCGGCCCGCTGCGAGCGGCGCTTCTGCCTGGCCGCCTCGGACTACGTCGCCGAGCACATGCTGCCGCTGCTGGTGGCGGCGCTGGAGCGCGAGGCGCCGGGCGTGTCGCTGGAGTACCGGACCTGGCAGGCCGGGCAATACGCCTTGCTCGCCAGTGGTGAGATCGACCTGGCGACGACCTTGTTCGACGAGTCGCCGGCCAACCTGCATGGGCGCCTGTTGGGCGAAGACCGGGCGGTGTGCCTGATGCGTCACGACCATCCACTGGCGGCGCAGCAGGTGCTCGATCAAGACGCTTACCTGAGCTTCAAGCATGTGCGCATTTCCGGCGGCGGTGACAAGGACAGCTTCATCGACCGGCACCTGCGTGGCCAAGGCTTGCAGCGGCGGATCAGCCTGGAGGTGCCGTTCTTTTCCGCCACCGTGCAGGTGATCGCCAACAGCCAGGCACTGGCCACCGTGCCCGAACATATTGCCCGGCAGCTGTGCCGGTTGCATGAACTGGCCTGGCGGCCGCTGGGTTTTGTTGACCACACCCAGCGCTACTGGGTGGTCTGGCATCAGCGCCTGCAGGCGTCGGCCGAGCACCGCTGGCTACGTAACCGGGTGTTCGAGTTGTGGCGTCAGTCGCAGTTCGGGGTACAGGGCGGGCATGCGCCTTTGCCATAGGAGCTATGCGCGAAGTGGGGTTCTTGCTGTGCGGCCAGGGGCCTAGACTGGGCTGAGTGTGGCGTCAGTGAAGGCCCTATCGCGGGGCACGCCCGCTGCTACAGGATGTGCGCAATGTCTGTAGAAGCAGGCTTGCCCGCGATAGGGCCGGCACTGACAACGCTAATTCAGCCTGCCAAGGAGACCGCGCGTGACCCCGGAACAATTTCGCCAGTATGGCCACCAACTGATCGACCTGATTGCCGACTACCGCCAAACCGTTGGCGAACGCCCAGTCATGGCCCAGGTCGAGCCCGGCTACCTCAAGGCCGCTTTGCCGAGCGCGGCGCCGCAACAGGGCGAGCCGTTCGAAGCGATCCTGGATGACGTCAACCAACTGCTCATGCCCGGCCTGTCGCATTGGCAGCACCCGGATTTCTATGGCTACTTCCCCTCCAACGGCACCCTGTCGTCAGTACTCGGCGACTTCCTCAGCACCGGTCTTGGCGTGCTGGGCCTGTCCTGGCAATCGAGCCCTGCGTTGAGCGAGCTGGAGGAGACCACCCTCGACTGGCTGCGCCAGCTGCTGGGCCTGTCGAACCAGTGGAGCGGGGTGATCCAGGACACTGCCTCGACCAGCACCCTGGTGGCGTTGATCTGCGCCCGCGAGCGCGCCAGCGATTTCGCCCTGACCCGCGGTGGCCTGCAGGCCCAGGCCAAACCACTGATCATCTACGTCAGCGCCCATGCGCACAGCTCGGTGGATAAAGCGGCGCTGCTAGCAGGCTTTGGTCGCGAGAATATCCGCCTGATCCCCACCGACGAGCGCTTCGCCATGCTGCCCGAGGCGCTCAGCGCGGCCATCGAGCAAGACGTTGCCGACGGTAACCAGCCGTGCGCCGTAGTCGCGACCACTGGCACCACGACCACCACCGCGCTCGATCCGCTGGCCGCGATTGGTGCCATTACCCAAGCCCACAGCTTGTGGCTGCACGTGGATTCGGCGATGGCCGGCTCGGCAATGATCCTGCCGGAGTGCCGCTGGATGTGGGACGGCATCGAGCTGGCCGATTCGGTGGTGGTCAACGCCCACAAGTGGCTGGGTGTAGCGTTCGACTGCTCGATCTACTACGTGCGTGATCCGCAGCACCTGATCCGGGTGATGAGCACCAACCCGAGCTACCTGCAATCGGCGGTCGACGGTGAAGTGAAGAACCTGCGCGATTGGGGTATCCCGTTGGGGCGGCGGTTCCGTGCCTTGAAACTGTGGTTCATGCTGCGCAGTGAAGGCGTCGAGGCCTTGCAGCAGCGCCTGCGCCGTGATCTGGACAATGCCCGTTGGCTGGCCGAGCAGGTGCAGCAGGCGCCCGAGTGGGAAGTGTTGGCGCCGGTGCAATTGCAGACGCTGTGCATTCGCCATCGGCCTAGTGGGTTGGAGCAGCAGGCACTGGATGCGCATACCCGGGCCTGGGCAGAGCGGCTCAATGCTTCGGGGCAGGCTTATGTGACACCTGCGACGCTGGAAGGGCAGTGGATGGTACGGGTGTCGGTGGGAGCGTTGCCGACCGAGCGGGGGGATGTGGAGCGGTTGTGGGCCAACTTGCAGGACGTTGTTCGTGGCTAAAAGTGCTGGGGCCGCAAAGCGGCCCCAATACTCGGTTAGTGGGTTGCTACGTTCAGGCTGCTCTTGCGGCTAGCCTCATATACGGCTTTCTCCATTGGCTTGGCCTCGGGGTTGCCCAGGTCCTCCATCGCCAGTCGATGGGTCTCCGGCGCCAGGTACGCAGCAAAGGCGCAGATGCAGGTGATAAAGAACGCCAGGCTACCGACCACCAGCCAGATGTTGTCCGAACCCGGTGGCGCGATGGCGGCGAACAGCGCTGGCAGCATGGCGGTGAGCATGGTGCCGACGTTCTGCGCAATGGCCATGGCCGATACCCGGTAGCGGGTATGGAACAGCTCTGGGTAGAAGCTTGGGAACACCGCGTTGTAACCCTGGTAGACCATGCCCCACATCAGGATCGAGGCGGCGAATGCCAATGGCACGTTCTGGATGCTGATCGCATACAGATAGACGAACGCCAGCAGACCCGAGCCCAGGCACCCGGCAATCATGGTCGGGCGGCGGCCGATCTTGTCCGATAGGTTGCCAATGAACGGAATCACCAAGACCGCGACGATATTGCCCACCACCGGAATCCACAGGTACACGCTCTTGTCGAAGCCGATGCCATAGGCCGGCTGTACCGCATAGGCTGCGCCAAAGATGGTGGCAACTACCGGGATCACGTTCATCAGGGCCATGAACATCACCAGCACCATGTGCTTCCAGCTGTGGCGGAAGGCTTCGCTGATCGGCGACTTGGCCACCTTGTCCTGCTTCTCTTCCTGGACGAATGCGGGGGTCTCGTGCACTTCCTTACGGATGATGAAACCGGCCACCAGCACCAGTGCGCTCATCAGGAACGGAATCCGCCAGCCCCATTCGTTGAAGGCTTCGCTAGGCATGAAATAGGCCAGTGGCAGGAATACCGCCGCCGCCATCACCTGGCCGGCTTGCACGCCCTGCAGGGTGTAGCTGGCGTAGTAGCCACGTCGACCGAACGGCGCATGCTCCATGATCATCGAACTGGCCCCGGAGATTTCTCCAGCGACGGCAAAGCCCTGCACCAGGCGCAGCAGCACCAGGATGATCGGCGCCAGGATGCCAATGTCGTGGTAAGTCGGCAGCAGGCCCACGGCCATGGTCGACAGGCCCATGAGGAACATGCACAACAGCAAGACGTTTTTGCGCCCGCGGGTATCACCCCAGTGACCCAGCACGAAGGCGCCCACTGGGCGCGCCAGGTAGCCGACGCCGTAGGTCGCCAGCGAGGCGATGATGGCCATTTTCGGGTCGACTGAGGGGAAGAAGATCTGCGGGAAAATCAGCGCCGCAGCCTGGGCGTAGATGAAGAAGTCGTAGTACTCGAGAGCCGAGCCTATCCACCCGCTGGCAGTCGCTTTCTTGGCTTGGGAGCTAGAGTGAGCCATCGTTGTCTCCGTTGTTCTTGTAAGTCTGCAGACGGTGCCACGCGCACGGCCGAAGGCCGCGGTGAAGCACTGTGCGATCAGTATTGGGAGTGGTTTCAGCGCAAGGCGCACGATCGCAAACGAGGTCTGCGTAGAGAGGACGAACGAGCAGGTGCGGATCGCAGGGCGAGGGAGGTGTGCATAGGTCGTTACCCGATTTATTGAACTTATTATGTTGTGACGCTGGGCTGGTCAAGACAGGATCCGCCGAACGTTCGGCAGGGCAGGGAGCGCCGGTGGATCGCCTGTGCTGCGATTCATGGTTGCCCAGTGCTGGGCGCCGATCAATTCGCAAAATTCGCTTTTGTTCGGTAATCGAACAAAAACTAACTGTTCCGTACAAAATGAATTGCTGAGCCGACTTTACCTGCGAATAATCGATCGTGCCAGGAACCCGCCGCGGTTTTCGGCTTTGTCGTATTCGCGCAGTTGTCCTGGCTGCGCTCCAATAACAAGGAACTCCAGCATGCAGCGTTCGATTGCCACCGTGTCCTTGAGCGGCACCCTGCCGGAAAAGCTCGAAGCCATCGCCGCAGCCGGCTTTGACGGCGTCGAGATCTTCGAAAACGATCTGCTTTACTACGCCGGCAGCCCGCGCGAGATTCGCCAGATGTGTGCCGACCTGGGTATCGCCATCACCCTGTTTCAGCCGTTTCGCGACTTCGAAGGCTGCCGCCGGGACCGGCTACAGAAAAACCTCGACCGCGCCGAACGCAAGTTCGACCTGATGCAGGAGCTGGGTACCGACCTGGTGCTGGTGTGCAGCAACGTCCAGGCCGATGCCCTGGGCGATGAACAGCTGCTGGTAGATGACTTGCGCCTGCTGGCCGAACACGCAGGCGCCCGAGGTTTGCGCATTGGCTACGAAGCCTTGGCCTGGGGCCGTCACGTCAACACCTATCAGCAGGTGTGGAACCTGGTCCGCCAGGCTGATCATCCGGCGCTTGGGGTGATCCTGGACAGTTTCCACACCTTGTCGCTCAAGGGCGACCCTCGCGCGATCGGCGACATTCCTGGCGACAAGATCTTCTTCGTGCAGATGGCCGATGCGCCGATCCTGGCCATGGACGTGCTGGAGTGGAGCCGGCATTTCCGCTGCTTCCCGGGGCAAGGTGAAATGGACCTGGCGGGGTTCCTTGCGCCAATCCTGGCGACGGGTTATCGCGGGCCGTTGTCGCTGGAGATCTTCAACGATGGCTTCCGCGCCGCGCCGACCCGGCAGAACGCCGCCGATGGCCTGCGCTCACTGCTCTATCTGGAAGAAAAGACCCGTCTGCAATTGCAACGCGAGGCGCGAGCGGTAGAGCCCGATGTGCTGTTCGCCCCGCCGGCGGCCAGTGCCTATGATGGCGTTGAGTTCCTCGAATTTGCCGTCGACGAAGCGGTTGGTGCGCGTCTGGGCGGCTGGCTCAAGCGCCTGGGCTTTGCCGAGGCCGGGGCGCACCGCAGCAAGGGCGTGCGCTTGCTGCGCCAGGGCGATATCAACATCGTGCTCAATGCCGAGCCTTATTCGTTCGCGCATAACTTCTTCGAAGCCCACGGCCCTTCGCTGTGTGCCACTGCGTTACGGGTCAAGGATGGCCAAGCTGCGTTGCAGCGTGCCACCGCCTACCGGGGCCAGCCGTTCCGTGGCCTGGTCGGTCCTAACGAGCGAGAGATCCCCGCTGTCAGGGCGCCGGATGGCAGCCTGATCTACCTGGTGGAGCAGGCCGGGGCGGGGCAGACCATCTATGACAGTGATTTTCGTCTTGATGCTGGCAATGAGGCCACCGGTGGTCTGCAGCGTATCGATCACATGGCCCTGGCGTTGCCAGCCGAGTCGCTGGACAGCTGGGTGCTGTTCTACAAGAGCCTGTTCGACTTCGCCGCCGATGACGAGGTGGTGCTGCCCGACCCCTATGGCCTGGTCAAGAGCCGGGCGTTGCGCAGCCAGTGCGGCAGCCTGCGTTTGCCGCTGAACATTTCCGAGAACCGCAACACCGCCATCGCCCACGCACTGTCGAATTATCGTGGCTCAGGCGTGCACCACATCGCCTTCGATTGTGCGGACATCTTCCGCGAAGTAGCGCGCGCCAAAGAAGCAGGGGTGCCGTTGCTGGAGATCCCGCTGAACTACTACGACGACCTGGCCGCACGCTTTGATTTCGACGATGAGTTTCTCAGTGAGCTGGCGTACTACAACGTGCTGTACGACCGTGATGCCCAGGGCGGCGAGTTCTTCCACGTTTACACCGAGCCGTTCGAGGAGCGCTTCTTCTTCGAGATCATCCAGCGCAAGGGGGGATACGCAGGATACGGCGCGGCCAACGTCGCGGTACGCTTGGCGGCGATGGCCAAGGCGCGCAGCGGGGCGGCGCGTAGACTGGTGCTTTAAGGCCCGATGCGCGTTGGCTCGTTCGCGGGCAAGCCCGCTCCCACAGGGACCGAGTCGGTCACACAGCTTGCGCTGTGCAGGGACATGTGTGCGGGCTTGTCCGCGAAGAGGTCGGCACTGGCACTCTAAGATCCTGACCACTCGACCAACAGCGCGCTTCCCTGCTAGGTCCCACTCACGGATAATCCCTGGCTTATTCCAATAAACAGCCTGTGAGTGGGTATGAGTGATTCTGTAGTCAGCCTCGGCCAGCCTGCCATCGAAGGGGGGCGCAAGGCGCGCAAGAACAACCCTGAGAAGACCCGCGAGGACATCCTCCAGGCCGCCATCAGTGAGTTCGTCCAGCAGGGCCTGGCCGGCGCCCGGGTCGACGCCATCGCCGAGCGCACCGCCACCTCCAAGCGCATGATCTACTACTACTTCGGCAGCAAGGAGCAGCTGTACGTCGAGTGCCTGGTCAAGCTCTATGGAGACATTCGCAAAACCGAGCAGAACCTCGACATGGAGGCATTGCCGGCCGAGCAAGCGATCCGCCGCCTGGTCGAATTCACCTTCGATCACCATGATCGCAACGTCGATTTCGTGCGCATCGTCTGCACCGAGAACATTCACTACGGCGAATACGTCAAGCAAACCCCGGCCATTCGCGAAATGAGCAGCCTGGTCTTGCAGGCGTTGGCCAGGACCTTGCAACGGGGTGTCGAGGAAGGGGTGTTCCGTGCGGGCATCGAGGTCATCGACCTGCACATGCTGATGAGCTCGTTCTGCTTCTATCGGGTTTCCAACCGCCATACCTTCAGCGATATCTTCCAGATCGACCTGTCCGATGAACAGGTCAAGCAGCGCCACAAGCAGATGATCTGCGAAGCGGTGATCAACTACATCCGCGCCTGATCGCCGTCACTCGCCCAGCCGTTGCTCGCGCGACGGCGGGTAGCCGAAGTACGCCGCATAGCACTTGCTGAAGTGCGATACCGAGACAAAGCCACAGGCCACTGCCACTTCCATCACCGACAGGTCGGAGTACTGCAGCAAGCGCCGGCTCTTGGTGATGCGCAGCTCCATGTAGTAGCGCCGTGGCGAGGTGCCTAGCTGAGCCTGGAACAGGCGGTCGATCTGCCGCCGCGAGCGGCCGCTGTAGGCGGCGAGCTGGTCCAGGCTGAGGGTCTCTTCCAGGTTGTTTTCCATCAGCTCGACGATGGTCCGCAGGTGCAGGCTCATCGACTTCTTAGCCCCTGGCCCGACCTGGCGATAACGAGCGCCGGAGAACGACAGGATCTCCTCGACGCCTTCGGCCAGGGCGTCACCGTACAAGCGCCGTACCAGGCCAAGCATCAGCTCCATGGCGCCGTTGGGGCTGGCGGCGGTGAGGCGGTCGCGGTCCAAGGTGAAGCTTGCCGGGGTGATGCGTGTTTGCGGGCTGCGCTCGGCAAGGCTGGCGCGTTGTTCGGGGTGGATGCTGCAGCCATAGTCGGCCAGCACCCCAGCGCGGCCGAGGAACCAGGCGCCATTCCACAGCCCGCCCATGGCTAAGCCGTGCGCTGCGCAGTCATTGAGCAGACGGTCGAGTTCTGGATATTTGAGTGGGGTGCGCAGGCCGCCACAGATGACCAGTAGATCCAACGCTTTGAGCTCGGCAGGGTCGAGGTCGCTGGCGATCAGTTCCAGGCCCAGGTCACTGAGCACTCGCTCGCCATCCAGCGACAGCGGGGTAAAGCTGAAACTGTCGGCGCGCAGCAGGTTGGCGGTGACCAGCACGTCCATCGCCACGGTGAAACTGGCCATGGAGAAGTGTTCGAGCAAGACGAAATCGACCCGATATGGCTTGTGCGCCTCGCCTGTGGCGGACTTGAGCCGCAGCATGTTGCTGGTGCTGGTCTTCTTGCTGAAATGGCGTGGTGTGGGCACTGCGGACTCCGCTTCCTGGCTGGCTCGGGTGAGTGTGCTTGGGGGGCGGGGGAAAGACAACTGTGCCGGTGGCAGGGTGGTATTGGAGGTCGTGTTCAGGCAAGTCCTGGGCTTGGCAGTGCCGGCCCCTTAGCGGGTAAACCCGCGCAATCTCAACAGCAACGCGATCCCTGTAGGAGCGGGCTTGCCTGCGAACAGGCCGGCACTGCCAATATCCATTTTGTGCTTTATGCTGCCCCTCCCAAGCACCCGAGAACCCGCAATGAAATACGCCATCGCACTGCTGTTCGCCCTGCTACCGGTCCTGGCCCAGGCCTTGGAGACCGGCGACAAGCTCGCCCCCTGGACGCTGCCCGATCAACACGATCAGGCCTATAGCCTCGGCCCCAGCACGCGCATTTTGCTGGTAGCGCGCGATATGGACGGTGCCAAGCTGGTCAAGGCGGCCCTGGCCGAGCAGCCCCAGGGCTACCTTGAAGCCCGGGGCGCGGTGTTCGTGGCCGACATTCAACGTATGCCGGCGATCATCAGCAAGCTGTTCGCCATCCCGGCCATGCGCGACTACAGCTACCGCGTGCTGCTCGACCGCGATGGCCAGGTGGCCAGCCGCTATCCAGGCAAAGAGGGCCAGGTACTGTGGTTGCAGCTGGACAACGCCAGCCTGGTGGCGCAACAGGAGTACGCAGACGCCAACGCACTGAAGGCCGCCCTAGATCAGGCCAAGCGACCTTGAGGTCGTTTGCACTTAGCCGAATGCTTCTCTAAGCAGCTGCGGCAACAGCTCGCCCGCCTTGCCAGCGAGGGCAAACTCCCTGGCATGGCCAGCCCCTGTCACTTGCGGATTGATATGCACCACCCTGGCCCCGGCCTCAAGCGCCACGCCGGGGATCATCGCCGCCGGTTGCACCACGCCTGAGGTGCCGATCGACAGCAACAGGTCGCAATCGGCTGCCGCCAGAAATGCTTGGCTTAGCGCCTGCTCTGGCAGGTTCTCGCCAAACCACACCACCCCTGGTCGCAGCGGGCCGCCACAGGCGCTGCACAGCGGCGGCTCGATGCGCTTGCCGTCGCCAGCGCCCTCGGGCAGCTCCAGTACCGCGCCCGCTGGTCGCGCACAGTCAAAGCAACGCGCTGCATCCAACTGCCCGTGCAGGTGCAGGACATCCGCGCTGCCAGCGCGCTCATGCAGGTCATCGACATTCTGCGTGACCAAGGTCAGCTTCGGCACTCGCTGAGCGAGTTCGGCGATCGCCAGGTGCGCGGGGTTGGGCTGGGCCTGGGCAATGCCGGCCCGGCGCATCTCGTACCAACCCCAGATCAGCGCTGGATCGCGGCGAAAACCTTCGGCACTGGCCAACTCGGCCGGATCGAAACGCTCCCACAGGCCGGTGAGCTTGTCGCGAAAAGTGGCGATGCCGCTTTCGGCAGATACCCCGGCGCCGGTAAACACCACGATATGCCGGGCGCTGGCGAGCAGGCGAGGGTTGAAACGCATGCAAAGTCTCCAAGGTGCAGGGCAGAGCGGCTGTCCACTCTGCCAGCGTGCGGCGTGCTGGACAACATCCGAATGAACCCTTGACGCTGGCTGCTACCCAACCCAGTACACGCTCACAGGAGAACGCTCATGGAAATCGGAACGCTCTGGATCATCGTCGCCGCCTTTGTGATCCTGATGGAGATCTGGGCCATTTGGCACATCATCGGCAGCGAGCGACGCGCCGAACGCAAGATGTTGTGGATTGTCTTTGTGGTTTATGCACCGATTCCCGGGTTGCTGTTCTGGGCCTGGCGCGGGCCGCGGGCGGTCAAGGGCAGGGCGGTACTGGAGGAAAAGTAGCATGGGCTTGACCTCGACTTTACTTGAGGTCTGATACTCGGTTGCTCTTTTCATCGATGGGGCGACCTTATGAGCAGTGCATTGCAACTGTCCAATCCCGAAGGGCTGTACGACCCCAGCGCCAATGCCTATTCGCATGTCGCTGAAGTTCAGGCCGGTAGCCGTTTGTTGTTCATCGCCGGGCAAGGTGGGGAGGATGCCCAGGGCAATCTCTCGCCGCTGTTCGCCGAGCAGGCACGCCAGGCCCTGGCCAATTTGCGCCTGGCGTTGGCGTCCAAGGGCGCTGGGCTTGAACAGGTGTGCAAGCTGACGTTGTTGATTGTCGAGCATGATCAGCAGCGCCTGCGCCAGTGGGTGGCCGAGGCTGATCGGGCCTGGGGTACGCAGATGAAACCCACCTGCACGTTGATTCCGGTGCCGCGCTTGGCGCTGGATGGGATGTTGGTGGAAATCGACGCGGTGGCTGCGGTTTGATCGCGGGGTGTCAATACTGATGTCATCGCGGGGCAAGCCCGCTCCCACGTGGACCTTCAGCGTCATCGCGGGGCAAGCCCACGTTGAAATACTGCGTGGGAGCGGGCTTGTCCCGCGATGACGTCAGCCCGAGCGACAGCTGACCTGGGCAGTGACGCCCACAACTGGTTGCTGCGTTGCTATCGCCAAGATCGCCTGGCTATGGCATTTTGCAGCGCGGTGCTGGCAGACCTGCCACGCCCGGTCCAGTCCATAAGCTTGGAGGACGATACCGACCTGATCAATTACTGGGTACCCACTCAAACCCACTGATACCTGCCACAGCGCCCGCCGAAAATGTGACGCAGTTCACAAAATGGTTGGTTGCACGGCATAATGCCAGCACGTCTTATTCAAGGCCCGGCCGCTCTGGCCGGGGATTCATTCGTGCGTGTCGCAGGTTCAGGGAAAACCCATGTCGCTAGTTGCCAGTTCCGACATCATGTACCGGCTGTTGATCCAGAGCGTGGTGGACTATGCCATCTACATGCTCACCCCCGATGGCGTGGTCGCCAATTGGAATCCGGGGGCGCAGCGAGCCAAGGGCTACAGCGCCGATGAGGTCGTGGGCAAGCACTATTCCCTGTTCTATGAAGATGAAGACCGCGCAGCCGGGCTGCCCGAACAGAACCTGGAACAAGCGCGGCGCACTGGCCGTTTCGAAGAGCAGGGCTGGCGGGTGTGCAAGGATGGCAGTGCGTTTCGTGCCCATGTGGTAATCGATGCGGTGCGTGATGAACAAGGCCAACTGCTCGGCTTTGCCAAGGTCACCCGCGACATCTCCGAGCGCCACCGCTACGAGCTTGAGCTGCTTGAGGCCAAGGTCTTGGCTGAACAGTACAGCCAGGAAATGGCCAACTTGTCGCGCTTTCTTGATTCGGTGATTGCCAACATCCCTGCCAGCGTCATCGTCCAGGACTTGGACAGCCAGCGCATCCTGCTGGCCAACCAGCAGGCCGAGCGCCTGTTCGGCAGCCAGGGCGCGAGCATGATTGGTCGCCTGCCGGGCGAATGCCTGTTGCCCGGCGCTGCCGAGTATCTGCAACTGCAGCTGGCCAACGGTGCCCGCAGCACCAAGGGTTATGCTGCCGAAACACGGGTAGAGACGGCTCGCGGTCCGCGCACCTTGCGTAGCCGCGCCTTGCTCAGCCAAAAGCGTGAGGGCCAGGCCGACTACGTCATGTTCGTCGCTGAAGACGCCACCGAAGAGTTGGCCGCGCATGCGCAGATCCACCACATGGCCCATCATGACGCTCTGACCGGCCTGCCCAACCGCACCCTGTTCAACGAGCGGCTCAAGCAGGCGCTGCTGCGCGGCGAAGACACCGGCAAGTTGACCGCCGCGCTGTGCCTGGACCTGGACAACTTCAAGAACATCAACGACTCCCTCGGCCATGCCTTTGGCGACAAGCTACTGCGCGCCCTGGGCAAACGCCTGCGCCGGGAGCTGCGCGAACATGACACCTTGGCCCGACTGGGCGGCGATGAATTTGCCGTGATTCTGGCTGGCCTGGACACCGCCGAATCTGCCTGCAACACCGCCCGGCGCTTGATCGAAGCCATGTGCCCGCCGTTCCAGATCGAAGGGCATCAGTTTTCGGTGGGGGTGAGCATCGGTATCGCCATCGCCCCGGACGATCACGACCAGGCCGAACAACTGCTCGGCTACGCCGACATGGCCCTGTACGAAGCCAAGCGCAATGGGCGCAATCGCTTCGAGTGCTTCCACCTTGAGCTGGACGTGGCTGCCCGCCAGCGCCGCTTGGTCGAAACCGACTTGCGCACGGCCTTGCACCTGGGCCAGTTGCAATTGCATTACCAGCCCGTGGTGGATCAACAAAGCCACGAGGTGACCGGCTACGAAGCGTTGCTGAGATGGGAGCACCCGGGCCGGGGCATGATCATGCCGATGGACTTCATCCCGATTGCCGAAGAGACTGGGCTGATCCATGAAATCGGCGCCCGTGCGCTCAACCTGGCGTGCCAGGAGGCGGCCACCTGGGGCACTGAACAAGTGGTCTCGGTCAACCTGTCACCGGTGCAGTTCAAAAATGCCAACCTGGTGCATATCGTCGCCCTGGCGTTGTCCGATTCCGGTTTGTCGCCGCTGCGCCTGGAGCTGGAGATCACCGAATCGGTGCTGCTGGGTAACAGTGAGGAAAACGTGCGCACCCTGCGGGCGCTGAAGGACTTGGGCGTGTCGATTTCCCTGGACGACTTTGGCACTGGCTACTCGTCGCTGGGCTATCTGCGCTCGTTCCCGTTCGATCGGATCAAGATCGACAAGTCGTTCGTCCATGACATGTGCGACAGCCGCGAGGCGATGTCGATCATCCGCGCCATTACTGAGCTCTCCAACAGCCTGATGATCAAGACCACGGCTGAAGGTGTGGAGTCAGCTGAACAGATGGAGCGCTTGCGCGCCGAGGGTTGCTCGCACTTCCAGGGCTACCTGTATGGTCGGCCAGCGCCTGCCTGCGAGCGCTTGAAGAGCGTGGCGTTGCTGCGCTGAAGTGCGCTAGGGCCGCTGCGCAACCCATCGCAGCGGCTCCTGGGCTCAACTGTTCCAGTCTGGAGCAAACTCAGGGTTGACCACCCGTTGATCCTTCGGCAAGGCGGCGATCAGCGCCCGGTCCTGATCATCCAACTGCACCTGCAACGCCGCCAGGTTGGACAATTGATTGTGCTCACTGCTGGCCTTGGGAATCACCGCCACGCCGTCCTGGTCAAGCAGCCATTTCAACGCAACCTGGCTGGGCAGTGCGCCGTGTTTGGCGGCGATGTCGCGGATGACCTGCTGTTCGGCGACCCGGCCACGGGCGAGCGGGGTATAGGCCGTCAGCGCCATGCCGTGCTGGCGGGCGTAGTCGAGCAATGGCTGCTGGTCGAGCAGGGCGTGGTACTCCACCTGAATCGCCGACAGCGGTGCGCCCAGCTCTTCGGCCACTTGGCGTAGTAGGCCCAGCGGGAAGTTGGCCACGCCGATGCAACGTGCCTTGCCTTCGTCTCGCAGCGCCACCAGGGTGTCGATACTGCGCGCCAGGTCCCAGTCCTTACCGGGCCAGTGGATATGAAACAGGTCCACCTGCTCGGTGCCTAGGGCGCGCAGGCTGTCCTCCAGCGATTGGCGCATCGCCGTCGGTGTCAGGCGATCCCACCAGACTTTGGTGGTGAGGTGGATCTGCTCACGCGCGACAGGGCTATCACGCAGCGCCTGGCCTACCGCAGCTTCGTTGTCGTACGCCGTCGCGGTATCGATGTGCCGATAACCAAGCTCCAGCGCCTGGTGCACGGCGCGGGTGCACTCGGCGCCAGTCATCGGCCAAGTGCCCAGGCCAATGGCGGGCATGTCCAGGCCATGCTGGGAGGTGAGCCTATGCATGAAAACTCCTTGTTCAAGTGGTAGAGGCCAGGCCCATGGTGGTGCATCGGTACCGGGCAGACCATGCAGGGTTGAGCAAAAGTGGTCGATCAGCGAACGCAAATTGTCCGCAAGGGTGCTGTGACGGCATCGCGGCTATCGCAAGCTGACTCATCTCTTCTAGAATCCGTCATTACATCCGTGCTGCCCAAAGGCGGCGCAGGTCCCCGGGCGCGGCAACCGCCGACGCCACCTTCGAGAACGCCATGAGTTCGAGTACACCGCTGTCTGGAGTCAATCAGCCTCTGCGAGGGATCGCGCTGGTCGTCGTCGCCACGCTTCTATTTGCCAGCCACGACGCCCTGTCCAAGTTCCTCGGCGGTCTTTATCCGATCATCATGGTGGTCTGGGCACGCTACCTGGTGCACACCCTGTTGATGGCCGGGATCTTCCTGCCCAGGGCCGGCATGGCGGTACTGCGTACCCATCGCCCGGTGCTACAGACTCTGCGCGCCTTGAGCCTGCTGAGCACCAGCCTGCTGTTCACTGCCGGCCTGCAATACCTACCGTTGGCTGAGGCAACGGCAGTCAACTTCCTCGCTCCGGTGCTGGTGACTGCCTTGTCGGTGCCGCTGCTCAAGGAACGGGTCACGCTCGGCCAGTGGTTGGCGGTGGTGATGGGTTTCGTGGGTGTGCTGGTGGTGGTGCATCCGGGCGGGGCGATGTTCACCCCGGCGATCCTGTTCCCGTTCGGTTCGGCGTTGGGCTTCTGCTTCTATCAGGTGCTGACGCGTAAACTGGCGGTGTACGACAGCCCGACCACCAGCAACTTCTACGCAGGCCTGTGCAATACCCTGGTGATGACGGCGCTGGTGCCGTTTTTCTGGCAGACGCCGCAATGGCATCACGCTCTGTTGATGCTGGCCCTGGGCGGCTTTGGTATGACTGCGCACCTGCTGCTGACCCAGGCGTTTCGCTTTGCCGCGCCGGCGTTGCTGGCACCGTTCAGTTACTGCCAGATCGTCTTCGCCGGCCTGTTGGGCCTGCTGATCTTCGGCCAGGCGCCAGACACCACCAGCCTGGTGGGCATCGCCATCATCTGCCTGAGCGGGCTGGGCGCGGCGTGGATGCAGCGCGGTAAAAAGGCCTGATCTCAAGGGGCTTGCAGTTCAGTTGCCCGAGGCCATGAACTGCAGGATCTGCTCGCGCAACCAGCGTTCGGCAGGGTCGTTGTCATGGGCGCTGCTCCAGGCCATCGACAGCTCGGCTTCGCTGATGGCAAAAGGCGCCGGGTCGGCGCGCAGGCTACCGTCGTCCGCCAGGGCGCGGGCAGCATAGTCCGGCACTGTGGCAATTAATTCAGTATTGCGCAGCAGGGCGCGCAGGCTCCCGAACTGTGGCACGGCCAGCACCACTTTGCGGCAGCGGCCAATGCGTGCCAGGTCCATGTCGATATTGCCGCTCATGTCACCTGAGAACGACACCATCACGTGCGGTCTGGCGCAGTATTCGTCGAGGCTCAACGGCCCTGGGCGGGTATCTGCGCGCAATACTCTCACACCGATGTCACGGAGCTTGCGGCGCTTGGCGTTGGCCGGCAGGTCGGTGGTGTAGCTGACGCCAACCGAGATTTCCCCTGAGGCCAGCAGCCCAGGCATCAACAGGAAGTTGGCCCGGCGCACCACCACGCTAATCTGTGGCGCTTCTTCGCGCAGGGCCTGGAGCAGATCAGGGAACAGGCCGAACTCGGCATCGTCCGACAAACCGAGGCGAAACACATTGCAGCTGGTGGCAGGCTCGAACGCCTTGGCGCGGCTGATGGCAGCTGAAATCACATCCATTGCCGGCGCCAGTTCGGCGAAGATCTGCAGCGCCCGTGCCGTGGGCTCCATTGCACGAGCATTGCGGATTAGCAATGGATCGTCGAACAGATCGCGCAGGCGGGCCAGAGCGGCGCTCACGGTAGGCTGGGAGATGAACAGCTTTTCTGCGACGCGGGTCAGGTTGCGTTCGAGCATCAAGGCTTCGAACACGACCAGCAAGTTCATGTCGACGCGACGCAGGTCATTGCGGTTCATAAGGCAAGGGCTCTCGGTCGGGAGGTGTGGCGTCATATTCAAGCATGTCCGCCGCCTTGCTGCTTGTATCGATGTGCGCTGACAGAGTCAGGCTATTGGCAGCCAATACGGACTCTATTAGAAGTCTTGCGAGGCTCGACTAGTCTTGTCCCTGGCCCTGTGAAAAGCCTGCGCGGGCGGCGTGGCAGCACCTGGGTGCAAGACACTGCGCTGCACGTGATGACACGCTCGCACGCCCGTATCGGCGAAGACCTACCCACCTGATGAGGGGTAGGCATGAGCCTTCGTGCTCGGCTGATCAAACCTGGCATAGACCGGAAATCTGGATAGAACCCGACCCAAAGGTAACCGCAGATGTCGAACGAATCGAAATGCCCGTTCCATCAAACCGCAGGTGGCGGCACCAGTAACCGTGACTGGTGGCCTGACCAGCTCAACTTGAACATTCTTCACCAGCATTCGAGCAAGTCCGATCCGATGGACCCGGATTTCGACTATGCCAAGGCGTTCAAGAGCCTGGATTTCCAAGCCCTGAAACAAGACCTGACTGCCTTGATGACCGATTCCCAGGACTGGTGGCCGGCCGACTTCGGCCACTACGGTCCGCTGTTCATCCGCATGGCCTGGCACAGTGCCGGCACCTACCGCATCGGTGATGGGCGCGGTGGCGCAGGCTCCGGTCAGCAGCGCTATGCGCCACTCAATAGTTGGCCAGACAACGTCAGTCTGGATAAGGCGCGGCGTTTACTGTGGCCAATCAAGCAGAAATATGGCGAAAAGATATCCTGGGCAGATCTGATCGTGCTTACCGGCAACGTCGCGCTTGAGTCGATGGGCTTCAAGACCTTTGGCTTTTCGGGTGGCCGCGCCGATGTGTGGGAGCCGGATCAAGATGTCTACTGGGGCTCGGAGAAAGTCTGGCTGGGCGGCGACACCCGCTACGGCAAGGCCCAGGCGCCCGGCCAGGGTGATCTGGTGGCCGAGCCTGCCAAGCATGGAGAAGAACAGAGCCGCACCTTGCAGGGCGAGCGCAACCTGGAAAACCCGCTGGCCGCCGTGCAGATGGGCCTGATCTATGTGAACCCGGAAGGTCCGGAAGGCAATCCCGACCCCATCGCCTCGGGCAAGGATATCCGCGAAACCTTCGGCCGCATGGCGATGAACGACGAAGAAACCGTCGCCCTGATCGCAGGCGGCCACGCCTTTGGCAAGACTCACGGCGCTGGCCCTGCCGATAATGTCGGTCCGGAACCTGAAGCTGCACCCCTGGAGCAGCAAGGGTTTGGCTGGCATAACACGTTCGGCACCGGCAAGGGTGGCGACACCATCACCAGCGGCCTGGAGGTGACCTGGACCTCGACCCCGACCAAATGGAGCAACGAATACCTGGAGAACTTGTTCCGCTTCGACTGGGAGCTGACCAAAAGCCCGGCGGGTGCCAACCAGTGGCGGCCGAAAAACGGTGATGGGGCAGGGCAGATTCCCGATGCCCATGACCCCAGCAAGCGCCATGCTCCGTCGATGCTCACCTCGGACCTGGCGCTGCGCTTCGACCCGATCTACGAGCCCATCGCTCGGCGGTTCAAGGACAACCCTGATCAGTTGGCGGACGCCTTTGCCCGCGCCTGGTACAAGCTGATCCACCGCGACATGGGCCCATTGGCGCGCTACCTGGGGCCGGAAATGCCCCAGGAAGAGCTGCTGTGGCAAGATCCACTGCCGCCAGCGCCGGCAGCGGTGATCAGCGAGCAGGACATCGCTGATTTGAAAGCCAAGGTGCTCGCTTGCGGCCTGAGCATCGGCGAGCTGGTAGCTACCGCGTGGGCGTCGGCTTCGACCTTCCGTGGCTCGGATAAACGCGGCGGCGCCAATGGTGCCCGGTTGCGTCTGGCACCGCAGAAATTCTGGGCGGCCAACCAGCCTGAACAGCTGGACAAGGTACTGACCACCTTGGAGAAAATTCGCAGTGAGTTCAGCGTGGGCGGCAAGCAGGTGTCGCTGGCCGACCTGATCGTTCTGGCCGGTACTGCGGCGGTGGAGAAGGCTGCCAAGGATGCCGGACACACGGTCAGCGTGCCATTCCATCCTGGTCGCGTCGATGCTTCGCAGGAGCAGACCGATGTCGAGTCGTTCGGGGTGCTGGAGCCGCTCGCCGATGGCTTCCGCAATTTCTCCAAGGGTGCCTATAGCGTCAAGGCTGAGCGGCTACTGCTGGACAAGGCGCAATTGCTGACCCTGACCGCACCAGAACTCACTGTGCTGATCGGCGGCCTGCGCGTGTTGGGCGCCAACCACGCTGGCAGCAAGCACGGCGTGTTCACCGACAAGCCTGGGCAACTGACCAACGACTTCTTCCGCAACTTGTTGGACATGAGCGTGGAGTGGAAGCCGACCGCGGACGATAACCAAACCTTCGAAGGCAAGGATCGCAAGACCGGGCAGAGCAAGTGGACCGGCAGCCGGGTGGACCTGGTGTTTGGCTCGCATGCCCAGTTGCGTGCGCTGAGTGAGGTGTATGCCAGCACCGGCGCCGAGGCTAAGTTCGTCAAAGACTTTGTCGCGGCGTGGGTCAAGGTGATGGAGTTGGACCGCTTTGACCTAGCGCCCAGACCATAACCTGGTCCAGGGCCAATCCGCTGCCAAGGTGTGGTGCCTGAACCGGCCTCTTCGGGCAAGCCCGTTCCCACAGTGTTTGAGCCGTCACAAAATGTGTGCGCGGCACGGCACCTGTAGGAGCGGGCTTGCCCGCGAAGAGGCCGGCTCAGGCACCACACGCTTCAATGTAGAGACGCTTGCCGCCGTTCAATAGCTGTACGATCTTCCTGTAAAAGCCAAGGCATTGTCGGTTCGCAGGGCAGGGAGAAACTCGAGCCTGCTGGCATTGTTGCTATGATGGGGCGTGGCCGGGCCTGTCAGTACACCCAGCACCTGTGCACGGGTGAGCCGTGCCCATCACTCCCGACTTGAGGTGAACCGCTTGATCCGCAGATCCGTGGCAGTACCGCACAAAGGCTTTGCCCTGGCACCGCAAGCCATCGAGGTGGTGCCTGATGCCGCCACCTACCGCTCCTGCTTGCTCGAACGTATTGCCAACGCGACTCGGCGTATCGTCATCGTCGCCCTGTACTTGCAGGAAGATGAGGCCGGTCAGGAGATTCTGGATGCGCTGTACCAGGCCAAGGCGGCGCGGCCGTCACTGCACATTGTCATCGTCGTCGATTGGTTCCGGGCCCGTCGTGGCCTGCTAGGGGCGGGCCGCCAGCCGGGTAATGCTGCCTGGTATCAAGCGCAGCGCGAGCACCATGGCTTGGATGTGATCATTCATGGCGTGCCAGTGCAAACCCGCGAGCTGTTCGGTGTGCTGCACCTCAAGGGCAGCATCATCGATGATTGCGTGATCTACACCGGCGCCAGCCTTAATAACGTCTACCTGCACCGTTTCGAGCGTTATCGCCTCGACCGCTATCACCTGTTCGACTGTCCGGCGCTGGCCGATGCCATGGTCGAACTGGTGCGCGATGTGCTGGCCAGTACCGCCACACCCCGCCTGGACCTGCCAGCGGCGCCATCGACCCGTAGTCTGCGCGGGGACATCCGCCGATTGCGCACACGCTTGCGGCGCATGGCCTACCCATTGCCAGACAGCCCTGCGATCGATGGCCTGCGGGTCATTCCACTGTTGGGCATCGGCCGCGGCAACCCGCTCAACCACGCCATCTGCTCGCTGCTGGCGGCGGCGCGCGCGCAGATCATCATCAGTACCCCGTACTTCAATCCACCCCGCGTGGTGATGAGCGAAATTGACCGGGCCTTGGCCCGCGGCATTGGCGTCGAGATCATCGTCGGTCATCGTACCGCCAATGATTTCTACGTCGAGCCGGGTAAGCCGTTCAGTGCTAGTGGGGTGTTGCCCTACCTGTACGAAGACAACCTGCGGGCCTTCGCCCGACGTCGTCAGGCGGCCATCGACAGCGGCCAGTTGGTGTTGCGCATCTGGAATGATCCGGGGCATACCTTTCACGCCAAAGGCTTGTGGATCGACCAACGTTATAGCCTGCTCACGGGTAATAACCTCAACCCACGCGGATTTAACCTGGACCTCGAAAATGGTTTGTTGATCGACGACCCACATGGGCAGTGGCTGATACCTCGCGAGGCTGAGCTGCAGGGGATCAGGCAGCATGCGCCTGTACTGCGTTCGGCCAGCGAGTTGGGCGAGCCCGGCGAGCATCCGCAGCAGGTGCGCAAGTTCCTCAAGAGGCTGCGCTTGAGCCGTCTGGAGCCGTTGATCAAACGCGTGCTGTAGAAACGCCGACGGCCCCGTAGCAGGGGCCGCGATGTTTACCGAGCGTTGCGCGGGCAGTAACCGAGCTTATGCCACAGCCAATGGTCCAGGCTCAGCCAGCCCGCGCCCTTGAGCGCCAGCGGCAGCAAGGCGACCAGATAGATAAGCGGAAGCTTGAAGTTGCCATAACCCTGGTCAGTGATCGCATAGCCCCGGGCCAGTTCCGCCAGCCCCGACCATTCTGCCGGCCAATGCACTGCGGCCGTGGCTACCACTGTCACGCCGATCAACACCAGCGAAGCGAAACGGGTGCCTAGCCCGAGCAGCAGCAACAGTGGGCAGATCAGCTCCGCCCACATCGACAACTGCCAATTCAGACTGGCGGGTAGCAGGTTGAAAGGCAGGGGAAAGTTGGATTGGATATCGGCAAACCAATTGCTGCCATTGAATTTTTCCAGGCCTGATTCAAAAAACTCCCAGGCCAGGAAAAGTCGCAGAGGCAGATCTGCGCTCCAGTCGCCGAAGCGGTTGAGCGCGGGCAGGGCACGGGTCAGGCTGGTCATTGGGGGTGGCTCCGGTCAGCGAAAAGACTGACTCGGAGTTTGCGCGGGTGGGGTATCTGCAATGTGTCGAGGCGCTGCAGTTATGTATCGCAGTGTAGGTATGCGCTTGTAAGCCAGCGGTCAACGCAATTCGATCTGGGCGCAGAGCCCGCCATTTTCGCGGTTACTCAACGTCAATGTACCGCCCATGGCCTGCACCAGTTGCTGTGCAATGGCCAAGCCCAAACCCGTGCCGCCGGTGCCACGATTGCGCGAGCCTTCTACCCGGTAGAACGGTTTGAGTACTTCGTTGAGCTCCTCGGCAGGAATGCCTGGGCCTTCATCGAGTACCCGAATCACCGTGGCATTGGCGTGTTGAGTGACCTCCAACTGAGCGGCGCCGGCAAATTTCAAGGCGTTGTCCAGCAGATTGACCAGGACTCGGCGCAGGGCGTGCGGGCGGGTTTGCAAGGTCGTCTCGGTGCTGCCCAGGCGCTCAACCTTGGCCCCGCTGTCCTGATAGTCGAACACCACGCTGTCGAGAAAGGCATCGAGGTCGATCCGGCACGGCGCTTCGGTGCCCACGTCCATGCTGCGGGCGTAGGCGACGCCTTCGCGTACCAGGTGCTCCATGGCGCTCAGGTCGCTCCACAGCTTGTCCTTCTCGACCCCGTCGTCCATCACTTCAACCCGCAGCTTCATCCGCGTGATGGGCGTCTGCAAATCATGGGAGATTGCCGCCAGCAGCTGCATGCGCTCCTTGAGGTAGGCAGCGATGCGCGCTTGCAGGGCATTGAAGGCTGCGGCGGCGTACCTGACTTCGCGCGGCCCGCTTTCATCCAATTGCGGCCCGGGCGTGTTCGGATCGAGATTGTCCACGGCCTGGGACAACCGGGTCAGCGGGCCAATCGCCAGACGCACGGCCAGCCAGGTGCACAGCAGCAACACTGCCAGCTGGATCAGCAACACTACTGGCAACCAGCTGGCCACCGGAACGGTGGCAGGGGTGACGTCGATGGTCAGCGGCGCGCCGTCAGCCAGGCGCAGATGTGCCTGGAAGTGCGTCAGCGGGCCGGGGATTTCCAGAAACGTCAGGCGGTAGTCCTTGCCGATGGCCTTGACGATCGACTCGGCCGCCATCGGCGGGTCTTCGCTGGGCATGGCCGATCCGGTTTGGCCAGAGTCGAGCCTATAGCGGTAGGTGCGCCGCTCCAGTCGCGGTAGCCAGGCCGGGCGCTCGGCAGCCGGGAGGCGATCGAGGATGGCGACTGAGGTGGCGACGTCCAGCTCAAGGTTGCTGAGCATCATCGAACGGCTGCTGATGTAGCGCTCGTACGCCTGCAAACCGAATGACAGTCCGTAGGCCAATACCAGCCCGGTGAAAAATATCAGTGCAAGGCGCGAGGCGAGGGTACGCGGCCACTTCATGAGGGCGACTCAAGCAATTGCACCGCTAGCGAGAACACGTAGCCTTCGCTGCGCACGGTCTTGATGCAGGTCGGCTCTCGCGCATCGTCACCCAGCCGCTGGCGCAGGCGGCTGACCAACAGGTCGATGGAGCGGTCGAAGATGTCCGCCTCGCGGCCTTGGGTCAGGTTGAGCAACTGTTCGCGGCTGAGCACTCGCTGCGGATGGTCGAGAAATACCCGCAACAGGCGGTATTCGGCGCCACTGAGGGCCACCAGGGTGCCTTGGTCATCAAGCAGGTGACGCGCCGTGGTGTCCAGGCGCCACGGGCCGAAACGCAACATGCGGCTGCTTTCGCTGATGGTCAGGTTCGGCGGCAGCATGCGCGTGCGACGCAGCACGGCATTGATCCGCGCCAGTAGCTCGCGGGCGGAAAACGGTTTGGTCAGGTAGTCGTCGGCGCCCATTTCCAGGCCGATGATGCGGTCGGTCTCGTCGTCGCGGGCGGTGAGCATCAATACCGGCACGTTGCGATGCTTGCCCGCGCGCAACTCGCGGCACAGCAACAGGCCGTCATCGCCGGGCATCATGATGTCGAGCACGATCAGGTCCACTGCATCGGCCTCAAGGAAGGCGCGCATCTGCCGGCCGTCGGCGGCGATGCTGGTGCGCAGACCATTTTTCTTCAGGTAATTGCCGACCAACTCACGGATTTCGCGGTCGTCGTCGACGATCAGGATGTGATCGACGTGTTCCATCGTGCGGGCCCTGCCTTAGTTTGAGTAAGCCAAGTGTACTGGGCGTTGGCGCGCTTGCCTGCCGAGGATTGTATTGCAGTGTATCTGGCTTGCTGCTGGATACAGGTGCATGCACGTCTCGCGCTTGACCGACACATCCGCGATACCTTGCAGGCGTGAAATGGTTCTCGACTGAAGGGGAAGCACCTCCCCATCAGCAAACCGCATGTAGGAGAGATGCCATGAACTTCAAGACTCTGATTAATGCCAGCTTGGTCGCACTGCTCGGTTTTACGGCCATCAGCGCTCAAGCAAACACCCAGCAGATGGACGATAGCAGCGTGATGCAGTATCGCTATGGTGACCGGCTCGATGTGAAGAAAGTCCTGTCGGTCATGGATGACCAGAGCAATGCCTGCGGGGTAGTCAACACACGTATGGTCTACCTCGACTCTCACGGTCAGCAGCAAACCCTGCAGTACCGCACCTATGCCAGCGGCGGCTGCCATGAAAGTTAATCCAGGCGTGCTGCTCAAAGCCGGTGCGGTGGTGCTGGCCTTGACCGGCCTGGGGCTGGCGGGTCATCTGCTGGCCAAGGACAGCAACGGGGCGATGCCATCGTTGAGTGGCGCCAGCCAATGGCTCAATTCGCCGCCGCTGGATGCACCAGCGCTCAAGGGCAAGGTGGTGCTGGTCGACTTCTGGACCTGGGACTGTATCAACTGCCAGCGCAGCCTGCCCTATGTCAACGACTGGGCCAGGCGCTACGCCGCCCAGGGCTTGGTGGTGATCGGTGTGCACACGCCTGAGTACGACTACGAGCATGATGTCGGCACGTTGCGCGAGAAGCTCGCCAAATTAGGCATCGGCTACCCGGTCGCGGTGGACAACAGCTATCAGGTGTGGAATGCCTGGGGCAACCAGTTCTGGCCGGCGCATTACTTTGTCGACCGGCAAGGTCAGGTACGCCATGCGCATTTCGGCGAAGGCGACTATGCGGGGCAGGAGAAGGTGATACAGGCGTTGCTCGATGAGAAGGACTGACGCTTCAGTTATCGGCCATTCGCGGGACGGTTGCACGCTCGGCAAGCCGTGGGCGTGGACCTATCCCGCGACATGGCGCGTCAGGCAAAGCTGGCGAAATGCGCCTGCATCCGGTCGGCATTGGCCACTTGGCCGCTGAACAGCTCAAAGGCTTTCACTGCCTGGAAGACCGCCATGTTGCCGCCGTCCAGGGTACGGCAACCCAGCGCTCGCGCGTGGCGCAGCAGGGCGGTTTCCAGTGGGAAGTAGATGATCTCCGCTACCCACAGCCGCGCATGCAGCAGTTCCACCGGCAGCGGCGTTCCGGGTAGTTTGGCCATGCCCACCGGTGTGGTATTGACCAGCCCATCGGCCATCGCCAGCGCAGTGGGCAGATCTGTACCAAGGCGGGCCCGGCCTGCGCCGAAATGCTGATTGAGGTTATCTACCAGCGCCTGGCCGCGCGCCGCATCAACCTCGAACAGCACCAGATGCTCGACCCCTTCACCCAATAAGGCATGCGCCACAGCAGCCCCAGCGCCGCCAGCACCCATCTGCACCACGTGGGCGCGTGGCACGTCGGGCAAACCGCGCCGCAAGCCTTCAGCGAAGCCCAGGCAATCGGTGTTATGGCCGATTCGCTTGCCATCTTTGAGCACCACCGTGTTGACCGCGCCGATACCGCGCGCTTCATCGGACAGCTCATCGAGCAGTGGCAAAATCGCCTGCTTGAATGGGTAGGTGATGTTCAGCCCGGTGAAGCCGGTACGCTGCGCGGCATCGAGCAGACCGGGCAGGGCGCTGTCGTCCAGGCCAAGCTGGTCTGCATCGATCAACCGGTACAGGTAACGTAATGACTGCGCATCACCTTCGCGCTCGTGCAGCGCTGGCGTGCGTGAGGCCTGGATACCACGGCCGATCAAACCGGCAAGAACACTCTGCTGGCTCATGCCGCGCGCTCCCCGAGCAGCTCTGCGAAGTGTGCCAGGGCCAGGCGATAGCCCTGGCTGCCAAGGCCGCAGATCACCCCGACCGCAATCGAGGAGACGAACGAGATATGGCGGAACGGTTCGCGCTTGTGCACGTTGGACAAATGCACTTCGATCACGGGCAGTTCACAGGCCACCAAGGCATCACGAATGGCCACCGAGGTATGGGTCCAGGCACCGGGGTTGATCAGGATGCCATTGCAGCGACCGCGGGCGGCATGGATCCAGTCGATCAGTTCGCCTTCATGATTGGTCTGGCGAAATTCGATTTCCATATCCAGCTGGCGAGCGGTGTCGGCGCAGCCGTTGGCAAGGTCGGCAAGGGTCTCGCGGCCATACTGCTCGGGTTCTCGGGTGCCGAGTAGATTGAGGTTAGGGCCGTTGAGCACGAGGATTCGGGGCGTCATGGCGGGCATCGCTTTGTTGTTGTTGGATGTCTCGATATTTGTACTATCTAGTTAATTCGTCAATCTTGAAAATGCATCTGCTGTTTAAAATGGGCGATTATCGAACCCCCGAAAGGGTTTGAATCATCGGCACATCCTGATGACCTGCGCTCTCGATACTCGCGCGCAAAAGTCCCGGCACCGCGGCATTTGCGGCCTTTCGTCTGCGCACGCAAAGATAAATAGGATTACCCGGATCGACGCCGAGTCTCAGCTGTACACACAGGTTTATCTGTGTTCCTGAACGAGGTACACCATCATGGCTGGTAATCAAGGCAACAAAGGTGGCGACATGGGCAAAGGCGCCCAGGGCAATCAAGGTGACTGGGCCAAGGATCAGGACAAGGCCTCTCAAGCGGGCCGTCAAGGTGGCCAGATGTCCGAAGGGGGTGCGGGTAACGATCCTCAACGTCAGTCGGACATGGGCAAGCAGGGCGGTAAACAGAGCGGTGGCGACTGGTCGAAGGACGCTGACCGTCCAGCTGACGCAGGGCGTCAGGGGGGCCAAGGTTCGGGTGGCGGTATGGCCGATGATCCAAACCAAGGTACTCAACGTGAGCGCGATGCTGGCCAGCAAGGCAATGCTGACCGCAACATGGATAAAGATCAGGAACGTTGATCTTCAGTTCTGCGACCGGGGCCGTTTTGCGTCTCGGTCGCAGAGTGACGTGTTAGCCGCAGGCCCTTTGCCGGGCTAGCTCGTTCCTGCGGGGTAAATATCGGATGCAGTCCATGTATCCGGTAAGGGCCACGCAGGTGCGGGCTATCCCGCCAAGGGGCTTTCACGTCAAGGCGGGTCGGTTATTGCACGCTGCGGCAGATAGGGCAGTAGGCGCTCGGTTTCTTTCCTCACCACCTCGTAGCACTCGCAGCTCAGCGCTTCGAGCCGGGCACGGTCCACTACTTTGATATGGCCGCGGCTGTACTCGATGATGCCCAGACGCTGCAGTTTTCCCGCAGCATCGGTTACTCCTTCACGGCGCACCCCCAGCATGTTGGCAATCAATTCCTGGGTCATGCGTACCTGATCACTCTGCAGGCGATCCAGCGACAGCAGCAACCAGCGGCACAGTTGCTGGTCGATGGAGTGATGACGATTGCACACCGCGGTCTGCGCCATCTGGGTAATCAGTGCCTGGGTATAACGCAACATCAACAGCAGCAGTTCGCCGTGACGGTTGAATTCGTCCTTCAGGCGCTGCCCGGGCAAGCGGTAGGCGTGGCCGGCGCTTTGAACGATCGCGCGGCTGGGCGTGCTTTCTCCACCCATGAACACCGCGATGCCCACCAGGCCTTCGTTACCCACCACAGAAATTTCCGCTGAGGCGCCATTTTCCATCACGTACAACAATGAAACGATCGAGTCTGTGGGAAAGTAGACATGGCGCAGGGCATCGCCCGACTCGTACAGCGACTTGCCCAACGGCAACGTCACGAGCTCAAGATCGCCCTCCAGGCGTTCGAAAGTCGGCGTGGACAGGGCAGCCAGCAGGTGGTTGTGCTGCGGCATGGGGAGCATGATCGGCCACCGTTCAAGGTGCGAAGGTTGGTTGAGCAAGATTAGCCCAACGCAGGTCAGCAGGCATTACAGATCAAGAGGCTGGGTCGATGGCTGGCACTGGACAATCACTTGATGCAGCCCTGCATCATCCACCAAGTGCAGCGTGTTGACGGCCAGCGGCTGGTCATCAAGGCTCAAGCTCAGTTCAGCGCCGCTAACGTTGTTGCGCACCTCGATGCGATAGTCGGTGGCGCCGAAGCGGTAATGCACTGTGTAGCCCGGCCAGTCGGCAGGCAGCAGGGGACGGATGTGCAAGGTATCGCCCGTGCGCTGCAGGCCGAGCAGGCTTTCCACAAGCAAACGGTACATCCAGCCGGCAGAGCCGGTGTACCAACTCCAGCCGCCGCGGCCGGCATGTGGCGCTACCGCGTAGACATCGGCCGCCATGACATACGGCTCGACCTTGTAGGTATCGATCTGTGCAATGCTACCTTGACCCACTGGGTTGATCAGGCGCAGCAGCTCCCAGGCCTTGGCTCTGTCGCCCAACTGGGCAAACGCCATGCTGGCCCAGATGGCGGCGTGGGTATATTGCCCGCCGTTCTCGCGTACCCCAGGCACATAGCCCTTGATATAGCCGGGGTCCAGGCTGCCTTGGTCGAACGGCGGGTCGAGCAACTGCACTAAACCCAGGTCGCGGCGCACCAGCAGTTGATCAACGGCGCGCATGGCAGTGCGCGCACGTTCAGCCGAGGCCACGCCGCTGAGTACTGCCCAGCTTTGTGGCAGCGAATCGATGCGGCACTCCTGATTGGTCGCCGAGCCCAACAGTTGGCCATCATCGAACCAGGCACGGCGATACCAACCGCCATCCCAGGCGTGTGCTTCAAGGTTGCTGCTCAGGGCAGCGGCCTGCTTGGCACAGTGCTCGGCGAAATGCCGGTCACCCTGGCGCTGGGCAATCCGGGCGAAGGCTTGCAGCACATGATGGCCGAAGAAGCCCAACCAGACACTTTCTCCCAGGCCTTGCTCGCCAACCCGGTTCATGCCGTCGTTCCAGTCGCCGCTGCCCATTAGCGGCAAGCCGTGGGCGCCACACTGCAGGGCTTGGCCGAGGGCGCGCTGGCAGTGTTGGTAGAGGCTTTCGACCAAGGCGGATCGAGCCGGCAAGTCGTAATAGGACTCTTCACCGGGGTTGAGCGGGCGGCCCTCGATGTAGCCCACCGCTTCGTCCAGCACGCTGCGGTCGCCCGTCACCTCGACGTAGCGGCTGGTGGCCAGGGGCAGCCACAGCAGGTCATCGGAGCAGCGTGTGCGCACCCCACGTTGCAGCGGTGGGTGCCACCAGTGTTGGACATCGCCTTCGACGTACTGATGGGCCGCGCAGGTCAGCAGGTGCTGGCGCGCAGCGGCGGGGGCGGCCTGCAGCATGGCCATGCTGTCCTGCAATTGGTCGCGAAAGCCGATAGCGCCGCCCGACTGATAAAAGCCGCTGCGCGCCCAGAAGCGGCAGGCGATCACCTGGTACATCAGCCAGCCGTTGACCAGTACATCGAGCGCAGGCTCTGGTGTCTTCACCTGTAACGTGCCCAAGGTCTGGCGCCAATAGGCTTGCACCTTGTCCAGCTCAGCCATGGCGGTGCGCAGGCCGCGGTACTGCAATACCCGCTGGGTGGCAGCGGTTGCGTCCGCCTCTGCGCCGAGGCGAAACACCAGTTCGCGGCTTTCGCCGGCTTGCAGTTCCACGCTGACCTGTAGTGCCGCACAAGGGTCCAGCGCGCCGCCGATGCGCCCTGACAAGCGCGCTTGACGCAGCCCGGCAGGTGCTCGCAGATGGCCGTTGCGGCCGAGAAATTCGCTGCGATCACAGGTGATGCTGAGGTAGGGCAGGTCGCAATCCAGATACGCCACATGCCGGCAAAACTCGATCGAAAACGCATTGCGGGCAAACAGCGCGCCACTGACCGGATCGGTTTCGCTGACCACGTGCATGGCTGACTTGCTGGGCAGATCGCCCAGCACCCATTCGACAAAACAGGTGACGGTAAGCCGCCGCGGCCGGTCGGCGTCGTTATGCAGTTTGAGGTGGGAGAATTTGACCGCGGCATCCAGGGCAACATATACCCACAATTCGCTGCGCAGGTCTTGCTCGACGTACTCGAACACACTGTAGCCAAAGCCATGGCGGGTGCGGTAACTGCCGGGGCCGGGGCTGGGCTGGGGGGTGGCTGACCAGACTTTGCCGCTGTCTTCGTCACGCACGTACAAAGCCTCGCCGCTTGGGTCGCTGACCGGATCGTTGTGCCAAGGCGTAAGCCGGTATTCATGGGCGTTCTCGCGCCAGGTGTAGGCGCTGCCGGATTCCGAGATCACGCTACCCAATTGTGGGTTCGCCAGGATGTTGACCCACGGCGCCGGGGTAGGCCGATCGGGCAATATGGGGATGATGTATTCGCGACCATCGCTGCTGAAACCACCATAGCTATTCGCTAGCAGCAGCGGCGCAGGGTTTGCGCGGCTTGGGCGGCTATCGGGCTGTTGCCTAGGCGCCGAAGTGGCCACCAGATCTGCGGGGGCAGTTGGCGCCCGCCGACGGTGCATCTGTTCTGCCAAGCTGCCATGACTGTCACTGAGTACCAGTCGCGCCACCGACAGCAGCAAGGTGCGGTCTTCATCGCTGAGCTGCTGCGCCGGGCGCACGAAGATCCCCCCCGAGCGTTCGAGCAGGGCCGCCTCGCTGCCGGAGGCGACCACGCCCATGATCAAGTCCTGCAGTTGTTGGCGGTAGCCTGCCTGGTCTTCATTCCAGATCACCAAGTCCAACGCCAGGCCCTTCTGCCGCCAATAGGCGTGGGCGTGGACCATCTGCTTGACCAGCTGGATGTTGGCAGGATCGGCAATCTGTACCAGCACGATCGGCAGGTCCCCGGAGATACCCTGGCCCCACAGCCCAGACTGATTGCGCCGGTTGCTGGCGACTAACGCGCTGTTGGCGCGCAGCGTGGCGTGGGCGTAGATCACCGAGGCGGCCATTTGTTCGAACAGGCGGGCATCGGCCAGCGAGCCGTTGAGCTGGCGCAGCAGCACTTGGCTGTGCGGCCAGGCCAGGTCGAAGACCCGGTCGGCCAAGTGCCGGTCGCGGTACTTGGTGATCAATTGCAGGCAGGCTTCGCGGCTATTGGCGAGCCCTGTGGCGAGGTCGAGGGTGGCGCTTTGGCCGGGCCCCAGGGAAATCCGGCAGCGAATCGCGACGATTGGATCAAGCACCGCGCCGGCGCTGCCAGACAGCTGCTCGACATCCGCCTGCAAGGCGGCCGGGGCGATCAGCGAGCGGCCACGGCCAATGAAACGGGCGCGGTCGGTTTCATATGAGATCGCTGTAATATCAGCGCCGTGCACCGCCAACACGTGGCACATCCAGGGGACGGCCTCCTGTTGCGAGCGTGGTCGACGGCTACAGACGATGGCCTGCAGCGGGCGGATCAGCTCGGTCTGGACGAACAACTTGTTGAAGGCTGGGTGCAGTGCATCGCTGATCGCCGGCGCCAGCACCACTTCTGCATAGCTGGTCAGCTCCAGGATGCGCCGTACTGACGCATGATTGGTCAGGTGCAGGCGACGCAATTCGAGGTCGTCTTCAGGCGAAACGGCCATTTCGGTATGGCAGTCGAAATCCATTTCGCGCAGGCGAAACTCGGCCCGACCATCGCTGAAGATCGCTTCCTGACTGTGTGGCTTGTGCAGGGTGGGCTGAAACGTCGTGGACCAGAAGCTCTGGGTGTCGACATCTCGCAGGTAGCAGAAGCTGCCCAGGCTATCGTGGCTGATATCTTCGCGCCAACGGGTGACGGCCAGCTCATTGCAGCGGCTGTAGCCACTGCCGGCGGTGTTGACCATGACATGGTAGCGACCGTTGGACAGCAGTTGCACGGCGGGGTAGCGCCGGTTCGGGTCGCTGAATACGCGCAGGCGCGACTCGCTGGCACTACCGGTGTCATCCAGGGCGGGTGCTTGTGAAGTGTGCAGGTACTGCGCAGCGGTTTTCGGCACGCGCTCCTGTAACAGCAGCATGCTGGCCAAAAACTGCGGATCGCTGGCAAAGCGCCGCTGCATGGGCTGGTCCAACAGCAGCGAGGTCAGAGCAAGCAAACTCATGCCCTGGTGGTGGGCCATGAACGAGCGAATCACCACCGCCTCCTGCCCCGGTGGCAGTCGCGCCGGGGTAAAGTCGACCGCCTCGAACAGTCCGAAGCGGCCGGCCAGGCCGGTTTGCGACAGGTGCATCAAGTTGCGGCAAGCGGCCGCCGGCGCCACCATCAGGGCCAGGGCACTGGCGTATGGGGCAACTACCCGCTCTTCGCCCAGCCCACGTTTGAGGCCCAAGCCAGGAACGCCGAAAGCGCGATATTGATAGTTCAGATGGCTATCCAGTGCATTGTAGGCCGACTCCGATACTCCCCAGGGGAGGCCCAACTGCTTGCCGTGATCGATCTGCCGGGTGACCGCCGCCTGGCAGCTCTGGTCGAGCAGGGTGCCTGGGTAGTTGGGCATCACCAGCATGGGCATCAGGTACTCGAACATCGAGCCTGACCAGGACAGCAGCACTGGCACCCCGGCATTGCTGGTCAACAGGCGGCCTAAGGCCAACCAGCTATCTTGGGGGACTTGGCCCTGGGCGATGGCGACGAAATTGGTTAGGCGCATTTCTGAGGCCAGCAGGTCATAGAACCCCGCGTCCGGGCGGTGCTCAGTGGCGTTGTAGCCAATCGTGAACAGGTCGCGTTGGTGGTCGTAGAGAAAGCGCAAATCCATGTTTGCCAAGGCATCGATGCGCCTGGCTAGCTGCCCAGCCTGGGTCATGCGTGCGCGGGCCAGGGCTTGCACGCTGGCCACGCCAGGCTGTTCGGCAACTGGCCAATGGGCGACGGGCAAGTCTGCCAGCTGGCGCCAGCTGCCTGGCCGCGACAACGGCGGGTCATGGCTTTGCGGCAAGGCAACGCATTGCAGCTCGCTCATCACATCAAGGCATTGCGCCTGCAGCGTCGCCAACCAGAAGCTGCAGTCGCTGGCGTCGCCGGTTTCAAGCCTGGCGGCGGCGAATTGGCTGACGCGTTGCAGCAGCTGAGCCTGTTGCGCCGGCGTCGATTGCAGGTGCAACTGCAAGGCTTGCTCGCGCAGCACGTTGACTTCATCCGTCGCGCGGCCAGCGCTGGCCAAGGTGCTGCTGAGCACGTCGAGGGTATCCACCAGGCCTTGGCTCAGACGCCGCTCCAGCAACGGCGCGTCAGCCAAGGCCAACAGTCCTGCACGCAAGGTCAGCAGGAGCCCTGCGAGGTTGCCGCTGTCCACCGTGGAGATATACAGCGGCGCCAGTGGGCGTAAGGTCTGGGTGTCGTACCAGTTGTAGAAGTGACCCTTGTAGCGCTCCAGGCGCTCCATGCTGTCAAGCATCAGTGACAGCCGCTCAAGCAGGCGCCCCGCGCTGAGGTAGCCAAAATCGTGAGCTGCCATGTGCGCAAGCAATGCCATGCCCAGATTGGTCGGTGAAGTGCGGTGAGCGATGCTGGCGTAGGGCGCTTGCTGGATGTTGTCAGGCACCAGCCAGTTGTCTTCGCTGCCGACATGCTGGTCGAAGAACGCCCACGTGCTGCGGGCCAGGCGATGCAGAAATCGTAGCTCATCGGCCGATGGGCTGAACGCACTACGAGTAGGGCTGCGGCTGAGCCACCAGGCCAGCGCCGGGCCAAGCAGCCACAAGCTGAGGATCGGTGTGGCGACCAGCAGCGCCTGTAGGTTCGCCAGCAGGGCGACGGCCAGCAGCACAGCGATGGCCGGAGAGATCCACTGGTCCTGGTAGAGTGCGCGCAGGCTGTTGACGCTGCCCCGTGCATCCTCCCGGGAGGGGTTCCATTGCAGCAAGCGGCGCTTGCTGACCAGCAGGCGCCACAGGGTGCGCACGATCGCATCCAGGCTGTAATAGGCTTCGAAGGGCAGCCATGCCAGGCCCAGCGCGCAACGTATGAAATGCGCTCGCGAGGCACGCAATGCGGCTTGCAGGTGCTGCCCTAGCGGCACATCGGTAGTTTTGCCCAGCACTTCCAGCAGGGTGTCGAGCAGCGGCCGGGTCAGCAGCAACGCCAGCACCGCCAGGGTCCACAGGGCTGGCGCCGAAGAGGCCAGCCAACCCCACAGCAACACACTTACAAAGGCCGCAGGCTCCAAGCTGCGGCGCAGGTTGTCGGCGATTTTCCAGCGCGACAGTGCACTCAGCGCAGCGCGCCTGGGCCACGGCAGCAGCCACGGCAACAACTGCCAGTCGCCGCGGATCCAGCGATGGCGGCGTTTGACGTCAGTGCTGTAATGCGGCGGATACTCTTCGTACAGTTGCACATCGCTGAGCAGGCCCGAATGGGCATAGCAGCCTTCGATCAGGTCGTGGCTGAGCACCCGGTTGTCGGCAAAGCAGCCCTCCAGTGCTTGTTCGAAGGCGTCCACGGCATAGATTCCTTTGCCGATGAACGAGCCACTGAGAAACAGGTCCTGATAGACATCGGAAACCGCCTGGGTGTAAGGATCGACACCAGCGTCGCTGCCGAACAATCGGGCATAGGCCGAACGCGACGCGCTGGGCAGGCTGATACCGACCCGGGGCTGCAAGATGGCGTAGCCTGAGCGGATACGCCGGCTGTGGCGCTCGAAACGGGGATGGTTGAGGGGGTGTTGCAGGGTGGCGATGAACTGCCTGGCGGCATTGCGCGGCAGTTGGGTGTCGGTGTCCAGGGTAATCACATAGCGCACGTCGCACAGTTTGGCGATATCGCCGACGATCAGGACAAAGTGTTCGCGCCCCTGGCCGCGCAACAAGGCATTGAGCGCCATCAGCTTGCCACGCTTGCGCTCGTAACCCATCCACAGTCGCTCGCTGGCATTCCACACCCGCGGGCGATGCAGGAGCAGGAAGCGCTTGCTGCCAGTACTGGGATACTTGCGGTTCAAGGCGTCGATGGCTGCACTGGCTGACGCCAGCAGGCCGGCGTCTTCGGGCAAGTTCTGCTGCTGGCCATCGAGAAAGTCCGTCAGCAGCGCAAAGTGCAGGTGCTCGTCGCGATTGGCCAGAAATCGAACTTCCAGGCCCTCGAGCAACTCTTGCACATCGTCTTCATTGGCCAGCAGGCTAGGGATCACCACTAGCGTTCGAGCCTGCGCCGGTATCCCGTCTTTGTAATCCAGTCGCGGCAGGAAGGACGGCTTGACGGTCAGCGTGACCAGCCAGTTGACTAGTCCGATGGCCAGGCGACTGGTCATCAGCAGGATGGGCATGGCCAGCAAGGCCAGCACCCAAGTGGGCCAGCCGTCCTGATCAATGGCCTGCAGGAATACCCAGGCCAACAGCCCTGAGAGCAGCGCCGAGGGCACCAGGTAAAACGCCAGCGGCGCCCGGTGCAGCAGCCGTTGCCAGCGCTCGGCAAGTGCTACCCGGGCAGCGAGGCGCTGCTCCAACACCGCACGCCCAGGACCGAGTAGATAGAAACCGACATGATCGGTTGGATCGTCGGCGCTGGCGTCTGGCACATGCGACAGGTCGATGGCCGTCTGCGCCACAGCTGCTTCGCTGGAGGAGCTATGGCGGGCGAGCTGCTCGATGACATGCCGGTAATGGTCCCGGCTGGCAAAGTCCATGGCGCTGTACACTGCGGCGCGATCCTGGCTGAGAATGCGTTCAACCAGGCTCAGTTGCTCGACGAACGCCCGCCAGTCAGTGGTCGACAGCAAGCGCAGGCTGCCGATACTGTTGCTGATCGAGACCTGATCCATGGCTTGCTGTTGGGCATCGAGTTGCACCTGGCGCTCGATGCTCAATGCCGACTCGCTGAGCATCTGTTCAATCCAGGCCAGCGGCTGGGTCAGGGTGGCGCTCTGCCCGTGCAGACGCCTGGCTAACTCGGCGACAAACGCTGCGCTCAACACCGGCCCGGATCGAACCATGTCGGCTACCACCAGCACCACACTCTTGGTGTCGCGCTCAGCCATCTCGCTGAGGCGATCAGCCCAGCTGTTGGCCAGGTCACGGTCGGCCCAATTGGCCATGACCCTGGCTGCGACCCTGCGCAGATTCTCGATCAGTGCCAGGCGCAGCATGATCGGGATTGCCCACAGCTCACCCAGGGTCAAGGGCGTGATGGTCTGATAAGCCTCGACAAAGCCGCTCAGGCTTTCCTTGTCGAACCGGCCATCACCGTGGGAGATGGTTTGCAGGGCAATGTCATAGACCCGCGGTAGACCGCTGGATGCACCGTTATCCAGACGCGGTAGCTGGCGGCTGTAGCCGGGTGGCAGGTGGCTTTTGGCTATGCGGATGTGCGCTTCGACCAGGTAGAAATTGTCCAGCAGCCACTGCGCGGCCGGCATGTCCCGCCGTGACGCCGGCAATGTGCTGGCCAGCGCGGCGCAGCTGCTGGAGAGAGTTCGCTCGTTGTCACTCAGGCGCACAAGCAAGGCATCATCGGCCGGCAATTGGCTCACACGGTGTTGCTTGGCCAGGACGCAGCCGTAGTCGGCCATCTGCTCGGCGCTAAACAGCTCCGAGCGCAGCAGACTTTCAGAGCTGAACACGCGCGGCATCGCCCGCCAACGCTGCAAGGCGAGCGGTATGCGTTGGAGCAGACGGGTTGCGCGAAGCCAGGGATTAGCCATGGAGTCCTTGCTGACACAGGTTCAATCGCTCGCGGCCATTGTGCTGCTGAGCTCCTGCGGGGTCTGTTCGGTAGCGAACAGACCCGCATGCTTATAGCGCTCAACCTAGAGCTGTACTCACTGGCCACCGTTGGCCCCCGGAGCTGCTCATGGTCGTTTCACGCCAAGTGCCCTGCGTTATCGATGCCGGGTTGCTATCCAGCGAGCGCGCCGTGCAGGACAAGCACGCCGACGCTGCTCAGCGCGCCTTGCTGGCCGAACAGATGTTGGGCATCGTCGCTCATGATCTACGTAATCCACTGCTGGCGATCAAGATGGCCACCGAGATTCTGGCGCGTCAGCCGCAGGACGCGCGCACGTGCCAATTACTCGAGCACATCACTCACTCGGCCGAGCGCGCCGAGCGGCTTGTGGCCGATTTGCTGGATTATCGGCAGGTTCGAGTTGGCCGAGGCATTGTGATCCAGCCCGTAGTAGCGGACTTGCAACTGGCTGTGGCGCACTGTGTGGATGAATTGAGGTTGGCGTATCCCCACGCCAATCTGCTGCACCTGTGCTTGGGCCAGGGGCAGGTGGCATTCGATCCTGATCGGTTCTGTCAGTTGATCGGCAATCTGGTTTCCAATGCCTTTGCTTATGGCAACTCGCAAGCACCGGTGACAGTCACTTCGCAGGTCGGTGTCGACAGGGCCAGTATCGTCGTGCACAACCAGGGCACGCCCATTGTCCAAGAACACCTCAATGACCTGTTCGAACCCATGATCCGTGGGCACGGCTGCAACTTGGCACAGCGCAGTGTCGGGCTTGGCCTGTTCATCGTTCGGCAGATAGCCAGGGCTCATCAGGGCGAGGTGACGGTGCAGTCTTCCTGGCGTGACGGGACTGCCTTCACTTTCAACTTTCCACGTTGCTGACGCCGCTCAATGGATGAATCGGACTTTCCTGATTGCCCTTGGCGCGGTGAGGCAACATCCTCCATCGCCTGTCAGCCGATACCGCGGGTCTTCAAGCCTGCGGCATCCCAGGCAGCACTCTACAGTTATCTAAACACCTGGTTGTTTCAATGGTAGCTGCGTGCGGGTGGCCCTCCGGCCAGCCGGGTAACTGACCTCATAGCCCGGTCTAGCAGGCTCGTACGTAGCCGCCGCCTATCCTCAGCGCTGCATCATTTGCACTTGGCCATCACCACCTGGCAAGTGCGTGGCTCGCCGCCTGAGCGACCGGCATAGCGGATGCAGCTGTCCATGGATTTTTTCCGCGCCATGCTCAAGGTATCACCGAAGGCAAGGCCACCTTCACCGCTGGTGGGCACTGCCTTGGCGAAGCAACTAGAGCCGACGTTGGCAGTGGCATACCGGGTGGCTGTGTGCTTGCTCGAGCAGCCAGTACTGAGCGCCAGGCTGCCCAGTAGCACGGGCGCGAGCCACCATGACAAGCGAGACAATGTTGCAGAGCGGGTCATGGTGGGTTCCTGTCTGAGCGCCAAGAGGCGCAGCGGGTGATGGTTTCTTCAGTCTAGCCCCATTGCCTACAGGCAGTCCTGCTCGAACTCCTCGAGCATGTCGGCGCGAATCAAGGCATCCGGGTCTTCAGCGTGTACAGCATCTACCTTGCGTTGTACGCAGCTGTCCTGATCATTGCTGGTGGCAGCGACAGGCGCGGCAGCGGCTTGGGCGCTGGCGGGTACGTTGCTGGCCTGCATCGGCTGGCCAGGGGCGGGGATATCCACCAACTGCTCGTAGCGGGTGGCGAAACCTGCGTTGTAGCGACTCGGCTTACTGAAATCAGGATCGGCTTGTACCGGGCTCCCCCAAAACTCGTTGCCGTCGAACAGACCCATCTTGCCAGGGTATTGATTGCGCTGATCGGGCGGCAGGCTCACCAGGATCTGATTGACTGAGCCTGCGTTCCAGAAGATCACTGCCTGCAGTTCGCCGTTATCACTGAACAGGCGCTCCTGGCCATGTTTGAGTACGTCCTGTTGCGTTGGCTCGTAACTGTCGCGACCAATGCCCTGGAACTGGCTTTCCTGGCGCCCGCCCACCCACACCGTGGCAGTTGCGCTAAGCAGCTGGCCATTGCGCCATTGCAGTTGGCGAATCAGATTGCCTTGGTCATCCCAGTATTGCTCCTCGCCATCATTGCTCAGATCGCTGGCGATGAAGCGGTTGACGTCTTCCTTGAGCGCCACCCGGCTGACGTGATGGACATGCTGGCCGCTGTAGTTGTACTCATCGACGGTGCGAGTACGCAGCTTGTCATGCTCGAATACGCTCAACTCCGTGACGTTGCCGCGTGCGTCGATGCGCTTCTGCACGCCGTGCATTACACCATTGTCGTAGTTTTCTTCACGGGCCACGTAGAAGCGACTGCCGTCGATGCTGTATTCCTTCTGCGGCCCGTGCTGCTTGCCGTCAAGGTAGGTACGGTGCTGGGTGCCACGGTTGTCGAAACCGCTTTGCAGGCCGTTGTCCCATTCCAGCTGGGCGATCAGTTGGTCCCCCTGGTTGTCCCAGGCGCGCTCGCGGCCCTGTTTCTTGCCTGCGCTGTAGTGCACCTCGAGCACGCGCTCGCCGTTCTGCGGGTTGAACTGCTCTTGTACGCCGTCCTGCAGGCCGTTTTTCCAGTGGCCGACGGCAGTTTTCTTGCCGGTCTTGGCATCGAACTTCTCTTCTTTGCCGTCGCGCTTTCCTGCTTTGAACTCGCCGCTGGCGATCAAGGTGCCGGCGTTGTCCGAGCAGCGCATTTCGCCGTCAGGCAAACCCTTCTTGAAATCGGCTGCACAGGTGCCGACATTGAACAACCCCAGTACCGAGATCGGGTAGTTGAGTACCCGTCCAGTAAACGGATCTTCGGCGTGGATCTTGTACAGCAGACCCTGTATTTCATGGGTCTGACGGGCATCGATCTCTTCGCTGAAGCATCCGGCGAGGTTGAGGCAGGCCAGGGTGATCGCACTCAGTGCGAGGCAGCGGCGGGCGTTGGAAGACACCAGAATCTCCTTATTCACGGGCCGGCACCTGCCGGTCTAGAAAGCGTGAAGAACGCGCAGTGTAGGCAAATGAGCGCAGTGATTCCAATTTGATATTGCCAGCTGCCGAGGCCCCTATTGCAGCGCGGGGCTGCGGCCCACCTTGGGCGTGCAAAGGTTGGCAGGGCTGCTATGCCTATTGGTTGAAGCATTCGTGGTGAGCGTGCTCAGCCGGACTGAACCCCGTGCGCAGCGGGCATCCACGTGCGGCCCCCGCCACCCCGCAAATGGGGTGCTGGCCCGGTGCCGATCCTCCTCCTGCCTTGCCAAAGGAATTGCCCTAGATGCTGGTCGTCGCGCAGCTCCGCAAGTCGTTCAGCACTGCCCAAGGCGAGTTGGCGGTGCTCCAGGGTGTCGATTTGCGCCTGGCACATGGCAGCAGCCTGGCCCTGATGGGCGAGTCGGGCAGCGGCAAAAGCACCTTGCTGCATCTGGTCGCCGGCCTTGATCGCGCTGACAGCGGCCAGATCCTGATTGACGGTGAACCGCTCGCGGGGCGCTCCGAGGCGGCCATGGCCCGTTGGCGGCGTGAGGGGATCGGGCTGGTGTTTCAACAGTACAACCTGATCAGCAGCCTGGATGTGGCCGCCAATCTTGCCTTCCAGGCGCGCCTGGCCGGGCGCCATGATGGCGCTTGGGCGGGGTATCTGGCCGAGCGCCTGGGGCTGCTTGAAGTGTTGCAACGCTATCCGGAACAGCTGTCGGGTGGCCAGCAGCAGCGGGTTGCGATCGGTCGGGCACTGGCGGCACGCCCGGCGCTGGTGTTAGCCGACGAACCCACCGGCAGCCTGGATGAGGCCAGCAGTGACCAAGTGCTGCGGTTGATGCTGCAACTGGTCAGCGAGGCGGGCAGCAGTTTGCTGATGGTGACCCATAGCCAGCGCCTGGCCGAACAGCTGCAACAGCGCTGTGTGCTTCACGCCGGCCGGGTCCAGGTCGGCCAAGGATAATGGGCAGCTTGGCGATTGCCCTGCAGGCACTGCTCAGCCACTGGCGACGGCATTGGTTGCAGTGTTTCAGCATCTTCACCGGGCTATGGCTGGCCACGGCGCTGTGGACCGGCGTGCAGGCGCTCAATAGCCAGGCACGCGCCGATTATGCCCGTGCCAGCGCCGTATTGGCCGGGCCTGCGCAGGCACAGCTGGTGCCGCGTAGGGGCGAGCGTCTTGAACAGTCCCTCTACGTGCAACTGAGGCAGTTAGGTTGGCAGGTTACGCCAGTGCTGGAAGGGCGCTTGCGCCTGGCGGCTGACAGGCCCCTGAGCGTTCGCCTGATCGGGATCGAACCGTTGAGCTTGCCTGCTGCGACGGTGGTTGCCGGCGTCCTGGCCGAGGCATTCGACCTCGCGGCGTTCATCGATCAACCAGGGCAAGCCTGGGTGAGCCCCGATACCCTGCGTCAACTGGGTATGCAGGCTGGGCAGCAAGCGCAGACCCGCGATGGCCGGCGGTTACCGCCATTCGTCCTTAAGCCGGAGCTGGCCCCGGGCGTGGTGATCGTCGACATTGGCCACGCTCAAACGCTGCTGCAAGCGCCAGGACAGCTGTCACGCTTGCTGTTAAGCACTGCCCCGGCGCCTTTACCCCCAGCAATCGCTGATCAGGTGACGCTGCAAGCGGCCAGCGACGATGGCGACCTGCAGCGTCTTACCGACAGCTTCCACCTCAACCTCACCGCCCTTGGCCTGCTGGCTTTCGTGGTCGGACTGTTCATCGCCCATGCTGCTATCGGCTTGGCCCTGGAGCAGCGCCGGAGTTTGATCCGTACCCTGCGGGCGTGTGGCATCAGCCTGCGCACCGTGCTGACCGGGTTGGCTTTGGAGCTGGGCGGGTTTGCAGTGCTTGGCGGGCTGGCCGGGGTGGTCAGTGGCTACCTGTTGGCCGGGCTGCTGCTGCCCGACTTTGCTGCCAGCGTGCGCGGCTTGTATGGCGCGCAAGTGGCCGGACAGCTGAACCTGTCGCCGCAGTGGTGGTTGGCAGGTGTTGCAGTAAGCGTGCTGGGGGCGCTACTGGCGGGGGTTGGCAGTGTGCTGCGCGCCGCTCGCTTGCCGCTGTTGGCCTTGGCACAACCCCAGGCCTGGCGTCTGGCACAACGAGCAGGGTTGCGGCGACAGGCCATTGTTGCGGGGTTTTTGGGTGTGCTTGCGTTGGGCTGCTGGCAATGGGGCAACAGCCTGCCCAGCGCCTTTGCGCTGCTGGCCGCATTACTGCTGGCCGCCGCGCTGTTGTTACCGGCCCTGCTGGAAGCGGCGCTCGGCGCCTTGGCGCGGGTCTGCCGACGACCGTTGCCGCAGTGGTTCATCGCTGACAGCCGCCAGCAACTGCCGGCATTGAGCTTGGCCCTGATGGCGTTGTTGCTGGCCCTGGCTGCCAGCGTGGGTGTCGGCAGCATGACTGAAGGCTTTCGCCGAACCTTTACCGGCTGGCTGGATCAGCGGCTGTCGGCGGACCTCTACCTGACCCCCCGCGACACCGCGCAAGCGCTGCAGATCAGCGCCTGGCTGGCGCAGCAGCCAGCGGTCAGCGCGGTGTTACCCAGCTGGCGCCTGGAGTGGCGGCTGGGGCAGTGGCCGGCCCAGGTTCAAGGGATCATCGATCATGGCTACTACCGCACGCACTGGCCATTGTTGGCGCAAAGCCCACAAGCCTGGGAGCAGCTGGCGCAGGGCGCGGCGGTGATGCTGAGCGAGCAACTGGCGCGGCGCCTGGGGCTGGGGCTGGGCGATCGCTTGCCATTGCCCGGCCAGACCCTGACGGTAGTCGGCATCTACGCTGACTATGGCAATCCCAAGGGGCATGTGTTGATCAACGCCGATGCGTTACGCAAGCACTGGCCGCAGGCGACGCTTGGCAGCCTTGGCGTGAGTGTGACGCCTGAGCAGCTCACGCCGCTCAAGCACGCCTTGCAACAGCGTTTCGCCCTGGACGATAGCCGGGTGGTCGAGCAGGCCAGCTTGAAAGCGTGGTCGACTGAAATCTTCACCCGCACCTTTGCCGCCACCGCTGCGCTCAATAGCCTGACGCTGGGGGTGGCAGGCGTGGCGTTGTTCATCAGCCTGCTGACGTTGGGTCAGACCCGCCTCAGCCAGTTGGCACCGCTGTGGGCATTGGGCGTGTCGCGCGGGCGGCTGGTCTGGCTGTCGCTGGGGCAGACCTTGCTGCTCAGCAGCGTGACCGTGCTGCTGGCAATGCCCCTGGGGCTGCTGCTTGCCTGGTGCCTGGTGGCGGTGGTCAACGTGCAGGCATTTGGCTGGCGGCTGCCGTTGCATGTGTTCCCAGGGCAGTTGCTGCAGCTGGCCATGCTAGGTGTGCTGACCAGTTTCCTGGCCAGTGCCTGGCCGCTCTGGCAGCTCGCCCGTCGCCAGCCGAGTGACCTGTTGAGGCAGTTTGCCAATGAAGGCTAGGACGTGGACGAGAAGTCGCCGACTGGCGATCAAGCAACGGGAAAACAGCCGAGCAAGCACAGGCGCCTGGTTGTTGCTCGGCAGCTTGCTGCTCGGCGGCTGCGAGCCGCCTGCGCCTGAGCCCAAGAGCTTTGCTGGCCTGGGCCAACAGGCGGGCGCCTATCGACCAGTGACGCCCAACCCAGAGCTGGTGTTCCCGCGCGACCATGGCGCACACGACGGCTTTCGCATCGAGTGGTGGTACATCACGGCCAACCTGCAAGATGCCCAGGGCCGCGATTGGGGGGCGCAGTGGACGCTGTTTCGCTCGGCACTGCGCCCTGGCCCGGAAACCGCCAACTGGGTCAGCCCCAACCTGTGGATGGGCCACGCCGCGTTGACCGGCCCCGGCAGCCATCAGGTCAGCGAGACCTTGGCGCGTGGCGGCGTTGGGCAGGCCGGCGTCCAGGCGCAGCCGTTTCGCGCCTGGATCGATGATTGGTCGTTGCAGGGCACCGACGGCATCGGCCAGCTCGATATGCGCGCCAGCGGCAAGGGCTTTCGCTATCAACTGAAACTGGTCAGTGGCGGGCCGTTGGTGCTGCATGGGGTAAAAGGCTACAGCGAGAAATCGGGCAAGGGCCAGGCGTCCTATTACTACAGCCAGCCCTTTTACCGGGTCAGTGGTGAGGTTGAGCGTGAGGGACATCGGGTTGTCGTCACCGGTCAGGCGTGGTTGGACCGGGAGTGGAGCAGCCAGCCGCTGGCGCCCGGGCAGTCGGGCTGGGACTGGTTCTCGCTGCACCTGGCCAGCGGCGCCAAGCTGATGCTGTTCCAGGTCCGCGAAGCGCAGGGCCAGCCCTATCGAGCCGGGACCTGGATCAGCGCCCAAGGCGAGGCGCAGCCCTTGCTTGGCGAGCAGATCGAGCTCCAACCATTGGCATTCACCCTGCAGGACAATGGCAAGCGCCTGCCGACCCGTTGGCGCATACGCTTACCTGCTCAGGGGTTGGATGTGCAGGTGGAGGCGTTGCACAGCAAGGCTTGGATGACCACCCGCTTCCCGTACTGGGAAGGGCCAGTACGGGTGAGTGGGGGTGTGCAGGGCAAGGGATATCTGGAGATGACCGGATATTGATCAGGTTCGGGTCGAAGACCTGCGCACTATCATTCGCCCCAGCCGTTTCAGACCTTGAACTGTGCCACCATCCCGTTCAGATCCACTGCCAGGCGCGACAAATCCTGTGCTGCGGCGCTGGTCTGGTTGGCCCCGGCAGAGGTCTGCATGGCCAGGTCGCGGATGTTCACCAGATTGCGATCGACCTCCCGGGCCACCTGCGCCTGCTCTTCCGAGGCACTGGCAATCACCAGATTGCGCTGGTTGATCGAGGCGATCGCCTCGGCAATCACTTCCAACGCCTGGCCAGCCGACTGCGCCACCTCAAGCGTGCCGTTGGCCCGGCCGCGGCTGTTGTGCATGGCGTGGACCGCCCGCTCGGTGCCGTTCTGGATGCCGGCGATCATCTGCTCGATCTCGGCGGTGGACTGTTGAGTGCGATGGGCCAGCGCGCGCACCTCGTCGGCGACCACGGCAAAACCACGACCGGCCTCACCGGCACGCGCCGCTTCGATCGCCGCGTTGAGCGCCAGCAGGTTGGTCTGCCCGGCAATCGAGCCGATTACATCCAGCACCCGGCTGATCTCGTTGGCGTTGTTGGCCAGCAGTTCGATCTCCTCGGAGGTGCCGCTGACATCGTCGACCAGCAGCTGAATCGAACTGAGCGCCTGATTGACCTGGTCGCGACCGTCACGGGTGGTCTGGTCAGCGCCTTTGGAGGCGTCGGCGGTGCTCACCGCGTTGTTGGCCACTTCCTCGACCGCCGCCGTCATCTGGTTGACGGCGGTGGCCGCCTGGTCGATCTCCGCGCTCTGCTGATGCAGGCCGCGGCTGGTGTCTTCGGTGACGGTGTGCAGCTCTTCGGAGGCCGAGGCCAGTTGGTCGGAGGAGGCGGAGATCTTGCGCAGCGTGTCGCGCAGGCTGTCTTGCATCCGGCTCAGAGCGCCGAGCAACAGCGCCGGCTCATCGCGTCCGCGCAGTTGAATGTCCTGGGTCAGGTCACCGGTGGCCACCCGTTCGGCGACTGCCACGGCAGCGGCCAACGGCACGACGATGCTGCGGGTGAGCAGGGTGGCAATGGCTGCCAGGGCGATGACGATGATCAGCAGCGAGACGATGATGACCGTGAAGGCTTCATCGGCCACATCACTGCTGCGCTGCGATGCAATCTCGGCGCCTTTGCCGTTGTAAGCGATCAGCGCGTTCATGGCCTTCATCATCGCATCGGCGTGTTGCGTCAGCGGGCCACTGATCTGCGCCTTGGCTTGGCTGAGGTCACCGGCAGACAGCGCTTGCAGTACCTGCATTTGCTGATCGATGTAGTGCTGGTGGGCGCTATTGAAGGTGTCGAACAGGGCGCGGTCATCGGCAGCGATAATGGTGTCTTCGTACTCCTTCAGGCTGCCTTGCAGTTGCTCGTTGATCCCGTCGAGCAGGGCCAGGCTGCGCTGGCGTTCGTTGGCGTCATCATCCAGTGCGGCGCGCAGGGTGACCGCGCGGGCGCGGCCAAGGTTGGTGCTGATATCGCTCAGGGCGATGACGGCAGGCATCCAGGTGACGCGGATCTCGTCGGTAGCCTTGTCCATCTGGCGGGTTTCGTACAGCGAGAGAAGGCCCATGATCAGGACCAGGGCCGCCAACAGCGTGAATACGCTGGCTGCCCGATTGCCGATCTTCATATTCCGTAACATGGAATGCTCCTTGACGTTGGCGTGCAGGCGTCAAGAGCATGGGGCAGAGCCGGCTCACCGGTAGGGTGCCAGGCTCTCGATGCGCTGCGAGATGTGTGGTTGATCCTCACCTTTCATGAATCGTTTTTTCTTTAAATGATGCCATAGTGCCATCATTGTTGACCAGTCATTCAATGTAACGACACGTATAAGCAAGCCCGTCATGATCTGACGGGCTTGTTGTGTTGAGTACGCTTAGACGATGGCGATCGCCGGGTCTGCAGCCGCCAGGGCGGTAGCGCGATCAGCCGCTGGTGGGTAGATCCATACCGAGTTGATCTGGCGCTTGAGGTCTTTGCCTTCCTGCCCTTGCAGCTTCAGTTCACGTTCCCAGCCTTCGCTGAAGGCCGCGCCCCAGCCGCCCAGGTCCAGGCAGGTCACGTACTTGGGCTGGCGGTAGATCACAGGCGCTACTGCCAACAGATCGGCCGCGGCGTTGTTGCCGCAGTGGCGGCCCATCGGGATGGCATGCTGGCAGGTCATCAGGGCATGGTTGCCCAGCTCATCCACCGCAGCCCAGGCCACGTCACCGGTCGCGTAGATGTGCTGCTGGCCGATCACCTTGAGGTGGTCGTCGACGCGCAGGCGGCCAAGGCTGTCGCGCTCGCCGCTCACTTGGGCAGTCAACGGGCTGGCCTTGACACCCACGGTCCAGATCACCGTCTTGCTGGCGATGTACTCGCCGTTGTCCAGGGTCACGCCACCGGCGTCGACCGCTACCACCGAGCTGCCAGGCAACCATTGGACACCGGCTTGCTCGCATGCGGCGACGATCGCTGGGGTGATACCTGCGCCCAACGCCGCACCGACCTTGGCACCACGATCGACCACGATCACCTGCAGCATGGCATCGCTGCCGAGGATGGCACGCAGCCGCGCCGGCATTTCGGTTGCGGTCTCGATGCCGGTGAAGCCACCCCCACAGACCACCACGGTATTGCGCGCTGGCGAGGCGGGCAGGGCAGCCAGGCCGGTCAGGTGCTGCTCAAGGCGCACCGCCGACTCCATCTGGTCGACATCGAAGGTGTGTTCGGCCAGGCCCGCCACCGCAGGGCGCGCCACTTGGCTGCCGGCCGCGAGGATCAGGCGGTCGTAGCGGATTTCGCGCTGTTCGCCGTGGCCATCACGATAGCCGACCAGGCGTTCGCTGGCGTCAATGCGCTCGGCGTTGCCCTGGATGAAGTTGACCCCCACTACGTCGAACAGGGCCGCCAGCGGCGCTTTCATCGCCTGCACGTCGGGCTCGTAGAAACGCGGGCGGATGCGCAGTTCGGCCTGAGGCGCGAGCACGCTGATGCTCAAGTCGCCACGCTTGGCCTGGTCGAACAGACGGGCGGCACTCAAGGCGCTCCAGACTCCGGCAAAGCCGGCACCGATGATCAGGATGTTGGATTTCATACAGATGCTCCGCGAGGTTCAGGTGTAGGGGAAAGGGGCTTCGACTGCGTCTGTGTGCTTGTCGAATAACTACGACTGTATTGGTCGTAGTTAAATTCGACAAGTGTTTTTTTACAGCGGGGCCTGATGCGGCGGCGGGGAAATCCTTTCGAGGCTCCATGAATGTTGGGTTTCAGCTGAATATTGATTGGGCAGGCAGGCGACCAGTGGCGCAGGCAAGCTTTGCGTGCTGCTGAGGAACGGCGTACTATTTGCGACAAAGTTGGTCGGAGATTGCTATGTCGCTTTACAGTGCCGGCGTTGAATACGGCATCCATTGCCTGCTGTTCCTGGTGGACGAGCGCGGTGACAGCCGTGAATCCAGCGTTCGCGACCTGGCTGAGTTGCAGGGTGTGCCCCAGGAGTACCTGGCCAAGGTCTTTACCAAGCTGGCACGCGCCGGCCTGGTGGCGGCCACCGAAGGTGTGCGCGGTGGCTTTCGTCTGGCGCGGCCGTCAGATGAGATCACTGTGCTGGATATCGTCAACGCCATCGACGGGCCTAAGAAGATCTTCGACTGTCGGGAGATTCGCGAGCGCTGCGCGGTGTTCGAGGGTTCGGCGCCAGGCTGGGCGACCGAGGGCACCTGTGCGATTCATGCGGTGATGCTTGGTGCGCAAAAGCGCATGGAGGAGGCACTGGCCCAGCAGACCATTCTTGACCTGGCGCGGCGCTTTGGGCGTAAGGCTCCGGCGGAGTTTGGGCAGAAGGTCAATGACTGGATGGGCGAGCGACGCGAAGGCAAGGCTAGTGCCTCGGATATCCCGCTGACTCCGGTCTGAGTAGGTTGTCAGTGCCGGCCTCATCGCGGGGCAAGCCCGCTCGCACGCAGTGCTACCCATAAATGCGTGGCAACGGGTTTACCCGCGAAGAGGGCACATCAATGCACGGTCTTGCGCTGCCTGACACACGCTTGCGCCTGCTCTGCCAACTGATCCAGCCGCTCATCGCGCGACTGCTCGGCCTCGATCATCGCGTCTTCGCCTTGCTGCTTGAGCAAGTACGCATGAATCTGGCGCACCTCCAGTGTCTGGTAGATCGGCGCAATATCCAGCCTGCCGACCAACGCTCCACTGGCCTGGCCGGTACTGCTCATCAATACCTGCGGTCCGCTGGCCGCCACTACCTGCATGCCCATCTGCTCGAACCACGGCACACAGCCTGCGAACGCATTGAGCTCGACGCACGCGTAACGTGATTGCAGGTCAGCCAGCAAACCGCGGGCAATGCCCTGGCGGCGATGGCTGGGCAGTACCGCGAGAAACGCCAGCACGCAGGCTTGCGGGTTGTCCTGGGCGGGCAGGGCGAGGGCGAAGCCGAGCAGTTGGTCTGGCGCCTCGGCATCCAGGGCGAGCAGTAGCTGCACCGCCAGGCCGCGGGTGCCGTCCATCGCTTGCAGGTACTGGTGCACTTCCAGGCCGACGCCGTATTGATACAGCGGGTACAGCGGATTGTCCGTGCTGATGGCGACACTGCTCAGCTCACCGACGTGGTCGATCACCAGTTGGCGGATCTGGTTCTGGAAGGATTCGGGCGGCACGCTGTCGAGGCGGCGGAGGATGAACATCGCGGGTAAGGCTCCGGCTGGCAGAAACACCCCGCGCCAGGTGTGGCACGGGGTGAACATTCTACCCGGTTTTGCCGAAACGGCCTCGTTCCTCGAGCGCGGCGAGCATCAGGTCAAGGTTCTGCACCGCAGCGCCCGAGGCGCCCTTGCCGAGGTTGTCGAACACCGCAGTGAGCACGACCTGGCCGTGTTCAGGGTTGGCGAACAAGGCCAGGCGCAGATCGTTGGTATCGTTCAGCGCTTCGGGGTCGAGCGCAGCGGCAGGGCCGTGCTGGTGCAGGGGCATCACCTGCACGTGACGGGCGCCCTGGTAGTGCTGCTCCAGGCAGGCTTGCAGGTGCTCGGCGCTGACCTTGCCGGGAAGCAGGCGCAGCTGCACGGCAATGCTCAGCACGATGCCCTGGCGATAGTCGCCATAACCCGGCAGGAACACCGGGCGCGCGCTGAGCCCTGCGTGCTGCTCGATCTCCGGGACGTGCTTGTGGGCCAGCTCCAGGCCGTACAGCTGCAGGGTCGGTAGCTTGCCCTCGCGGTGCTGCTCGTGACGCTCTACTGCCGCGCGACCACCGCCTGAATAGCCTGAGATGGCCTGGACCGTGAATGGATAATCTGCAGGCAGCAGCCCGGCCTGGATCAACGGCCGCAGCAGGGCGATCGCGCCGGTTGGGTAGCAACCGGGGTTGCTCACGCGCTTGGCCTGGGCGATGCGTTCAGGTTGCTGCGCATCCAGTTCGGGCAGGCCGTAGACCCAGCCCGGCGTGGTGCGGTGCGCCGAGCTTGCATCGATAACCCGTACCTGCGGATTGTCGATTGCGCCAACAGCTTCGATGGCGGCGGCGTCGGGCAGGCACAGCAGGGCGATGTCGGCGCTGTTGATCGCTTGGCTGCGCCGTTGCCGGTCTTTGCGCTCGGCCTCGGGCAAGGTCAGCAGGCGCAGGTCGTTGCGCCCTTGCAGGCGGGCATGGATTTGCAGGCCGGTGGTGCCTTGGTCACCGTCGATGAAAACCAGGGGTTGGGTCATGTTCAGAATCCGTGGGAAAGGGCGATGGGCGTATCCTCGCTTGTGGCTGGACGAAAGAAAATTTGAATATCATGATGCTGATATTCATTAATTCTGAATGTTAGCCATGCGTGAAATCAGCCTCGACCGTCTACGCACCCTGGTGGTAATTGCCGACCTCGGCTCGTTCGCCCAAGCCGCCCGCCGGCTCAACCTGGCGCCACCGACCATCAGCCTGCACGTCGCTGAACTTGAGGCGCGCGTCGGTGCGCCGTTGCTCACGCGCACCCGTGGTCAGGTGCGGCCGACTGCAGTCGGTGAGACCTTGCTGGAGCGCGCCCGACGCCTGCTGGCCGATGCCGACCTGGCGCTGGATGAGGTGCGTCGGCAGGTCGAGGGCCTGACCGGGCGGGTGCGCCTGGGCGCCTCGACCGGGGCCATCGCCCATTTGCTGCCGCAGGCACTGCAGGTGTTGCGGGTCGAGCATCCTGGAATCGATGTACAGGTACAGGTGCTGACCTCTGGGGCGTCCTTGGCACGGTTGCGCGAGGGCAGCCTGGATATCGGCCTGGTCGCCTTGCCTCAGCTCGCCGGCCGTGGCGTGCGGATCACGCCGTGGCGACGCGACCCGATCATGGCCTACGTACCCAGCGACTGGCACCCGCCTGCACGGGTTACACCGGCGTGGCTGGCGCAGCGGGCGTTGATTCTCAATGACAGCGGTACCCAGCTGTCGCGGGTCACCTCGGAGTGGTTTGCCGCGGCGGGCTTGTACCCAGAGGCGCGGATCGAGCTGAATTTCAACGATGCGATCAAGAGCCTGGTGGCGGCGGGGTATGGCGCGACCCTGTTGCCGCAGGAAGGGGAGGCCGCCGAGTTGTATCGGCGGGTAACGCGCAGGCCAGTGCGGCCGGGGTTGTGGCGCCAGCTTGGGATAGCCTGCCGCGAGGGTGAGGTGGAGCGCGCCACGGGGTATGTGTTGCAGGCTTTGCAGCGGCTGCGCCAGTAAGATTGTGGCGCAGCCGCGCGGCGCCAAACTCAACCTCGCTCGCGCTGGCGCAGCGCCGTGACCGTCTCCCCGGCAACCCCCCAATTATCGGTAGGTACCTCCTCAATAACCACAAAAGTGCTCGCAGGCGGCTTGTTCAAAACCTGTTGCAACAGCAGCGTCGTACCTTCGATCAATTGGCGCTTGTGTTCGGCGGTCACGCCTTCATCGGTGATGCGGATATGCACATAAGGCATGGTGATTCTCCTCAACCTTGTGTTCAGTGCCAGGTGCCGGCAGTACTGCCGCCATCGACCGGCAGAATGACGCCGCTGACAAAGCGTGCATCGCTCAGGTACAGCACTGCATCCACCACATCCTGCGCGGTACCGGTCCGGCCGCTGGGCGACAGGCCGCCAAGCTCCTCAATGGTGTCGCCATGCATCGGCGTGGCGATGATCCCCGGTGCGACCGCATTGACCTGCACGCCGCTGCCCGCCAACTCCAGGGCCAGGCCTTTGACCGCCTGGTTCAGGCCGCCCTTGATCAACACCGGCAGCAGGGCCGGAACCCGGGTGTCGGGCTGTAGGGCAATCGAGGCGGTGATGGCGATGATCTGCCCGTGGCCTTGCTCGGCCATGATCCGGGCTGCTGCCTGCGCTGGGTAGAAGAAGCCCTTGAGGTTGGTGCCGATCAGCGCGTCGAGGTCGCTCTCGGTGTACTCGGCAATTGGCTTGGCAATGAAGATCCCGGCGTTGTTGATCAGGATGTCGATCTGGCCGAAGGCTTGTCGTGCGCTGTCGAACAGGCGCTGGGCGGTGGCTGGCAGGGCGATGTCACCGGCGACTGTGACAAAGCGCGCTGGATGGCCAAGGCGCGCGGCGGCCTCGTCCAGTCGCGCTTGGGTGCGGGCATTGCCGACCACGTTATCGCCGCGTTCGAGGAAGGCCTGGGCGAGGGCGAAGCCCAGGCCGCTGGATGCGCCGGTGATGATGACGGTGGCTGGGGTGTTCATGTGGGCAATCTCCAAGTCAATGAGCCGGGGCTCGGTGTGGAGATGACTTTAAACAGCAATGCCGGCTTGAAAAATGAGCCGTATGGCATTTCAATCTATACATCATGTAATTAATTGAGCTGTGATGACCCGTCATTTCGATGATCTGCAACTGGGTAGCCTGGAGTTGTTCTGTCTAGCCGCCGACAGCGGCAGCTTCACGGCCGCCGCCACTGAAGCGGGGGTGACGCCGGCAGCGGTGAGCCGCAGTGTGGCCCGCTTGGAGGAGCGACTGGGCGTGCGCCTGTTCGTGCGTACCACCCGCCAGATGCGTTTGTCCGAGGCCGGGCAGGCCTATTACCAGCAGTGTCGCCAAGCGCTTGGGCAACTGCTGGAGGCCGAGCGCCAGGTGGCGGGTGGTCAGCTTGAGCCCAGTGGCCGCCTGCGCGTCAGTGCGCCGACGCCTTACGCCCATCACCGCCTGCTGCCGCTGCTGCCGGGGTTTGCTCAGCGCTACCCCCAGGTGCAGGTGGACATTCACGTCAGCAACCGCAACGTCGACTTGGTCGAGGAGGGTTTTGACCTGGCCATACGCGGGCGCGAGCCTGCCGATTCCAGGCTGGTCGCGCGGCGCCTTGAGCAGGCCGAGTTGGTGGTTGTCGGCACGCCAGGCTATCTGGCCAGGGCAGGCGTGCCGCAAGTGCCGGAAGATCTGCGCGAGCACGACTGCATTCAGTTCGAGATCCCCAGCTCCGGTCGCCGGGCGAGCTGGAGCTTTCGCCGCGATGGGCAGGCGTTCGAACTGGAAACCTCAGGCCAGTGCACCTGCCTGGGGGATTTTCTCGCCACCACCACCCTGGTGCGCCACGGCGCCGGGCTGATGCAGGCGTATCGCTTCACCGTGCAGGAGGCGCTCGACAGCGGCGAGTTGCAGGAGGTGCTAGCTGAGTTCGGCGGCACCTGGCGACCGTTCATGCTGATCTACCCGCATGCCCGCCATATGCCCTCGCGGCTGCGCGTGTTCATCGATTATCTGCTTGCCCAGAGCCGCGACTAACTACGCACTGCCGTCTGGCCGAAGGCCATTGCTGGCAAGCGCTGCACGACTATGCTTTTCGCTGTGCCTGAGGGGCCGCAGCGCGCCCCAGGTAGTCAGCAGTACGCCAGTAGTCCCGGTTTTTTCCCAGGAGACCTCTCCATGAAATCCATGACACTGTTTGTGATTGCATCTGTTCTGAGTGTTGCCGCGGTTGCCCAGGATGGCCCGGCGGAAAACTGCGAGGCCAAGATCAAGGATCTGGAATCCATCCACTCCGCCGACGGCGCGGCGCTGCATGGCGGCAAGGTCGATGAGTTTCGCGCCCTGCTCAAACAGGCCAAGGAAGCCCAGATGGCTGGCGACATGCAGAAGTGCCAGGCCTCGGCCGACCGCGCCAAGACCATCTACAACACCGCGCGCGGCAAGTAGCGCTAATGCCGCTGCAGCGTCGCTGGGCATTTCGGCGGCGCTGCAGTCTCCTGTAAGCTCGCCCTTTGCCGACTTCCACGAGACTGCGCATGAACCCGGCCAAGCCCATCCTCGACAGCCTGCTCACCGGCGTTGCCGTGCCGTTTACCCGCCCCGGCTCACGCAGCGGTATCGACAAACAGCAGCGCCAGGGCCGGTTGAAAGTGACCTCGCTCGGCATCGAAGGCGATGAGCAAGGCGACTTACGGGTGCATGGCGGGGTCGAAAAAGCCATTCATCATTACCCACGCGATCACTATCCAGACTGGCTGGCCGAACTGGGTGAACATGCACTGTTGAAACAGCCGGGGGCGTTTGGCGAAAACTTCAGCAGCGTCGGTTGGCGCGAGGCGGATGTCTGCCTGGGGGATCGCATTCGCGTAGGCACGGCCTTGTTGGAAATCTCCCAAGGGCGCATGCCGTGCTGGAAACTCAATGATCGATTCGACGTCGCGCAGATCGCCTTGCGGGTGCAGCAGAGTGGGCGGACCGGCTGGTACTACCGGGTGTTGGAGGAGGGTGAGGTCGAGGCGGGAGATGAACTGCACTTGGTCGAGCGACCCTATGCCGACTGGTCGGTCGCGCGGCTATCGGCGGTGTTGTTCGACAAGCGCCTGGAGACCGAGCTGCTCAGCCAATGCCTGGCATTGCCGCTGGTGCCGTCCTGGCGCAAGACCTTGCAGCGGCGCCTGGAACAGCGTCAGGTCGAAGACTGGGGCTCGCGCCTGGAGGGCCAGCCGCGTGTCTGAACGGCTGTGCACGCTCATCGCAAAAGGAATGCCCCATGGCTTATGAAATTGACGACCGCCTGGTGATTGGCGTGGCCTCGAGCGCGGTGTTCGACCTCAGTGCCTGCGATGCGGTGTTTCGCCACGAAGGCGAGGCGCAGTATCGCCTGTACCAGCAGCAGAACATGCACGTGCCGCTGGCGCGCGGCATTGCCTATCCGTTCATCAAGCGTCTGTTGGCGCTCAATGACCTGTGCGCCGACCCGCAAGACCCGCTGGTAGAGGTGGTGCTTTTGTCGCAGAACGACCCCGATACCGGGCTGCGGGTCATGAAGACCATCGAGCATTACGGCTTGAACATGACCCGCGCCATCTTCATGCAGGGGCGTTCGCCTTACGAGTACATTCCGGCGTTGAACATTGCCTTGTTCCTGTCCGCCGACAAACAGCATGTGGACGCCGCGATCCAGGCCGGCTATCCGGCCGGGCAGGTGCTCGATTCGCAGTTCGATGACGATGAAAGCGATGACGGCCTGCGCATCGCTTTCGACTTCGATGGCGTGCTGGCTGGCGATGAATCAGAAGCGGTGATGCAGCGCGATGGCCTGCTGGGCTTTCATGCCCATGAAGTGACCAACGTCACCCAGCCGCATAACCCAGGGCCGCTCAAGGAGTTTTTCGTGCGTATTGCGCGGATCCAGGCGGCCGAGGAGCAGTACAAGCTGGAGCACCCCGGTTACGCCAATCGTCTGCGCGTGTCGATCGTCACCGCGCGCAACGCACCGTCGCACGAGCGTGCGCTCAATACCCTCAAGAGCTGGGGCGTGATGGCCAACGATGCGTTCTTCCTCGGCGGCATCGAGAAGCGCCGGGTGTTGCAGGTGCTCAAGCCGCATATCTTTTTCGACGACCAGTCGGGTCATCTGAGCGGCACACGCACTGTAGTGCCTTCGGTCCATGTGCCGTTCGGGGTGACTAACCAGCCGCTCGCGGCCTCAGAACCAGCGGTCGTTGCGCTTGCGGCCGCGGGTCAGGGCCGGCAGGATCAGGCCCAGTAGCAGGCCGGCGCCGGCAATGCTGCCGCCGTAGACCATGTAGCGCATCATCACTTGCTTGTTCTCGTCACCCAGGCGCGCCTGGGTGTCGCGCAGGCTCGACTGGGCCTGGTCGAGCTGCTCGTTGAGGCCTTTGTTGCGCTTTTCCAGCTCATCGATCAGCGCCTTGCGCGAATCCAACGTTTCCTGCATGCCTTGAACGCGGGCTTTCCAGCTGTCATCGATGGTCTTGAGCTGTTCGGACAGCTGCGCCACTTCGCTATCGAGCTGTGGCAAGCGCTCAGCTTGGCCAGGAACGGCTTGCAGGTCGCTGTTTAGAATCCACACCAGATCGCCGCTCTGGCCGCGCACCTGGCTGTACTCGCCCTGGCTGCCGATCAAGGTGACCTTTTGCCCCGCCTTGAGGGTGCCGACGATGCGATGGCCGTTGGTCGGGCCACTGCGCACGTAGGTGCTCAGGCTGTCGCTGACCCAGCGCGCATCACTGCTCGGTTGTTCGGCATGCACAGGAGCGGCGAGGGCGATAAGGGCGGCAATCAGGCTGCCACGCAGGGCAGGGAGGGCAGGCGGGGTTGGGCGGGATTCAGGCATGTTGGTCTTCGCTGAAACTGGACAGAAGCAGGCCCGGTGAATGGACCCATGAACCGGTCGGTGAATTGACCGTCAGCGAAAGACCGTTTTTTTCAAGGCAGGTTCACTGCTCAGCGTAGGAAATGTCAGCAGAGTGTTGCGGAATCGTACAAGCACGGCGGGCTGGCCTCATCGCGGGACACGTCGCAGCGATGAGGCCAGTGAAGGCGCTACAACTATCAGGTCACGACCTGATAGCAAGGCACATAAGCCGCCCCACCCGGCAACTTCATCCGGTGCTGATCAACGAACGCCTGCAGCAGCCGTCCGAGCGGATCGAGCACCGCACTGTCACCGCGAATCTGATAGGGCCCATGCTCCTCGATCAGGCGGATGCCGTTGTCCTTGACGTTACCGGCAACGATCCCGGAGAACGCCCGGCGCAAGTTGGCCGCCAGCTCATGCGCCGGCAGCTCACGGCGCAGGGCCAGGTTGGCCATGTTCTCGTGGGTTGGATCGAACGGACGCTGGAAGCCTTCTTCGATCTTCAACAGCCAGTTGAAGTGGAATGCATCGTTACGCTCACGGCGGAACTGCTTGACTGCCTTGAGCCCCTCGACCATTTGCCGGGCGACTTCGGCCGGGTCATCGATGATGATCTGGTAGTGCTGCTGGGCCGCTTCGCCCAGGGTCGCGCCGACGAAGGCGTGCAACTGCTGCAGATAGGCCTCCGCACTGCGTGGGCCGGTCAGCACGACCGGGAATGGCAAGTCGTGGTTGTCCGGGTGCATGAGAATGCCCAGCAGGTAGAGGAACTCTTCTGCCGTACCGGCGCCGCCGGGGAAGATGATGATGCCGTGGCCGACCCGCACGAAGGCTTCCAGACGCTTCTCGATATCGGGCAGGATCACCAGCTCGTTGACGATCGGGTTGGGCGCTTCGGCGGCAATGATGCCCGGCTCGGTCAGGCCCAGGTAGCGGCTGCCATGCATGCGCTGCTTGGCGTGGGCAATGGTGGCGCCCTTCATCGGCCCCTTCATCACGCCTGGACCGCAGCCGGTGCAGACGTCCAGCTTGCGCAGGCCCAGCTCGTGGCCGACCTTCTTGGTGTACTGGTATTCCTCGGTGCTGATCGAGTGACCGCCCCAGCACACGACCATCTTCGGCTCCACGCCCGGGCGCAGGGTGCGGGCGTTGCGCAGCAGGTGGAAGACGTAGTCGGTGATGCCCTGGGAGCTTTCCAGGTCGATGCGCTGGCTGGCCAGCTCGCTTTCGGTGTAGACGATATCGCGCAGGGCGCTGAACAGCATTTCACGGGTGCTGGCGATCATCTCGCCATCGACGAAGGCATCGGCTGGGGCGTTGAGCAGCTCCAGGCGTACTCCGCGATCTTGCTGATGGATACGGACTTCGAAGTCTTTGTAGGCTTCAAGGATGGTCTTGGCGTTGTCGACATGCGCGCCGGTGTTGAGGATTGCCAGGGCGCATTGACGGAACAGGGTGTAGAGACTGCCGGTACCGACTTCACTCAGTTGCTGGACTTCACGTTGCGACAGCGTTTCGAGGCTGCCTTTGGGGCTGACGGATGCATTGATTACATTGCGTTGGGGCATCTAAGTCTTTCCTGTGCATGTAAAACTCCTACTTAGCCAACACCATACCGACAATTTTGCGCCGCAACGAGAGGGGCAGGGAAAAACCTGCCCCCGTTGATCATCCCAACAGCCGTTGGACACCGAGGGTGATCGCCAGGCCGCCGAACACCAGCCACAGGTTGAGGATCGCCCCCGTTGCCAACGCGCGCGGGCCGGCCTGGCGGATCTGGCTGAGGCGGGTCTCCATCCCCAGGGCGGTCATGGCCATGGTCAGGGCGAAGGTGTCGAGCTGGTTGATCGCGCTGACCGCGCCGCTTGGCAAATTCTGCAGCGAGTTGACCAGCACCAGGGCGAGGAAGCCAAAGGCAAACCATGGGACAGGGATCTTGCCATTGCCTTCGGCCTGGCCTGGGTGTTTCGCCCGGCTGATCCACACGCCCACCACCAGCAACACCGGCACCAGCAGCATTACCCGAGTCATCTTGACGATGGTCGCGACGTGGGTCACTTCAGGGCTGACATTGCTGGCAGCGCCCACCACCTGTGCCACCTCATGCAGGGTGCCACCGAAAAACAGCCCCGCGCCGAGCGTATCGAGTCGCACCCAGCCGCTATTGATCAGCAGCGGGTAAAGCAGCATCGACAGGGTGCCGAACAGCACCACGCTGCCGACCGCCATGGCGCTCTTGTGCGGCTTGGAACGCAGCGCCGATTCGAACGCGAGCACGGCCGCAGCGCCACAGATGGCACTGCCGGCGGCGGTGAGCAAGGCCGTATCGCGATCGAGCTTGAACAGTTTCATCCCCACCCCCAGGCCAATCAGCAGGGTGCTGGAAACGATCAGCAGCGACACCGTCAGCCCCGACCAGCCGACCTGGGCAATCTCCTGCAAACTCACGCGCAGACCGAACCACGCCACGGCGATGCGCAGCAGGCCGCGTGCGGAAAAATTGATGCCGGCCGCCCAACTGGGCGGCACTCCCTGGCGCAACGCGTTGCCGTACAGGGCGCCAGCGATGATGCCGACGATCAGCGGGCTGATGCCCAGGTTGGCAAAAAAAGGCAAGGCGGCCAGTTGGGTAACTGCCAGAGCGAACAAGGCGACAAACAAAATGCCATTGAGCCGCCCACGGGTATCGTGGGTAGGCGCAAGGCTGGGGGTGGCTGGGACCGTGGCCATGGTGTGTCCTCCGATCGAGGTGTTGCTGAGATGGCCTTAGGGTAATTCGGTTATAAGCTTATAAAAAATCGTCATTTGGGATGGCAAGTATCCGCTAAGCTGATATTTTCAATGGATGACCCCAGAACAGCTGATAACCTTCGCCACCGTTGCCGAGCACGGCAATATCAGTCATGCAGCACTCGCCCTGCATTTGTCGCAGCCTGCCGTGTCCGGCCAGCTCAAGCTGTTGCAGGAGGAGTTTGGCGAGCCGCTGTACCAGCGCGCCGGGCGTGGTGTACGCCTGACTGCTGCGGGCGAGCAACTGCTCGGCCACGCCCAGCGACTGCGCGAAACCTTCCGCCAGGCCCAGGCGCTGCGAGATGCACTGCGCGGCCTGGAGCGCGGTACCCTGCGCATTGGCGCCAGCACCACCCCGGCCAGCTACCTGCTGCCTTATCTGATCGCCGATTTCCGTCAGCGCTATCCAGACATCGTGGTTAGCACGGAAAACGGCAACACCGCTGAGATCGTTGCAGCGCTGGGCTCACTGGACATCGCCTTGATCGAGGGGCCACCGGGGCAGGAGCTGCCATTGGGCACGCGTGTCACTGCCTGGCGCGAGGATGAGATCGTCGCCATCGTGCCCAGTGATCATCCGCTCGCCGCAGCGGGCCAAGCGCAGACCTTGCAGGCGCTCGGTGACTACCCGCTGGTGCTGCGCGAAAGCGGCTCCGGCGTACGCCAACTGGTCGAGCGGGCTTTTGCTCGCTGCGGTGTGGCGATGCGCGTGGGGCTGGAGATTGCTGGGGTGGAAGGGGTCAAGGAGGCGGTGCGCGCGGGGATGGGGGTAGGCTTTGTCTCGGCGATGTCGATCCGTCATGAAGATGGCGCGCTGCGTCAGTTGCGCATTGCTCCTGAGCCCCTGACGCGACGGTTCTCGATATTGATGCCGCACGCCGCAACGCCGTCGCGGGTGGCAGCACGCTTCTTCCAATTGTGCGCTGAGCAGTGACTGGGCTAGCCTGCGCTGATAACTCGTGCAGGACGGCTATGCTTTTCCCATGACCAGCCCCTCCCTACGCCAACCCTGCCCGCCAGGCGCCTGCATCTGTGGTCGCGAACGCCTGGAGCAATGCCCTGCCAACGCGCAGCGTATTCTGCTGCTCACCCGCCAGGAAGAAAAACGCCTGCTCGAACGCTTGGAGAACCTCAAGGACTTGGACGACCTGCATCGCCTGCAACTGCGCTTGTACGATCAGTTGGGCATTCGCCTGAGCATTGCCCCTGGCCACAACGAAGTGCGCACCATGCGCGGTATCGTCATCGAACTGGCCGAGCAACCTGGCCTGTGCCGCAAGACCCGCCAGGCCATCCCCGCGGCAATTCGGCGGGGCCTTGAGCGTAATCCTGAAGTCGCTTACCGGCTGCTCGACGTTCACGACCTGCTGCGTGATGCCTAGCGCATCGCCGCTAATTTGATGCCAAACCCGACCAGGCATGCCCCGGCCAAGCGCTCGAGCAGGTTCGACACCTTGGGGCTGGCGCGCATGCGCTCGGCCAGGTGATGGGTCAACAGCACGGCGACCAGGCCATAGAGCAAGGTCAGCGCCGCTACCGTCACCGCCATGAAGGCGAAGGTCACTACGCCCTGGTGGCGCACCGGGTCGATGAACAGCGGGAAGAACGCCATGTAGAACATGATCGCCTTGGGATTGAGCAGGGTGATCAGCATGGTCTGGCGCAGGTAGCGACCGTTGTCCATGCGGCTTTCCCGTGGTGCGCCGCCCGGTTTGCTGAAGACCATGCGCAAGCCCAGCCAGGCCAGGTAGGCTGCGCCTGCCCACTGCACCACGTGGAAGGCTGTCGGGTAAGTTGCCAGCAGGGTTGCGACGCCGGCCACCGCCAGCCACATCAACACCTGATCGCCAAGAATCACCCCGAAAGTCGCCGCCAGGCCACCCTTGATGCCGCCTTTGCCGGTGGCGGTGATCAAGGCGAAGTTACCCGGCCCAGGGATGGCCAGGAGGATGAGGAACGCGATCACGAATGCGCCGTAGTCGGTCACGCCAAGCATGCTGATGACTCCAGGGTGGGCTGGGGAAGGTAGGACAACGATATATGCCATCATCGGCGGCGTTTGCAAAGGCACAGTGTAGGCCTGAGTTGACTAATTTTTCTGAAGCTTCCTACGTTTAGTGAAGAGCCGCCCTGCGCCGGGTGCGCAGCGGCCTTCATCATTCAAGGAGACAGGCAATGACTTCCGTATTCGACCGCGACGACATCGTGTTCCAGGTAGTGGTCAACCACGAAGAGCAGTATTCGATCTGGCCCGACTACAAGGCGATCCCCGCCGGCTGGCGCGCCGCTGGCAAGAGCGGACTGAAAAAGGACTGCCTGGCCTACATCGATGAAGTCTGGACTGACATGCGTCCGTTGAGCCTGCGCCAGAAGATGGCAGAAGCCGTGGCCCAGTGAGGCGTTATCGGTGACTGCAGTGAATCTGTTGTGCCTGCCTTACTCCGGTGCCAGCGCCATGGTTTACAACCGCTGGCGGCGCAAGCTGCCGGCCTGGTTGCAGGTGCGGCCGGTTGAGCTGCCTGGGCGCGGTGCGCGCATGGGCGAAGCCTTGCACACCGACATGCAGGCCCTGGCCAGGCAGCTCGCCAGCGAGCAGCGCCTGGCCGCCAGCACGCCCTACGCGTTGCTTGGCCATAGCTTGGGCGCGCTGCTGGCCTTCGAGCTTGCCCATGAGTTGCAGGCACTGGGCTGTGCGCCGCCGCTGGCGTTGTTTGCCTGCGGCACTGCGGCGCCGACCCGGCGCGAGGACTACGACGGCAAGAACTGGCGTGTTGAGAAAAGCGACGACGAGTTGATCGCCGAGCTGCGCGAGCTGCAAGGCACTCCGGAAGAAGTCTTGGCCCATGCTGAGCTGATGAGCCTGACCCTGCCCATTCTGCGCGCTGACTTCCTCCTGTGTGGTCACTATGCCTACCGTCAGCGGCCAGCGTTGCGCTGCCCGCTGCATGTATTGGGCGGCGCAGATGACCGGGCCAGTGAAGAGCAGCTGTTGGCCTGGGGCCAGGAAACGCTGGCTGAGTTTTCCTTGCAGACCTTCCCAGGCGGACACTTCTTCATTCATGAGCACGAGGAGCGGGTCCTGGCCGTGTTGGCCCAAGCGCTCGCGCCGCATCGCCTGAGCGCTTGATTGACGGCGTCTCTTGCATGGGCGAGGCTTGAGCTTTTCCCAGGCAAGAGGCTGACAATGCTGATCGATCCGCACAAGGCCACGCTGTTGGTGGTCGACATCCAGGAAAAGCTCATCGGCGCCATGAGCGATCCACAGGGCACGCGCGCGCGGGCACGCTGGCTGCTCGCGGCGAGCGCCGAGCTGGAGCTGCCGACAGTGATTTCCGAGCAGTATCCCAAAGGCCTCGGGCCGACCTTGGCTGAGCTCAAGGCGGCCTCGCCTGGCGCCCAGATCGTCGAGAAAAACCACTTCTCCTGTGTGGCCGCGCAATGCTTGCCGGCCAGTCTGCTCGAGCGTGAGCAGGTGATCGTCTGTGGTATGGAAACCCACGTCTGCGTGCTGCAGACCGTGCTCGGCCTGCGTGCGCTGGGCAAGCAGGTATTCGTGGTCGAGGACGCCTGCGACAGCCGCACCCCGGCCAGTAAAGCCGCAGGCCTGGCGCGCATGCGCGATGCTGGCGCCCAGCTGGTGACTGGCGAAATGGTGCTGTTCGAGCTGATGGGCAGCGCTAGCCATCCGCTGTTTCGCCACATCAGCAAGACCTACCTGGTCGGTGAGCAGCCCTGAACGCGCGTATTGCAACGGCAGGGCTGATGGTGCTGGCGCTGCTGCAGGGTTGTGCCGGGCGGCGCGAGGAACAACAGGCTGCTGATCCTGCCCAGGTACGTGCCCAGTTGATGCGCCTGCTGCCTGCCCAGGTCAAGGACCGCCAGGGCTGGGCGCAGGACATCCAAACCGCCTTCCAAGCCCAGCACATCACCGCAAGCAAGAGCAATCTCTGCGCGGTCTTGGCGGTGACCGAGCAGGAGTCGACCTTCAGCGCTGACCCGCAAGTGCCCAATCTTGGGCGGATCGCACGCCAGGAGATCGATCGACGGGCAGCCCGACTGCACATTCCCCGGCTGCTGGTCGATGGCGCGCTGAATACCCCCTCTGCCAACGGCAAGACCTACCAGCAACGCCTGCTCGCCGTGCGCAGTGAAAAGCAACTGAGTGCGCTGTTCGATGATTTCATCGCCGGACTGCCGCTTGGGCGCACCTTGCTCGATGGCCTCAACCCGGTGCACACCGGCGGGCCGATGCAGGTCAGCATCGCGTTCGCCGAACGCCATGCCAAGGACTACCCGTACAGCTATGCCGGGACGATTCGCCAGGAAGTGTTCAGTCGGCGCGGCGGCATGTATTTCGGCATCGCCCATCTACTGGGCTATCCGGCCAACTACCAGCGCCAGCTGTATCGCTTCGCCGACTTCAATGCCGGTTGGTACGCCAGCCGCGATGCGGCGTTCCAGGCTGCCTTGAGCCAGGTGACGGGGATTAAGTTGGCGCTCGATGGCGACTTGATCGCGCCGGGGGCCATCATGCCCGGCAGCACCGAGCAGGCAGCGCGCAAACTGGGGCGCCAGCTTGGCCTGCGCAATACCCAGATTCGCAGCCAGCTGGAGGAGAGCGACAGCCTCGAGTTTGAACACACCGAGCTGTATCGCGGGGTGTTTGCCCTGGCCGATGCCAAGGCGGGCAAGCAAGTGCCACGGGCGGTGTTGCCGGGGATCGAGCTCAAGAGCCCGAAGATAACCCGCAAGCTGACCACGGCGTGGTTTGCAGGGCGAGTGGATGAGCGCTATGAACGTTGCATGAGGCGCTAGCCCGGCGGCGCGCAATTGGCGCATAAGGTGTTGCAGCGCCGCCGAAGAGGCCCGTGAGGGCCTCTCTACCTACATCAGCCTTGACTCAATGCCCCGACCACCTGCTCGACACTGGCTTTGAGCCCGGCCAGGGTATCTTCAGGATCGCTATCGACCACCAGCAGCTTGGCGCCAGCGGCCTTGATCACCTCAGCTACAGCCGGATCAGGTTGGCGGTGGTGCAGCACCAGCGCCACGTCCTGGCCCTTGAGGTTATCGGCCAAGGCCTTGAGCGCCGCCTCATCCCATTTGTCCTCGGCCGGCAACGGCTGATCGACCACATCCAGGTTCAGTCCGCTGGCCAGATAGCCCAGGCGTTCCGACAAGCTGACCACGCTGAGGTTGTCAGCCTCGGCCAAGCGGCTCTGGCTGCTTGAAATCAGTTCCAGCATCTGCCGCTTGAGGGTGGCGAGGTTGGCCTGGATCTTGTCCTTGTCAGCGGGCGACAGGCGCTCCAGGTCACTGGCCATGACATCGGCCATGCGCCCCAGGTTGGTCGGGTTGAGCCATGGATAACCGGCAAAGGCATCGTCACCCTGTACCGCGATGCCTGGCAGGGCGCCGTCGACCGGCCGCGCTGCATCGATCTCGACGATGCGGATGTTGCTGCGCCGGGCCATTGGATACAGCGGGTCATCGCGCCAGATCGAGCGCAGGCCAATTACCGCATCGGCCTGCTGCGCGGCTTTGTGCAGGCTCGCCCCGCCACGGCCGCTGAAGTACGAAGGCTGGCGGGTCGCCGGCAGGTTGGCCGGCGCGGCACGCTTGAGCTGCACCGAGGTGCCGTCGAGCAGGCTGGCGGCCAGGCTATGGGTCACCGGCAAGGTGGTCAGCACGCTGGTGGCGGCGCTGTTTTGCGCGCGCGCCGCAGGTTGCGCCGCCAACGCCAGGCCAGGCAGGCCAGCCAGGGCGAGGGCCAGGGTCAGATGCTTGAGGTTCAGGGTCATGCCGGGTTTCCTTGCAGGCGGGGGACGAGTGCGCGGGCCAGCGCGGCGAGGGCGAAGCAGACACCGGCGACCAGGATGATCGCAGCGCCCGACGGCACCGGCAGGTCGAAGACGATCGGCAGCAGGATGCCGCACAGGGTGCTCAAGGTCGCGATCACTACCGAGATGAAGAAAAAGCCCTTGAGCGACTGGCTCACCAGGCGTGCGGCAGCGGCGGGAATCACCAGCAGCGCGCCGACCAGGATGGCGCCAATGACTTTCACCGAGGCCACGGTGACCAGGGTCACCAGCACCACGAACAGGTAGTCCAGGGTCTTTACCGCAACCCCACGCACCGCCGCCAGCTGCGGGTTGAAGCTGGCCAGCATGATCCGGTTGTACAGCGGCAGGGCCAAGGCCAGCACCAGGATCGCAACGATCCCCAGCACCACCAGGTCCTGGGCGCTGACCGTCAGCACCGAGCCGAACAGCACGTTTTCCAGGATGTGCACGTTGATCTTGCCCGCCAGCATCAGCAGCAGGCTTGCACCGAGCGCCAGCGACACCGACAAGAACACCCCGATCAGAGTGTCCGGCGACAGCCCGGTGCGGTTACGCAGGAAGTTGAGCAGGATGCCGAACAGCAGGCAGTAGCCGAACAGGCTGCCATACGGGCCGGTGTAGGGCTCGCCGAGCAGGATGCCGATGGCCACCCCGGTCAAGGCTGCGTGGCCGACTGCTTCGGAGAAGAAGGCAAAACGCTTGACCACCACCAGGGTGCCCAGGCCGCCCAGCACCGGGCCGATCATCAGGCCGGCGATCAGGGCATTGATCACGAAACCGTAGGCCAGCGCCTCCGGTAAGTAGCCAGCGCTGGCCCATTCCTGGACCAGTTGGCGGAAGGCTTCAAAGCTCATCAGGCGAGGCTCTCGCTGCGGGGGTGAACGGAGAACAGCCCGAGCAGGCGTTCTGGGGTCAGGGCCTGGGCCGGCGGGGCGTCGAACAGCACCTTGCGGTTCAGTCCGGTGACCCGATCGGCCAGGCGCAGCACCGCTTCCAGGTCGTGCTCGATCCACAGCACGGTGGTGCCGGCCTGGCGCCAGCTGTGCAGCAGTTGCTCGAACACCTGGATGCCGGCCTCGTCCAAGGCCGACATCGGCTCGTCCAGCACCAGCAGTTGCGGCTCAGGGATCAACCCTTGGGCGAGCAGCACGCGCTGGCGCTCGCCGCCAGAGAGCGCGCCCATGCGCCGTTTGCGCTTGTCGAGCATGCCGACCCGCGCAAGCGCTGCGTCGATGGCCGGTTGCACGCGCCGCGACAGGCCGAGGAAGGCCGGGCGGCGCTGGCACATGGCGGCCATGAAGTCGTCCACGGTCATCGGCAGGCCCCGATCGAACTCCAATGCCTGGGGCACGTAGCCGATCACTTCGTGCTCGCTCGGCCAATTCAAGGTCAGCTGCCCTTGATGGGGCATCTGCCCGAGCAAGGTCTTGATCAACGAGCTCTTGCCGCCGCCATTGGGCCCGACGATGGCGTGCACGCTGCCTGGTGTGACGTTGAACGCGACCTGTTCAAGAATGCGCGTGCGGCCCAGGGTCAGGTCGATGCCGGCAAACTCGATGCGCGGTCCGCTGGCGACGGTGAGGTTGGCCGCCGCAGTCATGCGCGGTTCTCCTGGATGGCCTTGACCACGGTATCGAGGTTGCGCTTCATCTCCACCTCGTATTTTTCCTTGGTGTATTCGCCGTAGGAAATGTGCGTCAGCGGGTACAGGTGCACGCCGGATTCACGCTGGATGGTTTCGACGTAGGCAGAGGGGAAGTCCATCTCCGAGAAGATCACCTTGACGTCCAGTGCCTTGAGCTGGTCGATGGTTTTCTTCAGCTGCGCAGGGCTGGGTTCGATACCGTGGGCTGGCTCGACCACGGCAGTGACTTCCAGGCCAAAGTCGCGCACCAGGTAGTCATAGGCGGCGTGGATGGTGGCCACGCGAAACTCGGCATTGGGCGCCTCGGTTACCTTGGCCAGGGCGTCGGCGCGCAGCTTGCGCAGGCGCTTGGCATAGGCGCGGGCGTTCTGCGTGTAGAACTTGGCGTTGTCCGGGTCGATCTTGCCCAGCTCGCGGGCGATGTTGTTGACCTGGGCGATGGTGGCGCTGATCGACAGGAAAGTGTGCGGATTGACGACCTTGCCGGCGCCGCGTGCAGCGATGCCGGTGGCGGCCAGCAGCGGCACGTTGGCGTTCGATTCGATGGTCTTGATCTGCGGTTTTTCGCTGGCGGCGATCATCCGGTCGGCAAAGTCATCGTGGCCAACGCCATTGAGCACGATCACGTCCAGGGTGCCGATGCGCTTGATGTCTTCGGCGCGCGGCTCGTAGGCGTGTGGATTGAACCCGGCCGGAATCAGCGGCACCACCTCGGCCTTGTCGCCGACGATGTTGCTTACGTAGCTGTAGTAAGGGTGCAGGGTGATGCCGATTCGCAGGGGTTTGCCGTTCTCGGCCTGGGCCAGGGCCGGCAGGGCGCAGGCCAGGAGCAGGGCGAAGACGCGGCGAACGAAGACGGAGCGCAGCATGGGGAGTCCTTGGATTCAGTGACGGTGTTGGCGGGTGACCCCGGCGTCGTAGTGGCTGACGATTTGCTGCCAGCCGGCGGCGATCAGTGCTTCCTGGCCCAGATCGTCCGGCACCAGCGCTGCGCTGTCGCGACGCAGCCAGACGTCGGCCTGGCCATCGGCGTTAGCCGGCAGGATCAGCAGGAAGCTGCCGGCTACCTGGGCATCCTGGCTGCTTCCCAGGTAGGCGCCGGCGGCAAGCCACTGCCACTGATGACGGCCACGGCTGTCGCTGCTGGCATCGTTGACGAAGGGCGGCAGGCCCTCTTCAGCGAGCGCGGTGACCGTTGGCGCTGCAGTGTTTTCTTCACGCAGCATCTGGATCTCGTCAAACGCTACCCACAGGTCTGTGAAAACACCTTGTTCGGCGGCATTCAGGTCGCGGCGGGCATCGATCTGGTGGTTGGCGATGCTGACCTCGTCCTCGCGTTCGCCGCGCAGCCCGACCACGGTGGCCGCCAGCAGCACGATCAACAATGCGCTCAGCAGCACATACAGCGTTTCATGCCCGGCACCGGCCGGGCGGATGACCTGGGCGCGGCTCATGGCTCGCCTATATCGGCATAGTCGACTTCAACCACATGGCCCGGGCCGGCATCGAACAGCACGTAGAACTCGCCGTCGGGGCGCTTGAAGGTCAGGGTCGAGTCATCGCCCAGTTTGCTGCCGACCAGCACCTGCTCGTCATAGCCGATGACATCCAAGGTCACACCCGGTGCGCCGCTGCCATCGGAGAAACCGCCGGTGCATTTGATCTGGTCGCTGCCGACCGGCTCGCATTCGCACATCGGGTTGTGCGCCAGGGCAGGGGCGGCAGCGACGAGCAGCAGGGGCAGGGCCAGCCTGCGCATCAGGTGTTTCATTTCTTGCCTCCTTGTTTTTCGAGCCAGGCCACAGTGGCCGGCGATGCTTTGGCCAGCGCCACCGGCGCCTGGTGCATGCTGCCGTCCCAGCCTTCGATGGTGATCCAGATCTGCGCATCAGGTTTGGTGCGCGGGGGCACCGGCAGTGAGGTCGCCATGCGGTACGGTGCGCCAAAGAAGATGGTGCCCGCAGCGCGCAGGCTGCGCGGCTTGCCTATGCGCAGGTAAACCGCCTTGACGTCCTTGAGGCAGGCTTTGCACAGCGCTGCGTTGAACAGTTTGAAATAGCCTGCCGGACCGTCCGCCCTGGGCGCTTCATCGCGCATTTCGGCCAGATCCAGGGTGTACGGGCCGACCTGGATGGCGCTTTGCTGATTGGCCCCCAGGCCGCTGTCGCCCCGGAACATCGCCGCATCGGCAAAGTACTTGGGCATAAAGCCCAGCGGAATCAGGATCAGCAGGATGTTCAGGTGAAAGCGCCACTTCAGCCAGAATTGCTTCAACGGGCTTGCGGGCAGGGCTTGGGCCTTGCTCATGGCTGGACCTCCACAGGGGTTTCAACGCGTGCTTTACGTGAGGCAGGTGCACGTTCGCTGCGCTTGAGGGCGGCGGCGGTCGCCTGGGCGGTGCGCTTGGTCCAGATCAGCAGGCCGCTGAGGACCATCAAGGTCAGGACCAGGCCGAAGAAGAACCAGACCAGCTTGATGGCCAGGCCGCCAAAGTCGCCGGTGTGCAGCGGGCGCATCGATTCGGTGACGAACTCCAGGGTCGAGCGGTCCTCGAGCAGGAACTTACTGTCGACGGTGCGCGTGTAGGGGTTGACCGCGGCGGTCTGGTACATCAGCGGATACCAGCCGCGACCGCCCATGCTGACATGGCTATAGGACGTCGCGGGCATCATGATAAAGCTGATATCCAGGCCCGGGATGGCGGTGGTTGCAATGCGCGCAGCCTCATCCAGGTCAATGCGTGGCGCCGGGCTGCCATCAGCGGTCTGCGGCACATCTTCGCGGGAAATCACTGGCACCACCGGCTCGGTGGAAATGGTGATGTGATTGTCAGACAGGATCGCCTGGATAAGGAACCAGATACCGGTAATCGAAATGACCGCAATGAACCAGATTGACCAGACCCCCGCCAGGCGGTGCACATCACCCCAAAAGATGCGCGAACCGTGGCCGGTGCGCAGCGGCTTGAAAAAGCCTTTCCAGAACTTCTTGTAGACCACCAGGCCGGTTACCAAGGATGCCAGCATCGGCAGCCCGAGCAGCGATACCAGATACCAGCCCCAGCTAAAGCCGTTGGTGAAGGGCACCAGCCACCAGCCATGCAACGCGCGAGTGAACGCCTCGAAGTTGAAGTCGGGGACCTTGCCCTGGATAGCACCGGTATAAGGGTTCACATACAGCGTCGGTGTGGTGCCATCAGGGTTGGTGACATTGGCGGTCAAGGCAAAGTGCGAGCCGTCAGGCTGCACCAGCCTGCGCACGGCCATCTCCGGCTCGGCCTTGTGCATGGCATCGAGAATCTGCTGGAAGCTCAAGCGCTGGGCGTCGTCACTAGGCTTGCTGGCGCGCACGTCCGGGTTGGCCAGCCAGACGATCTCCTGGCTGACCACCGCGAGCATGCCGGTGAAGCACACGATCAGGACAAAGAACCAGATCGGCAGGGCGAGCCAACTGTGCACCAGAAACCACAGCTTGGACTTGGACTTCTTAGTTTTGGTTGATTGGGCCATCGGTCATCTTCTGAAAATGAGGGTCGAGCGCATGCTCAACCTGTAAGGCTGCATTATTAAGGACGAATGAGAATCAAAATCCTGCCTTTTTAAATGCAAGCAAATGTTTCAGAAAGCGCAAGCCGGCATGCGCGTTGAGGCGACATGCCGGCTTGAGGCCCAGCGTCAGGGCGGTTCAGGCACCGGTCAGGGCGGCTAGCGGTTGTGCATTGCCTTGTCGGGCCAGATCCTTGTACAGCGCCTGGCCGATTTCTGCGGCCCTTGCCGGCAACACCGAGAGCAGGGTGTCGCTCAGGCCGTGGGTGGTCTCGCAGAAGCCTTGCAGGTAGACCGACGCTTGCAGGTCCGGGCTTGCCAGCAGGCGGTAGTTGCGGTCGGCGCTGAAGTCATCCAGATAGCCTTCCAGCGGCGCCAGCAACTCGCGGTGCGAGCGACGCTCATAGCCGGTGGCGAGGATGACCGCATCGTAGCGGTGGGTCTGCTGATGGCCGGTAGCCAGGTCACGCAAAGTCAACTCGATGCCATCGCGCGTCGCCACGACCGCTTCGACATTGCGTCGGCATAGCACGTTATGCCGGAACTGGTGGGAAACCTTCTGCCGATAGAGGATGCCGTAGATGCGATCGATCAGATCCAGGTCGACCACCGAGTAGTTGGTGTTGTGGTATTCGCCGATCAGTTTGCTGCGTTGCTCGGCCGGTTCGTTATAGACCAGGTCGGTGTAGTCGGGGGCGAAGATCTCGTTGACGAACGGGCTGTCATCGGCGGGCTTCAAAGCGGTGGCGCGCAGGATCATGTCGACCTTGACCGAGGGGTAGCTGTCATTGAGGTCGATGAAGGCTTCGGCGGCGCTCTGCCCGGAGCCGATCACTGCGATGCGCATTGGCTTGCCCTCGGTGCAAGGCAGTTTGGCCAGGCTGCTGAGGTACTTGGAGTGGTGAAAGACCCGCGGGTCGTCCTTGAACGCGGTGAACTTCTCGGGGATCTTCGGCGTGCCGCCGCTGCCGATCACCACCGAGCGGGTGCGCCGGCTATGCTCGCGGCCATTGGCATCACGCGACACCAGGCGCAGGTGTTCGACCCGCCCGCCGGTCACTTCAGGCTCGATACGCAACACCTGCTCGCCGTACACCGCTTGGGCCGCAAAGTGCTCGGCTGCCCAGCGCAGGTAGTCGTTGTACTCAAGGCGGCAGGGGTAGAAAGTGCCCAGGTTGATGAAGTCGGCCAGACGCTGCTTCTGGTGCAGGTAGTTGACGAAGCTGTAGGGACTGGTGGGGTTGCGCAGCGAGACCAGGTCCTTGAGGAAGGAAATCTGCAGCTCGCTTTGGGTGGCCAGGGTGTCACCGTGCCAGCGGTAATCGTGTTGCTTGTCGATGAACAGCGCATCGAGCGCGTGGCCTTGGCTTTGGGCAAGCTCTTCCAGGGCGATGGCCAGGGCCAGGTTGGAAGGGCCGAAGCCCACGCCGATCAGGTCTTTGATTGTTTCTGGGGTCTGGCTCATGGCTGCGATTCCCTAAAGTTCGAATGTGGACGCCTGCCGGGGTCCGGCTCCTGCGCCTGATACACACTTGGAACGAGCCAGCTTTCAGGGAATTTAACCGACGACTGTTGCCTGGATGGGCTTGCGCCCTCAAGAACTGCACCGCCCGGCCGATAAGTGAGTCAACGCAAGGACCACCTCAAGGCAGGTTAAGAACATGGTTGGAATTACTGCAGTTACCATCAACAGTAATGCTTCGCTTGAGGCCGCGGCGAAAACCGCTCAGGTAAGCGAAGCCGAGCAGGGTGAGAAAGCGGGCGCAACCACCCAGGCAGACCTGGGCAAAGTCGCCGGTGGCGGCCAGGCGCCGGCAGCAGGCGCCAGTGAAGAAAGCAGTGAGCCTGCGCACATCAAGCAGTTGCGCGAGATGATCAAGCAGCTGCAAAAGCAGATGGCCGAGGAACAGAAGCAACTGGCTGATCTGATGGCGCAGAACACGGACGATACCGTCAAGTTGGCGGCCGTGACCGCCAAGCAGGCCAGTATCGCCACGCTCAATGGCCAGATCATGGCCGCTACCGCGCAGTTGCTCGAAGCACTGAGCAAGACCGGCGGCAGCAGCGCGGGCGGTATGGTCAATACGCAGGCGTGACAGCCGATTCGGGCCGCCGGGCGGCCCGTGTGCACAGGGTGCGCGACAGGCTCAGTCCGCCGCCACGCGATTGCGCCGCTCAGCCTTGTACTGCATGGCCACCGCAGGTGCCGGTTTGGCGGCGCCGGTCTCCAGCCACTGGCGCATGCGGCTGGCATCGGCAAAGTGGGTGTACTTGCCGAATGCATCGAGAATCACCATCGCGACCGGCCGGTTGTCCATCTTGGTCAGCAGCACCAGGCAGTGCCCGGCTTCATTGGTAAAGCCGGTCTTGGTCAGCTTGATATCCCAATTGCTCTTGTTGACCAGGTGGTCGGTGTTACGAAAGCCCAGGGTGTAGTTGGGCTTGCGGAACGCTACGGTTTTTTCGCGGGTGGTCGACAGCTCGCTCAACTGTGGGTACTTGCGCGAAGCCATCAGCAACTTGGCCAGGTCCCGTGCAGTGGAGACGTTCAAGGTCGACAGGCCGGTGGGTTCGACATACCGGGTGTGGCTCATGCCCAAGCTGCGGGCCTTGGCGTTCATGGCCTTGATGAACGCGTTGTAGCCGCCTGGGTAATGGTTGGCCAGGCTGTTGGCGGCGCGGTTTTCCGACGACATCAAGGTGATCAGCAAGGTCTCGCGGCGATCGAGCTGGCTGCCCAAGCGAACGCGGGAATAGACGCCCTTCATCTCCGGGTTGTTGGCGATGGTCATGCTGAGCATTTCGTCCATGGGCTGCTTGGCATCGAGCACCACCATCGCGGTCATCAGCTTGGTGACCGAAGCGATGGGGACCACGCGATCAGCGTGGCTCGAATACAACTCCTTATTGGTGTTCAGGTCGATCAGCAGGGCGCTGCCAGAGGCCAGGTGCAGTTTCGAAGGGTCGCGTTGAACCTGGGCCGGGGGTTGTGCAGCAGCGGTCGACGGAAGGGTCGCAGTTCCTGTGAGCAACAGCAGCAGGCTGAGGATGGACAGGGAAGTTTTCACGTTGAGGCTCACTAAAAGTTGGTATGTCGTTGGCTGTGCAAGGGTTTCCCCCAAAAAACCGTTGCATTGTGGAGTATGGTCGAAGTGCTGTCGATTGCTCGCTCAGAGCCGGCCATGAAATGAAAAAAGCTTCATGCTGGATCGGTTCTTCAGACGCCGTTCGTCGTCTGATCTTTTGCTTGGCGGGTGTTGGTTTGCGGCTCATCGCGGGGCAAGCCCGTTCCTGTAAGCCTGCGCTGAGCCTATGCCTGGCCTGCGATGAACTGAGGCGCGCCGGTGGCGCTGTCTGCTAGGCTGCGTAATCGATTCAGTGACGGTCAAGGAGTAACCCTGGCGATGACCCCTAGCAGAGACACCGTACTGTGCATTTCCCTGGCCGGCCGCCCCGGCACCTTTGGTGTGCGCTTTCACAATCACCTCTACCAGCAGTTGGGGCTGGATTACTACTACAAGGCCATGACCACCCAGGACCTGCCCGCTGCGGTCGCTGGGATCCGCGCCCTGGGGATCCGCGGCTGTGGGGTGTCGATGCCGTACAAGGAAGCGTGCATGGCCTTGGTCGACGAAATCGATCCGTCGGCGCAGGCGATCGAATCGGTCAACACCCTGGTCAACAGCAACGGCCATTTGAAGGCCTACAACACCGACTACCTGGCAGTGCGCCAGCTACTTGAGCAGCATCAGGTGGACCCGGCGACAGCTTTTGCCTTGCGTGGCAGTGGTGGAATGGCCAAGGCCGTGGCCAGCGCCTTGCGTGATGCCGGTTTTCGCGAGGGGCTCATCGTTGCCCGCAATGAGCAGGCTGGGCGGCAGCTGGCGGATGTCTGTGGTTATCGCTGGCAGGCCGAGCTGGGTGATCTGGCGCCGCCCATGTTGGTCAACGTGACGCCAATCGGCATGGCTGGCGGGGCTGAGGCCGAGCAGCTGGCATTTGCTGAAACGGCCATTGCCGCAGCCGAGCGAGTGTTCGATGTGGTCGCGATGCCTGCACTCACGCCACTGGTTCGCAAGGCGCAAGCGCTAGGTAAGCCGGTGATTACCGGGCTTGAGGTGATCGCCTTGCAGGCGCTGGAGCAGTTCGTGCTGTACACCGGCGTCAGGCCGACAGCTGAGCAGGTCGAATCTGCCATCGAATACGCGCGCGCTACCTGAATACTTAAACCGCCCGTTATGGGGCCGCTTCGCGCCCGTTCGCGGGCGAGCCCGCTCCCACAGGTACAGCGCCGTTCTCTAGATTGGCGCTGTACCTGTGGAAGCGGGCTTGTCGGGACGCCGAACCGCCGCGAAGGGCCGCGAAGCGGCCCCAATTAGTGGGCGATATCATGGCGTTCGTCTATCACCATCGAGCTTCTGATCCACCAGCCATTTGCCGTGGGCCAGAGACGCATGCTGGGCGTTGTTCAGATCAGACAGCAAGGCCATTTTCAGCGGAAGCGCCAAGCGCCTGCTGGTGTGGCCTTCAGGGTCGGTGATCAGGCATCCAGCGGCGTAGGGCAGGGGTGACCCAGGGTGGGCCATGACGCTGGCAGTGATGGTGTGGTCGCGGTATTCACAGTGAAGGGTTTGCATCGTCCTTACCTCGCTGTGGTGTGGAAGCGGTTACTTCCATATACCACAGCAAGGGGCCGGTAGTTCCCGGCCCGACGAGCGCGCCCAGGCGGGCGGCGTGCTTACAGCTCGGTTGGCTGGATCACTTCGACCCAGTAGCCATCCGGGTCCTTGATGAACGCCAGGTGGTTCATGCGGCCATCGGCCAGGCGTTTCTGGAACGGCACGTCGAGCGCTTCGAAGCGCGCGCAGGCAGCCACGACGTCTGGCACCGAGATGCAGATATGGCCGAAACCACGTGGATCGCTGTTGCCGTTGTGGTACGCGAACTCAGGATCGTTCTCGGTGCCGTGGTTGTGGGTCAACTCCAGTACGCCTGGGATCGACTTCATCCACTGGTGGCGGGCCGCGTCATCGGCAGGGATCTGCGCCGGGTCGACCAGGGCCAGGAAGTACAGGCTGAACTGTGCTTCGGGGAAGTCGCGCTTGTCTACCAAGCGAAAACCCAGGACGCGGGTGTAGAAGTCCAGCGACTTCTCGATGTCCTTGACCCGCAGCATGGTGTGGTTGAAGACGAATTGAGCGGTGGCGGTGTCCGGCTGAGCGGTAACGCCAGGCAGGGTGTTCAGATCGTTCAGGCTCATGGGGGCTCCAGAGACGGGGCCGGGCCCTAGGCTTTGTATCCTGGGGCGCCAGCGGTAAAGACAGGCCGGCCATGATACGGGACTGAAGCGATTGCGCAAAATGAAAGCGCCCTGCACGAGGGCAGGGCGCTTGAATTAGAGGCCCGCGTGTGCGGGCGCAGATGGGGTCGCTAATCCTTTAGCTGGTTCGATAGTGCGCCAGGCGCTGTGAAAAAAGTGTGAAGTGTATGTGCACGTTTCATGGCCGCAACCAACTTTCTACCGTCTTGGCGCCATACTCCTCTTTCCAGGCTTTAAGGCCCCGGTGATTGCCACCTTTGGTCTCGATCAGTTCTCCGGTGTGCGGGTTCTCGTAGACTTTCACTACCCGGGGTCGACGCTGCTGTTTGGGCGCCGCGCCCGGCGTCTTGGAAGCCACCTTGCTGCCGGCTTTAGGGTCGAGGATGGCAACGATATCGCGCAGGCCCTTGTCATAGCTTTTCATCAGCCCGAGTAGTTTCTGCTCGAATTCGATTTCGCGTTTGAGGCCGGCATCCTTTTTCAGCGCTTCCAGTTGGGCAATCTGTTCCTGGAGGGCTTTTTCGGCAGCACGAAACTCTGCAAGTCTGGACACTGTCATCACTCCTGTAATTCAACTGTGGCAAGGGCGTGACGAACATTGAAGACGCGTTAAACGCCGGCCACGTGGGTGGGTACAGCTGTTCGCTGTGGTCGAGTGTAGTAGTCGCTGGCTAGTGGGTAAACCGTAAACTTTCAATCAATTGATCTGGAACTAATTTAGTTTTTCGAACGGCAATTTATAACGTCCACGGGTGCCAACCGCCAGTTGTTTAGACCATGGTCCAATTGCCCGCGCCAGAGGCTTTGGGTGAACATTCAAGATGCTGGTCGATATGTCTTCGGCTGTGCTGCAGTACCGCGGCCATTGACGGCGGCGGATTTGTTTTCGCCTTTCTTTTTGGATGTTCCCTCGCATGTTTGCCCCCCTCCCACTCGCCCCCGGGCGTCGTGTTGCCGGCCTGTTCTTGCTGTGTGCCGGTGTCAATGCCCAGGCCGCCGGTTTTGTTGAAGACACCACGGCCAAGCTTGAAGCACGCAATGTCTATTTCAACCGGGATTTTCGTGACGGCCACAGCAGTTCCAGCCAAGGCGCGTCCAAGCGCGAAGAGTGGGCCCAAGGCTTTATTCTCAATGTTCAGTCTGGTTATACCCAAGGGCCGATCGGTTTTGGTGTAGATGCGTTGGGCATGCTCGGCTTCAAGCTCGATTCAAGCCCGGCCGACAGTAACAGTGGTTTGCTGCCCTCCAGCGGGCATGACCCACGCCGCTCTGCCGACCAATACGCAAAGCTCGGTGTGGCCGGCAAGGTGAAAGTTTCCAACACTGTACTCAAGTACGGTTCGATGATGCCGGATGTGCCGCTGCTCAAGTACAACGACGGTCGTTTGCTGCCGACCCTGTTCCATGGTGCGATGCTTACCTCCGAAGAAGTGCATGACCTCAAGTTCACCCTGGCGCGCTTGAACCAGTACACCGCGCGGGACTCCACCGATCGCCAGGACATTCGCGTTCATTGCAAGAACAAGCGCTATGCCTGCGATATCGAAGCCGATCACTTTGACCTGGCGGGCCTGGACTATCGCTTCAACGACCGCCTGAGCGCGCAATACCAGGTGGCCAAGCTTGAAAACATCTACCGCCAGCACTTCCTCGGTGTGGTTGCCAGCCAGCCGCTGGCGATGGGTAGCCTGTCGGCCGACCTGCGCCTGATCAAGAGTGACGACATTGGAAACGCTCGCGCCGGCGAGATCGATCATCGTGCCTTCAGCGGCATGCTCGGCTACAGCCTGGGTGGCCACAAAGTCAGCGCTGGCTGGCAGCGCATGTATGGCGAAAGTGCCATGCCTTACCTCGATGGCAGCAACCCGTACTTGGTCAACTACGCCCAGGTCAACGACTTCGCTGCCGCCCAGGAGCGCTCCTGGCAGCTGCGCTATGACTACGACTTCAAGGCGCTGGGCGTGCCGGGCTTGAGCTTCTTCACCCGCTACATCAACGGCGACCATATCAAGGTCCCGGGCAGCCGCGACGAGGGCAAGGAATGGGAGCGCGACACCGAGCTCAAGTACCAAGTGCAGAGCGGCACTTTCAAGGACGTCAGCGTGCGCCTGCGTAACTCCACCTACCGTAGCAACTATGAGAAGTGGGCACGCGACATGGACGAAACCCGGGTCATTGTCAGCTACAACTTCTCGATCCTGTAAGTCGCTTTGCCAAAGCCCTGCGGCCAGCGCGACAATGGCCGCAGGTTCACAGACGGGCAGAGCGATGAAGCAGCTGTTACTGATCGGCATCGGGCCTGGCGATCCACGCCAGGTCACCTACGAGGCTGTGGATGCACTCAAGCGTGCCTCGGTGTTCTTCGTGCTCGACAAGGGCACCGACAAAGACGACTTGCTGCACCTGCGCAAGGCCATCCTTGAGCGTTACCGGCCGCAGGGCGGCTACCGCCTGGTGCAGGTCGAAGACCCGCTGCGCGACGGCCAGGCGGCCGATTATGTCGGCGCCGTGCGCGACTGGCACCAGCAGCGCGCGGCACTGTATGCGCGTTTGCTCGACGAGCAGTTGCAGCCCGGTGATGTCGGCGCCTTCCTGCTTTGGGGAGAGCCTGGTTTGTATGACAGCACCCTGCGCATCCTTGACCTGGTGCGTGAGCTGGGTGTGCTGCTTGAGCTGCAGGTGATCCCCGGCATCAGCAGTGTCCAGGCCCTTGCCGCGCGCCACCAGATCCCCCTCAATCGCATTGGCGAGCCACTGACGGTGTTGCCTGGTCGGCGCCTGGTCGAACAGGGGCGAATCGACAACGTGGTGGTGATGCTCGATGGCCAGTGCGCGTTCGCCGGATTGGACGATCCACAGCTGCACATCTACTGGGGCGCGTATTTAGGGACGGCGGACGAAATTCTGATCGCCGGGCCCCTGCAGCAGGTCAAGGCGAGGATCGTTCAGGTGCGAGAGCAGGCTCGCCGGCGTAAGGGGTGGATCATGGATACCTACTTGTTGCGCCGAACAATCTAGAGGGATTTTGCCTGTTGCGGCCTCATCGCGAGCAAGCCGGTCCTACACCGTCATCACCCAGATCGGACGCTTAGGGTGCGCCGAGAATCCCCACCACTTTGTCGCGTAGCTGATCGATGCTGAACGGCTTACCGATCATGTGCATGCCTTCAGGCACGTTGAAGCTGTCGGCATAGCCGCTGGCAAACAATACCGGCAGCAACGGGCGGATTTCCCGCGCTTTGCCCGCCAGCTCTTCGCCGCGCATGTCCGGCAAGCCGACGTCGGTCATCAGCAGGTCCAGGGGCTGGTCGGGGTTCTCGAGAATCCGCAGGGCAGCGGTGGCGGTGTCCGCTTCGATGGCCGTGTAGCCCAGCTCGTCGAGCACTTCGACCATCAGCATGCGAACGATGTCGTCGTCTTCGACTACCAGAAGGTGCATTGATCGGGATCCTGTACAAAAGAAGTGTCTCTACTCTGTGCCCAGAGCAGTGGCAGAAGTTCCCCAGCATAACGTTGCTGGTAATTCGATGGAACGATTGACGCACGCTGTTCTCAAATACTGGCTAAATGCCCCTGCCAGATGCGGCAAAGCTGGTTAGACTTTGCGCTTGAACCAGTCAGCGCAGCAGCGGGCGCCACGCTACCAAGGGTGTTTCCGCCACATGTATTCAACGGACTTTTTTCGCTCGGGCGTTTTCAGATGATTCAAGCAGCCTCGATGGACCAGCAAAGCTTTCGCAAGCTGTTGAGCCGCAACGTCGGCTTGCCTTTAGGGGTGGGCCTGCTAGGCGCCGTGGCCTTCGTCGCGGTGATCAACTACCTGCTCTCGGCCATGCAGTGGGTCGAGCACACCGACCGGGTGATCGGCAATGCCAATGAAACGGTCAAGCTGTCGATCGACATGGAAACCGGCATGCGCGGTTTTCTGATCACCGGCGATGAACGCTTCCTCGACCCTTATGAGGTGGCTAAACCGCGGATCTTCAGCAGCCTCGAAAGCCTGCGCGAGATGGTCTCGGACAACCCGACCCAGGTTGAGCGGGTTAATCGGCTGATCGCCCTGCAAAGAGCCTGGAATGATTTTGGCCATGAGATGATTGGCCTGCGCCGCACCCAGGGCGACTATCAACTGGCCCTTGGTAACGGTCGCGGCAAGCGGATCACCGACGAAATCCGTAAAGAATTCGACGCCTTGGTTGCAGCCGAACAGCAGCTGCGCCAGGCGCGTAACGAAACGGTCAATACGGTCACCGTGACCGCCATCAGCGCGTTCGTGCTGTTCATCGTTGCCTTGAGTGGCTTGTTGGCCTACCTGGGCCGTCGCGATCTGTTGGCGCTGTCTGATAGCTATACCGAGAACCTGCAAGCCCAGCAGCGTTCGGCTGAGCGCCTGGAACACCAGGCCTGGTTGCGCAACGGCCAGACGCAGCTGGCCGAACAGGTGCTGGGCCAGCTGACCCTGCCCATGCTCGGTGACAACATCTTGCGTTTCTTCGCCACTTATCTGGGCAGTGTGGTGGGCGCCCTCTATGTGCGTAACGAGCATGGCCAGCTGTTGCGAGTGGCCAGTTATGGCCTGAACGCCGAAGAGCAGGCCCGCACCCAGACCCTCGGCTCGCATGACGGCTTGCTGGGCGAGGCTGTACGCCAGGCGCGCATCGTGCGCCTCGAGCAGCTGCCCGAAGACTATTTTCATCTCAGTTCAGGGCTTGGCAGCGGCTTGCCACGCAGCGCGCTGCTGATGCCCAGCCGCGATGATGGCCAGATCAACGGCGTGCTCGAACTGGGCTTCCTGCGTCCGCTCAGCGAGCGTGACCAGGAGATGCTGGAGCGGGTCGCGGAAAACGTCGGCATGTCGATCGAGAGCGCCCGCTATCGCCAGCGCCTGCAAGAAGTGCTGGCCGAGACGCAACAGCTCAATGAAGAGTTGCAGGTCCAGCAGGAGGAGCTCAAGACCGCCAACGAAGAGTTGGAAGAACAGTCGCGGGTGCTCAAGGAGTCCCAGGCGCATCTGGAAACCCAGCAGGCCGAGCTTGAGCAGACCAACGAGCAACTGTCCGAGCGCACCGACGCCCTGGATCGCAAGAACAGCGAGCTCAACCAGGCCCAGCAAGAGCTGCAAGCGCGCGCCGAAGACCTGCAGCGCTCGAGCAAGTACAAGTCCGAGTTCCTCGCCAACATGTCGCACGAGCTGCGCACGCCGCTCAATAGCTCGCTGATCCTGGCCAAGCTGTTGGCTGAGAATGGCGAAGGCAACCTCAGCGAGGAGCAGGTCAAGTTCGCCGATTCGATCTATTCGGCCGGCAACGACCTGCTCAACCTGATCAATGACATCCTCGACATCGCCAAGGTCGAGGCCGGCAAACTCGAAGTGCGCCCCGAGACCACTCAGGTCGAGCGTCTGGTCGAGGGCCTGCGCGGCATGTTCCAGCCGCTGGCGGCCGACAAGGGCCTGGACTTCCAGGTGCAACTCGAGCATCCGTTGCCGGCGACCCTGTTCACTGACCGCCAGCGCCTGGAGCAGATTCTCAAGAACCTGCTGTCCAACGCCATCAAGTTCACCGAGCGCGGCCAAGTCAGCATGACCATCAGCCAGCAGGCCGGACTAGGCATTGTGTTCGCCGTACGCGACAGCGGCATTGGCATTGCTGCCGATCAACAGCAAGCGATCTTCGGCGCCTTCCACCAGGTCGACGGCACCAGCAACCGCCGCTATGGCGGCACGGGCCTGGGCCTGTCGATCTCGCGCGACTTGGCGCACCTGCTCGGGGGCCAGATCAGTGTCGACAGTAGCCCCGGACAAGGCAGCGTGTTCAGCTTGATCCTGCCCGAGCGCTATGAATCGGACGCTGAGCAGGTCGAAGTGCAAACCCTGCGTCCGGCCGTGGATCAACTGCCGCCGGCGCCACAGCTGGCGGCGCCGGCGCCGGTGGCCCGGCATAACTTTGCCGACGACCGTGAGCTGGCACCCTTTAGCAATCGCTGCATCCTGGTCATCGAGGACGAGCCGAATTTTGCCCGCATCCTGTTCGACCTGGCCCATGAGCTGGGCTACAGCTGCCTGGCCGCCCAGGGCGCCGACGAAGGCTTCCAGCTCGCCGCACAGTACTTGCCGGACGCGATCCTGCTGGACATGCGCCTGCCCGATCACTCCGGGCTTACCGTGCTGCAGCGTCTGAAGGAACAAGCCAGCACCCGCCACATCCCGGTGCACATCATTTCGGTCGAAGACCGCATCGAAGCGGCCATGCACATGGGCGCAGTCGGCTATGCGGTCAAGCCCACCAGCCGCGAGCAGCTCAAGGAAGTCTTCGCCCGCCTGGAAGCCAAGCTGACGCAGAAACTCAAGCACATCCTGCTGGTCGAAGACGACGACCTGCAACGCGAGAGCATTGCCCGCCTGATCGGCGACGACGATATCGAGATCACCGCCGTGGCCATGGCCCAGGACGCCCTGGAGTTGCTGCGCGAGAACATCTATGACTGCATGATCATCGACCTGAAGCTGCCAGACATGCTCGGCAACGAGCTGCTCAAGCGCATGACCGCCGAGGATATCCGCAGCTTCCCGCCAGTGATCGTCTACACCGGGCGCAACCTCACCCGGGAAGAAGAGACCGACCTGCTCAAGTACTCGCGCTCGATCATCATCAAAGGCGCACGCTCGCCTGAGCGTCTGCTCGATGAGGTCACGCTGTTCTTGCACAAGGTCGAATCGCAGTTGTCCAACGAGCGCCAGCGCATGCTCAAGACCGCGCGCAGCCGCGACAAGGTGTTCGAGGGGCGCAAGATCCTCCTGGTCGATGACGATGTACGGAATATCTTCGCCCTGACCAGCGCCCTGGAGCACAAGGGCGCCATCGTCGAGATTGGCCGCAACGGGCGCGAAGCGCTCGAGCAATTGGACAAGCACGACGACATCGACCTGGTGCTGATGGATGTGATGATGCCGGAGATGGACGGCTACGAGGCGACCCGGCTGATCCGCCAGCAACCGCGCTGGCGCAAACTGCCGATCATCGCCGTAACCGCCAAGGCGATGAAGGACGACCAGCAGCGCTGCCTGCAAGCAGGCGCCAATGACTACCTGGCCAAACCGATCGATCTGGACCGACTGTTCTCCCTGATCCGCGTCTGGCTGCCGCAACTGGAGCGAATTTGACTAGCGAGCGCAACACCGATATCGAGATCCGGCTGCTGATCGAGGCGATCTACCTCAAGTACAGCTACGATTTTCGCAATTACTCCGGCGCTTCGATCAAGCGTCGGATCCTTCACGCCCTGCGCCAGTTCGACTGTCGCACGGTGTCGGCGCTGCAAGAGCGGGTGCTGCACGACCCCGGCATGTTCATGCAGTTGCTGCAGTTCCTCACCATTCCGGTCAGCGAGATGTTTCGCGATCCCGGCCATTTCCTTGCCTTGCGTGAGGAAGTGGTGCCGCTGCTGCGCACCTGGCCCTCGATCAAGATCTGGATCGCCGGCTGCAGCACGGGCGAGGAGGTCTACTCCATGGCCATCCTGCTGCGCGAGGAAGGGCTGCTGGAGCGCACCATCCTCTATGCCACCGACATCAATCCGCACTCGCTGGAAAAAGCCAAGCAGGGCATCTACTCGATGCAGAGCATGCACGGTTACGAAGAAAACTACCGCAAGGCGGGCGGGCGGCGCGACTTCAATGAGTACTACACCGCCGCCTACGGCAACGCCATCATGGACAGCAGCCTGCGCGACAACGTCACCTTCGCTGACCACAGCCTGGCCACCGACAGCGTGTTTTCCGAAACCCAGCTGGTGTCGTGCCGCAATGTGCTGATCTATTTCAACAAGGACCTGCAGGATCGCGCCTTGGGCCTGTTTCACGAATCGTTGTGCCACCGCGGCTTTTTGCTGCTCGGCAGCAAAGAGTCGGTAGACTTCTCCGCCTACAGCGACCGTTTCGAAGCGTTGGTCAAGCCTGAACGGATTTTTCGCAAATCATGAACGGCGTCGATGCGGTAGTCATCGGCGCCTCGGCCGGCGGTGTCGCTGCGCTGTTCAAAGTGCTCGGCGGATTGCCACAGGGCTTTGCCATCCCGGTGCTGTGCGTGCTGCACCTGCCCGACGATCGCCACAGCCAGTTGGCCGAAGTGCTGCAGCGCAAGATTGGCCGCCCGGTGCGTGAGGCGCTGGACAAGGCGACGATCGAGCCGGGGCTTATCTATGTCGCAGGGCCCGGTTATCACCTGTCGGTGGAGGGTGATTTGAGCCTGTCGCTGAGCCAGGAGGCGCCGGTGCATTTCTCCCGCCCGGCGATCGATTTTCTGTTCACCTCCGCGGCTGATGCTTATCGCGCGGGGTTGCTTGGCGTGCTCCTGACCGGTGCCAACGAAGACGGCGCCCAGGGCCTTGCCTATATCAAACAATGCGGAGGCCGGACGGTGGTCCAGGACCCTGAAGATGCACAGGTCGCGCTGATGCCGGAGGCTGCGCTGGCCCTGCACAGCCCAGACCATATACTTTCTCTGAGCGGTATCGGGCAGTTGCTCGCCACCCTGGAAGCTCGCGCATGCTAAGCCAAATCATCGCCAAACTGCTGATCGTCGACGACCTGCCGGAAAACCTGCTGGCCCTCGACGCCCTGATCCACGGCGAGGATCGTGAGGTGCATCAGGCGCAATCGGCCGAGCAGGCCTTGTCGCTGCTGCTCGAACATGAGTTCGCCCTGGCCATTCTCGATGTGCAGATGCCGGGCATGAATGGCTTCGAGCTGGCCGAACTGATGCGTGGCACGGAAAAGACCAAGAACATCCCCATCGTCTTCGTCAGCGCCGCCGGGCGCGAAATGAACTACGCCTTCAAAGGCTACGAAAGCGGCGCAGTGGACTTTTTGCACAAGCCGCTCGATACCCTGGCGGTGAAGAGCAAGGTCTCGGTGTTCGTCGACCTGTATCGCCAGCGCAAAGTCCTCGATCGCCAATTACAGGCGTTGGAGCGCAGCCGCCAGGAGCAAGAGCTGCTGCTCAGCCAACTGCAGGTGGCCCGCGGCGAGCTGGAGCACGCGGTGCGTATGCGCGATGACTTCATGTCGATCGTCTCGCACGAAGTGCGCACCCCGCTCAACGGCCTGATCCTTGAAGCCCAGCTGCGCAAGATGCACCTGGCACGGGGTAATCTGGCCGCGTTCAGCGAGGACAAGCTGCAGGCCATGGTCGAGCGCGACGAGCGGCAGATCAACAGCCTGATCCGCCTGGTCGAAGACATGCTCGACGTCTCGCGCATCCGCACCGGCAAGTTGTCGCTGCGGCCCAAACCGTTCGATCTCGCCCAGCTGGTGCGCGGCCTGCTGGAGAATTTCGTCGCCCAGGCTAGCGCGCTGGACACGCGCATCGAGCTGGAACAGTGCCAGGCCCTGGCCGGCGAGTGGGATGAATTTCGGATTGAACAAGTGCTGGCCAACCTGTTGTCCAATGCCTTGCGCTACGGGCAACGACGACCGGTCAAGGTGCGGGTGTTCGCCCAGGACGGCATGGCCTGGGTGCAAGTCCAGGACCAGGGCATTGGCATCAGCGCCGCCAACCAGCAGCGGATATTCCAGCAGTTCGAGCGGGTGGCGGCCCAGCAGGCCAGCGGTGGCCTGGGCCTGGGGCTGTATATTTCCGAGCAGATCGTCCAGGCCCATGGCGGGCGCATTCAGGTCGACAGTGAGGAGGGCAAGGGCTCGACATTCAGCGTGCTGTTGCCGCTACCGGCGCTGTCGCAACAAACCGACCAGGCGCAGGCAACCTCTGCGTAAGCCTGGGGTCAGATGGCCAACTTATTGAATTTCAAGGCGTTGTCATGAGCGAAGATGCACAAGACGTGGTACTGGTGGTCGAGGATGAACCGGCGATTCGGATGATCCTGCGTGATTACCTGTCCGGTGAGGGCTACCACGTGCTGGTGGCCGAGGATGGCCAGCAGGCGTTTGACATTCTGGCGAGAAAACCGCACCTGGATCTGATCGTCACCGACTTTCGCTTGCCGGGCGGCATTTCTGGGGTGCAGATCGCTGAGCCTGCAGTGAAGCTGCGACCGGATCTGAAGGTGATCTTCATCAGCGGTTATCCGGCGGAGATCCTCGAATCCGGCAGCCCGATCGCGCGCAAGGCACCGATTCTGGCCAAGCCGTTTGATCTGGATACCCTGCACGAGCAGATCCAGATGCTGCTGCGCTGATCATTCAAGGCCTCATCGCACGGGGCAAGCCGCTGCCGCCTTGCCCGCGATCAAGCCCCTACCGGCGAGCCGTCACTGCTGGTAATCGCGCCCTTCGCGATCGAGCTGACGGATCAGTGCATCCCAATGGCGCTGAATGCCTTCTCCAAGCCCATCGGAAAAGCGTTTGGACTGCTCGTGCACCTTGGCAATCGCCGCCGCTGAGGCGTGCAGCAACTCGGCATTGCCGCCCGCCTGCGCCGCCACCTGGATGTTGCAGGCACGTTCCAGCCCGTGCAGTTCACGGAACGCGTGCTCGACGCTGATGCCGCCGGTCAGCAGGCCATGATTGCGCAGGATGAGAATGTTGCTCTGACCCAGATTGGCCACCAAGCGTTGCTGCTCGTCCAGATCCAGCGCCACGCCTTCGTAGTCGTGATAGACCACGCGGCTGTAATAGGCCAAGCCATGCTGGGAAATCGGCAGCAAGCCGTGGCGCTGTGCCGACACCGCCGCACCATCGCGGGTATGGGTGTGCAGCACGGCTTTCAGATCCGGGCGAGCGCGGTGGATAGCACTGTGAATGACATAGCCGGCCTGGTTGATGCCCAGCCCCAGCGGATCATCGATGATGCTGCCATCGACGTCGACCTTGACCAGGTTGGAGGCGGTGATCTCGTCGAACAGCAGGCCGAAGGCGTTGATCAAGAAGTGCTCGTCCGGGCCTGGCACGCGGGCCGAGAAGTGCGTGTAGATATGGTCGGTCCAGCGAAACAGCGCCGCCAGGCGATAGGCGGCGGCCAGCTTGACCCGCACCTCCCACTCCTGGCTGCTGACTCGCTGGCGCACCGAGCGGGTGGCATCGGTGACGATAGACAATGAACGCATGACAATCTCCGCTAGAGGGGGTTATGCACTGGCCTGCGCCAGCGCTGCACGACCAACCTGGCCGAGGACTACGTCGTCTTGTGGGGTGTGGATGCGGCTGCACAGCACGTCGCGATAATGCCGCTCCAGCGGGTTACGCCGCGACAGCCCGGGATTGCCAGCGGCTTCGATGGCCAGTTCGACCGCGCTGATGGCGTTGCTGCTGACCAGGTGCTTGATCTGCCCGGCATGCCGCGCATCGACCTGCCCGGCGGCCGCAGAGTCGAGCAGGGTGCGGTTGGCGAACAGCAGCGTGTCGATACGCCCGAGCACTTCCTGGAACCGCGCAAGGCTCGCCAGCGGCGCGCCGAGGTTGCTGGGTGTGCGCGATTGCAGGAACTGCACCAGCCAGTCGCGTGCGGCCTGGGCCACGCCATCGTACAGCGCTGGCAGCAGCACCGACATCCACAGCTGGCCTTCGCCATCGAGCTCCGGGCGTGGCGCGCTGGCCGGGCTGACGTTGACCGCATGATCAAGTGGGATCAGTACATCGTCGAAGCGCACTTCATGGCTGCAGGTGGCGCGCATGCCCAAGTGATCCCACTCATCGATGATGCGGATGCCGGGGCTGTCCTTGTGCACCAGGAAGCCGCCGATCAGAGGATCGCTGTCGTCACTGCGTGCCCACACCAGGTACCAGGTCAGGCCGTGGCTGCCGGTGGAGTAGATCTTGCGCCCAGACACTCGCCAGCCTTCAGCGGTGCGTCGCGCCACGGTCGCAGGCAGGCCACCGCGCGTCGGCGTGCCCAGTTCTGGCTCGACCCGAAAGGCGTTGATCAGCGCGCCGTTGTCCACGGCATCGCGAGCCACCCGCAGGCGCAGGTGCTCGGGCCAGCGGCCGTGCTCTTGCAAGCGCACGTGTTGCAGATACTGCATCGCCAGGATCAGCGCAGTGGCCGGGTCGCCCTTGCCGACGGCGGCAATCACCCGCCGCGCGGTAGCCAAGTCTGCACCGCCGCCGCCCAGGGCGCTGGGTACGGTCAGCCCGAGCAGGCGGTATTGGTGCAGCAGGGTGAAATTGTCGTGGGGGAACTGACCACTGCGGTCATAGCGCTCGGCGTTGGCAGCCAGGGCCTGAGTAAGCTCGGCCAGGGCGCGATCGGAGGGTGGGTGACTCATGGGTATTCATCCCTGGAACACGGTAGGTTTGTTAAGACCGTATTCGTCTGGATCAGCGCTGTAAAAGTCTTTTTGGTTCTATGCTAATTATTTGTTTTAAGAATTTAATTTATCCTGCTTTATGCATTTATTTCATTTGTAGTCTTGAGTGACGCCTTGATCCGCAGCCAAGGGTACAGCGAGGCCTAGCTGCGCAACCGCGCCCCGGCAATTTCGCCAAACAGCTCCACCGGCTCCTGCAAATTGCCCAGGTAGCGCGGATGGAACAGCCACAGATCCACCTGCGGCTTGAAATCACTGACGTTGACCACCTCCAGTTGATCCCTGTGACGACTGGCCAGCAGCAGCGGTTCAGGCACCAGCCCCAGGCCCTGGCCACTGGCGACCAGGCCCAACTGCAAGTCCGTACCAAAGGTCTCCAGGTTGATCGACAGCGACAAACCCTGCTCACTGAGCGCCCGTTGCAGACCTGCGCGGAACCCGCAACCATCAGGGTTGAGCACCCAGCCTCGGGTATAGCAGTCCTTGAGCTTGTAGCTGCGCTTGCTGGCACTGCCCTTGGCTGCCACCACGCGCAGCGGCATGCGCCCGATCGACTGGCTGGCGATGCCTTCGGGGAAGATCTTGCCGGGCGGGAACAGTGCGGCTGCAGCATCGAGCTCGCCGTTTTCCATGCGCGTGATCAAGCTGCTGCCCCAGCCGCTGCTGACCTGGGTGCGCAACACCGGATAGGCCTCGCGAATCTTCGCCAGGGCATCGAGCAAGACCACATCGCCCAAGGTTTGCGGCACGCCTAGGCGCAGGGTGCCGGAGGGGGCGCCATCGTTGGCCACCAGCTCGCGCAGGGCATCGATTTCACGCAGGATCGCCTTGCACTGCTCATACACCCGCAAGCCCATCGGCGTGGGTTTGAGGGGTTTGGTATTGCGGTCGAGCAGGGTGGCGCCCAGGTCTTGCTCGAAGTTCTGCAGGCGCCGCGTGATGGCCGGCTGGGTCAGTTGCAGGGCTTCGGCGGCAAGGTTGGTCGACTGGCAACGGATAACCGCCACGAAGGCGTCCATGTCATCGATTTTCATATTCGGCGCTCACATATTGAGACGGGAAAACATACCTCTGAAGAATAATCTGCCTACGCTCGGTTGTCACAGTTGGCGTTAATCAGTTACGGCCTTTTCGTGGGCAGTCGTTTGTGCGCTTACTGGTAGGCGTATGTATGTCCCGCAATGCGCTACGGGCACCGCGTTCAGCGCAAGGCGCCTGCCAAAAACGGCGCCGTGCGGCTGTGCCGATGCTTGGCCACCGTCTCAGGCTTACCGCTCACCACCACTTTGCCCCCGGCTGCACCAGCCCCCGGGCCGATATCGATCACCCAGTCGCTCTGCGCAACCACCCGCATATCATGCTCGACCACCACCACCGTGTGCCCGGCGTCGACCAGGCGGTTGAGTTGCACCAGCAGGCGATCGACATCTTGCGGATGCAGGCCATTGGTCGGTTCATCCAACACATACAACGTCGCGCCGCGCGCCGTGCGCTGCAGCTCGGTGGCCAGCTTGATCCGTTGTGCCTCACCGCCAGACAGTTCGGTGGCTGGCTGCCCCAGGCGCAGATAACCCAGGCCGATGTCCTGCAGCACCTGCAAGCTGCGGCGGATACTGGGCTGTTCGGCGAATACCTCAAGGGCTTGGTCAACGGTCATCTGCAGCACCTGGGCGATGTTCATCTCCTGCCAGGTCACCGCCAGGGTTTCGGGGTTATAGCGTGCACCGTGGCAGGTGGGGCAGGGGGCGTAGACGCTGGGCATGAACAGCAACTCGACGCTGACAAAACCTTCCCCCTCGCAGGTTTCGCAGCGACCTTTGGCGACATTGAACGAAAAGCGCCCGGCATCGAAACCTTGCGCCTTGGCCTGCGCGGTGGCAGCGAACAGCTTGCGCACGTGATCGAACAACCCGGTGTAGGTCGCCAGGTTGGAGCGCGGGGTGCGGCCGATGGGTTTCTGGTCGACCTTGACCAGGCGCTTGATCTGCTCCAGCCCGGCGACGATCTGGCCAGTGCTGGTCGCCTGCGGTTCATCTTCCAGGCTCTGTTCTTCAGCTTCCTCAGGCTGCTGCGGCTGGCCCAGGTGGGCGCCGACCAGTTCCAGCAGGGCCTGGCTGACCAGGCTCGATTTGCCCGATCCGGAGATGCCGGTGACGGCGCTGAAGCAGCCCAGTGGAAACTGCGCGCTGAGCGCATCGAGGTTGTTGCGGGTGATGCCTTCCAGGCGTAGCCAGGCGTGTGCCTGGCGAGGCTGATGTTGGCGGCTGGCCTGCTCTGCGAACAGGTAGGCGCGGGTGCGCGATGCCTGCACCTGGCGCAAGCCTTCGGGTGGGCCACTGTAGAGAATCTGCCCGCCATGCTCGCCGGCAGCAGGGCCGACATCGACCAGCCAGTCGGCCCGGCGCATGGTGTCCAGGTCATGCTCGACGACAAACACCGAGTTGCCGCTGGACTTGAGCCGCTGCAAGGCGGCATAGAGCGCTTGGCTATCGGCCGGGTGCAGGCCGGCCGAAGGTTCGTCGAGCACGTAGATCACGCCGAACAGCTGCGAATTGAGCTGGGTGGCCAGGCGCAGGCGTTGCAGCTCACCGGAGGACAGCGTCGGCGTGCTGCGTTCCAGCGCCAGGTAGCCCAGGCCCAAGTCGATGAGGGTGTCGATGCGCTCCAGCAACTCGGCGGCGATACGTTGTGCGGCCAGGCGCTTTTCCAGCGACAGGTTGGGCGTGTGCCGTACATCCGGGCCGCCGCTGTGCGCAGGCTCACCCTTGGCCGCGCGTTGTTGGCGGGCTGCGCGGGTTTGTTGGTGGGTGAGGGTTTCTGAGGTTTGTTCAGGCTGCTGCAGATAGTCGGCTGCGGCAACTTGCCTGAGCACTTTGGCCAGGTCTTGTAGTGGCATCTGTGACAGCTCGGCGATATCCAGGCCGGCGAAGGTCACGGTCAGTGCCTCGCGCTTGAGGCGTTTGCCTGCGCACAGCGGGCAGGGGCTGGGGCGCATGAACTGAGAGACACGCTTGCGCATCTGCGCGCTTTGCGACTGCATGAAGGTGTGCAGCACGTAGCGCCGGGCGCCACTGAAGGTGCCCTGGTAGCTGGGTTCGAGCTTGCGCTTGAGTGCAGCGCGGGTTTGCCCTGGGGTCAGGCCGGCATACACCGGTACGGTCGGCGTTTGTTCGGTGAACAGAATCCAGTCGCGCTGCTCCTGGGGCAGGTCGCGCCAGGGAATATCCACGTCGTAGCCCAAGGTCACGAGGATGTCGCGCAGGTTCTGCCCTTGCCAGGCCATCGGCCAGGCTGCGACTGCGCGTTCACGTATGGTCAGCGAAGGGTCCGGGACCATGCTCGCTTCGGTCACCTCGTAGACCCGGCCCAGGCCATGACATTCGGGGCAGGCACCTTGCGGGGTGTTGGGCGAAAAGTCCTCGGCGTAGAGCATCGGTTGCTCGGCCGGATAGCTGCCGGCGCGCGAGTAAAGCATGCGGATCGAGCTTGAGAGGGTGGTGACGCTGCCCACCGAGGAGCGGGCGCTGGGCGTGCCGCGTTGCTGCTGCAAGGCCACCGCTGGCGGCAGGCCTTCGATGGCGTCGACATCCGGTACGCCAACCTGGTCGATCAGGCGCCTGGCGTACGGCGCGACAGATTCGAAGTAGCGGCGCTGGGCTTCGGCGTAGAGCGTCGAGAAGGCCAGCGAGGATTTGCCCGAGCCGGACACCCCGGTGAACACCACCAGTGCGTCGCGGGGGATGTCGACGTCTACGTTCTGCAGATTGTGCTCGCGGGCGCCACGCACCCTGACGAAGCCGGAGTGTTGCGGCATGCGGCAGTCCTTTTGCGTAAAGGTTCTACCTTAGCGTGTTTGCCGGGATCTTGGGACTACATGCCTCTGCATGACCCTTGTAGGAGCTGGCTTATCGGGGCGCCGAACCGCTGCGATGGGCCGCAAAGCGGACCCAAAATGGCATGCCAACAGATTTTCTACAGGCTGCAAGCATTATTGATCACTGCTGCTGATCCCAACCAAGGTGTAGGCTGAACCTCACATCCACCGCAGACTTCGCGTAAAGCCAGGAGCCCCTATGTCAGTAGAAAAAGTAGCTATCGTAACCGCCGGCGGCAGCGGCATGGGCGCCGCTGCCGCCAAGCGCCTGGCCGCCGATGGCTTCAAGGTGGCCATCCTGTCTTCGTCCGGCAAAGGTGAAGCGCTGGCCCAGGAGCTGGGCGGCATTGGCGTCACCGGCAGTAACCAGTCCAACGCAGACCTGCAGCGTCTGGTCGACGCGGTCATGGAAAAATGGGGCCGGATCGATGTGTTGGTCAACAGCGCCGGTCACGGCCCGCGTGCACCGATCCTGGAAATCAGCGACGAAGACTGGCACCTGGGCATGGAAACCTACCTGCTCAATGTCATTCGCCCGAGTCGCTTGGTCACGCCGATCATGCAGGCCCAGAAAGGCGGGGTAATCATCAATATTTCCACCGCCTGGGCGTTCGAGCCGAGCGAGTTGTTCCCTACTTCGGCGGTGTTCCGTTCAGGCTTGGCAGCCTTCAGCAAAATCTTCGCCGACAACTTCGCCGGCGATAACGTGCGCATCAACAACGTGTTGCCCGGCTGGATCGACAGCCTGCCGGCCACTGAGCAGCGGCGCGACAGTGTTCCGCTCAAGCGCTATGGCACCAGCGAGGAAATCGCTGCCACCATCGCCTTCCTGGCCAGCGAAGGGGCGGCCTATATCACCGGGCAGAACATCCGCGTCGATGGCGGGGTGACCCGCAGCGTTTGATGACCAGGCGCGCCCCACGCCGCGCGATCAGCGGCCGGGCGCGCCCATTGGGCACCACTGTCGAAGCGTGGGATTACTGGACGTTGTTCAGCTTGATCACATCACCGGAAACCTTGGTGGTGTAGCCATTCAGGACCCAGGCCCAGAACCACTTTTCCTGCACTTGGGTATTGATCAGCGCATCGCCGCCCTTGGCCTTGATCGCCGCGTCCTGTGCACGGACGAAGCGGCTGTTCTGACGGATTGGGATAAGGCCGAACAGCATCAGGCCGGTGGCGCTGGCTTCACTGTGACCCAGCACGGTGTACTGGCTGCTGTCATAGTGGGCCGATTTGATCGGGGCACCTGTGCAACCTGCCAGAACCAGGCCGAATGCGCATGCGGCTACAACTTTACTGAGGTACTTCACTGAACAGCTCCATGGTCCAAAGCCCGGGATCCAATTCCCGGGGGGCGACACTCTAGCCGGACGATCAACCACTGGTAAAGTGGGGCGTTTTGCCAGCAAGGCGTGGCCGAGCGTGTCTAGGGCGTGCCGTTGCGACCATGCAGGCGAAAACCAGGTCGCCCGCTGAGCCGCTCATAATAGGCCGTGACTGCTGGCAGCGGTGGGTGGGCAAAAGGTGTTGCGAACCAGCGGTGGACCGACAGGCCGATGGGAATGTCGGCCAGTGAAAAGGCGTCGCCGGCCACGTAAGCCCCTGTTGCTTCGAGCTGCTGATCGAGTATTTGCATGTAGTTGGACCATTGCGCCAAGCCAGCGGCAAGCGCCTGGCCATCCTGATGCGCAGGCGAATGCCTGACCAAGGACATGAAGGCATAGCTCCAGGAGCGGTTCAGATCGGAGGCCTGCCAATCGATCCATTGATCCACGCGTGCCCTGGCCCTGGCTTCGGCCGGATAGAGCGCGCTCTGGCCATCACGTGTGGCCAGGTAGCGGATGATGCTGTTCGATTCCCACAGGGTGAAGTCGCCATCCTGGATAACCGGAACCATGGCATTGGGGTTCAGCGCCAGAAACTCAGGCAGCGCTGTCGGTTTGAAGCCCGCGCCCCAGTCCTCTCGTTCAAAGCCGATGTTCATTTCCGCGCAGGCCCATAGCACCTTGCGCACGTTGATCGAGGCCGCTCTGCCCAGTATCCGTAACATGTGGTCGTCCTTGTCTGGCGGGAAATCAATCGTCTATGACAGTCGTACAGCGGTCAACCCGTCGCCGCCGAGGTTCATGGATTGGGCAACTCGAAGCCAGCGATAGCTCGGCCAACGTTCACCGCCTGCGCCCGCAGCACCCGCATCAGGTGCAGCGCTGCTTGCGACGGTGGCTCGAAGCGCGAATAGACGAAGCTGATGTCGAAGTAGATTTCCTCGGCCAGTGGCACCACCGTCAAGCCGCTGTCTTGCGCCACGAACTCATCGATGATGCTCAGGCCCATGCCTTGCTTGACCAACGCCACCGCCTCGACGGCGTTGGTGAACGATAGCAGCGAGTGCAGGTGCAAACCGCGGTGCTCGATCTGTTGCGCGAGCAGTTGGCCAAACGGCATGTCGGGCCTGAACAGCAGCAGTGGCTGGCCCTCAAGCTGCTGCAGCGACAGCACTGGCTGCTGCGCCAGCGGGTGGTCGCCAGCCATCACCACCACCATGCGCCCGCGCATGAATGCCTGCGAATGCAGATGGTCATGCACTACTGGCAAGGCGGCGATCGACAGGTCGACTTTCTTCGACAGGATCTGGTTGGGCATCTCGTTCATCAACGAGGTCTGCCACTCGATGTTCAGTGACGGCGACTCAAGCTTGAGCTGCGGAACATTGATGCGAGCAAGGCCAAGATCCCCATGGGTCGCTTCCTCAAAGCCGAAGAGATCGCCAACATGGTGACTTGGATCGCGGGGCCGGAATGCAGCTTTACCACAGGCTTTGTGTTCGATCTGAGCGGGGGCAGGGCAACTTATTGAGGCCGCTGTTTGCTTCACGGGGCACTGCGGTTGAGCGTGCCATGCGGCGCCAAGCGTGGCAGCAGGTAATCGAGCAGGGCCCTGACCTTAGGCAGGCTTTCACGGCTCTTGAGCCATACCAGGTTCATCGGCAAGCCATCGGTGGCCAGCTGTGGCAGCACCTCGACCAGCGCGCCTGAATCGAGGTGGCGCTGAGTGAGCCAGGTCGGCAACTGGCCGATGCCATGGCCGGCCAGCACTGCCGCGACTTCCCCTTCACCATCGCCAACGGCAATGCGCGCCTGCACCGTTCGGCGCTCCATCTCGCCCGGCTGGCGCCCTTTGAAATACCAGGGGCTGACCAACCCGTCCGCCTGGCCGTAGCCCACGCAGTGGTGCGCATCCAGATCGCGCTCGCTGCGGGGGACGCCATGGCGCTCAAGGTAGGCGGGCGCTGCGCAAAAAATCAGCCGTTGCGCGCCGAAGTAGCGATGGCCGAGGTTCGCCGGCCACGCATCCGGCCCGCCTATGCGCACGACGATATCGATGCCTTCGTGAACCGGATCGACGAACCGGTCCGAGAACGAAATGTGCGGCTGCAGCAACGGGTGCAGGCCAATGAAATCGAGGATCAGCGGCAGCACGTGCATCCTGCCGTAGGAGGCCGGCAGGTCGATCCGCACTTTGCCGTGCGGCTCATTGCCCGCGCTGACCAGCACGTGCTCGACCTCTTCCAGATCTGCCAGTACCGCGGTGCAGGTGCGATAGAACGCGGTGCCGGCTTCAGTCAGTGACAATGTGCGGGTGGTGCGGTTGAACAGGCGCACCCCCAGTCTGCCCTCCAGGCGCGCGACACTTTTACTGACCGCTGAACTGGTCAGGTTGAGTCGTTCAGCCGCTGCGGTAAAGCTGCCAAGGTCGGCGACCGCGACGAACACGTCGATGCCCTTGAGCCGTTCAGACGAGTACATGCCACGCTCCAATTGATGAATTAAATTCCACTCACTTGAGAAATCTTTGCGCAGATCACTGAAGATTTCTTCAATAGGCTAACCCACACGCAGCATTACTCACTACCTGTGGAGACTTTTCGTGAGCCTGTTCAACGCATTTCAACTCGGCGATACCGTACTTCGAAACCGCTTCGTCATGGCCCCGATGACCCGTTCGCGTTCACCGGGCGATGTCGCCAATGCACTTACCGCGCTGTACTACACCCAGCGCGCCAGCTCCGGCCTGATCGTGTCCGAGGGCACGCCGATCTCGCGTGAAGGCCAGGGTTACCTGTTCAACCCAGGTATCTACACCCCTGAACAGATCGCTGGCTGGCGCCTGGTGACTGATTCGGTACACAGCGTTGGCGGCAAGATTTTCGCCCAGCTGTGGCACGTTGGGCGGGTGTCGCACACCTCGATCCAGGAAGGTGGCAAGGCACCGGTCAGTTCAACCAGCAAAACGGCTGAGGGCGCGTTCGCCTTTGGCTATGCAGACAACGGCGAGCCAGGTTTCGTCTCGACCTCCCAACCACAAGCGCTGTCGAGCGAAGCGGTCGGCCGGGTGGTGCGCGATTTTGCCCAGGCTGCGGCTAATGCGATTGAAGCGGGCTTTGACGGCGTGGAAATTCATGGCGCCAACGGTTACCTGCTGGAGCAGTTCCTCAACCCCAAGGTCAATGACCGCACTGATCAGTACGGCGCGCAGAACCTGGATAACCGCCTGCGTTTCGTCTTCGAAGTGGTCGACGCCGTGTGCCAGCGAATTGGCGCCGGGCGCGTGGGTATTCGTTTCTCGCCGTACGGGCAGTTGATGGACATGCCGCTGTACGATGAGATCGACCAGACCTACAGCGCGCTGTGTGCCGGCTTGGGCGAGCGCGGCATTGCCTATGTCCATGTGATGGACCAGACCCACTTCTTCCTGCGTGCCGAAACGGCCGTAGCGCGCGAAGATGCGCTCAAGGCGTTGCTGGTCAGTTGCCGCAAAGGCCTCAAGTCGACCCGCTTGATTCTGGCCGGTGACCTTACCCTGCAACGTGCGCAAGAGTTGGTGGCGTCGGGGCTGATCGACCTGGCTGGGTTTGGCCAGCCCTTCATTGCCAATCCGGATCTGGTTGCACGGCTGGAAAATGGCTGGCCGCTGGCGGTGGCGAACAAGGACACCTACTACGGTGGTGGCGCAGAAGGCTACATTGACTATCCGCCGTATCTGGGCTGAGTGAAGGCGTTTCAGGGGCCTACCGTTGTGCTGCTGGAGGGGGTGTCTGGGCTGGCCTCATCGCGGGGCAAGCCCGCTCCTACGCAGGCGGCGCCACACCGATGGGAGCGGGCTTGTCCCGCGATAGGGCCACAGCAGGCGGCGTGTTCTCATGTAGTCAGGCAAAACCTGTAGTAAAAAATGAATGAGAAGTATTACCATGCACGGCTTTCCTCGCTGCCCAGGAGATCCCGTTCATGTCGCCCTCCAGCTCAAACGATGTCGGTGAGCTCTACCTCCAGCACCACAGCTGGATCGTAGCCATGCTCCGGCGTCGCCTGGGCAATCGCGAGCAAGCGTTGGATATCGCCCAGGACACCTTCGTCAAGCTGTTGCGCAGCGAACTGCCACCGCTGCTGCGCGAACCGCGTGCCTACCTGTGTACGGTCGCCAGTCGCCTGTGCCTGCAGCATTTTCGCCGGCAGGCGCTGGAGGCGGCCTATCTCGACAGCCTGGCGCTGATCGAGCCCCAGCATCAGCCTTCGGAAGAAACCCGCTTGTTGGTGCTTGAGGCGCTCGATGCCGTGGGCCAGGTACTCGACGGCCTCGGTAGCCGGGTACGGGAAATCTTCCTGCTGTCGCAACTCGATGGCCTGACCTACCCGCAAATCGCCGAGCAGTTGGGGCTGACTGTCAACGTGGTGCAAAAGGCCATGCTCAAGGCCTATCGGCACTGCTATGCAGCGGTCTACCAGCAATGACGCCGCTGGCCTCGGACGAATCATCCCTGGACCCGCACGTGGTCGAGCAGGCGATGCTGTGGATGGTGCGTCTGCAATCGGGTGTCAGCAGCGCAGGCGAGCAGCTGGCCTGCCACCGCTGGCGCCAGGAAAGCCCTGCCCACGAGCAGGCCTGGCAGCGCCTCAATGGTATTGGCCAGGGCCTGCGCGATGGCACTCGCGGATTATCGGCAGGCAACGTCCGCGGGCTGCTCCAGGCGCGAGCGTTGACTTCGCGCAGAGCCGTGCTCAAAGGCTTTGCTGGCGCGGGGGTGTTGATCGCAAGCGGCTACGGGGTCAGCCAACGTAGCCTCATGCCAACCCTGTTCAGTGACTACGGCACCTCGACAGGTGAGCGGCGCAGCCTGTCATTTGACTCGGGCGTGGCGGTGCAACTGGATACCCGCAGCGCACTCGACAGTGAGTTCGCAGCGGGCCTGAGGGTGCTGACCCTCAACCAGGGGCGGATGCTGCTAACGCTGCAGCAGGGCGCGCAGGTCGCGCTGCGCACTGCTGATGTGTGGGTCCGGCCACAGCCGCTGGCGCGCCTGCTGGTCAGCCAGGAGCGCTCCGCCACCCTGGTGCAGTTACTCGATGGCGGGGCACGGGTCGAGCAGCCGCGCGGGCAACGCTTCGAGCTGCGCGCTGGCTGGCAGCAAAGGTTCAGCGACTCGCTTGCCGGTGCCTTGGCGCCATTGCCGGCAGGCGCTGCGGCGTGGACCCAGGGGCTGCTGCTGGCCGAGCGCTTGCCACTGGGGCAACTGCTCACGGAACTGGACCGCTATCGGCCCGGCGTACTGCGCTGCGATCCACGTATCGCCAACCTGCAGGCCAGTGGTTCGTTCTCCATCGATCAGCCGGAGGCCAGCCTGGATCTGCTGACCCAGGTTTTGCCGATTCGCGTGCAACGGGTATTCGGCTATTGGGCTAGCGTCGTGCCGGCTTGAATTTTTTTTTCATCGATTAGGCAGGTTTTGCTGCATCACGCATCAAGACAAGGGAAGGCACTGATTAGCCAGTGTCATGACCCCACTGTTTTCCAAGGATTGTCTCGATGCAAACTCGCCTTACTCCCCTTGCAGCTGCCGTGCGCGGCGTGTTGTTCGGCCTTGCCGTGGCCTGGGTCCAGCCTGTCGCGCAGGCGGCCCAAGCCACTGTCGAGCAGGCCGACGTGCGCAGCTATGACATTGCAGCAGGAAGCCTGGACAGCGTATTAGGCCAGTTCGGTCAGCAAGCGGGGGTAATGGTTGCGGTGGATTCGCAGCTCTCCAATGGCCTGAACAGTCCTGGTCTGCGCGGCCAATTCGCGCTCGACCAGGCGCTTGCTCAACTGATCGCCGGGACTGGCCTGCAGCCAGTGACAGTGGCACCGGGGCGCTATCGTTTGATCGCTCAGGTCAGCTCAACCGGTGCCATGGAGCTGGGCGCAACCAGCATCAGTGCCGCAGGGTTGGGTGCCACCACCGAAGGCACCGGCTCCTATACCACCGGCTCGACCAGCACTGCGACCAAGTTGAACCTGTCGATTCGCGAAACCCCGCAGACCATCAGCGTGATCACCCGCCAGCGCATGGACGATCAGCAACTGCACAGCATGTCCGAGGTACTCAACCAGACCCCTGGGGTGACCATGTCCCAGGACGGCGGCGAGCGCTTCAACATCTACTCGCGCGGCAGCGCGATCAATACCTATCAGTTCGACGGCGTCACCACCTACCAGGAAAACCAGACCCGTAACATGCCCAGCACGCTGATGGACATGGCCATCTACGACCGGGTCGAAGTGGTGCGCGGCGCCACCGGCTTGATGACCGGTGCGGGCGATCCGAGTGGGGTGGTCAACGTCGTACGCAAGCGCCCGACCCGCGACTTTCAGGCCTACCTGCAGGGCGGGCTAGGCTCGTGGGATTACCAGCGCCTGGAGGCGGATGTCTCCGGCCCCTTGACCGCAACCGGCAACCTGCGCGGGCGAGTGGTTGCGGCCAAGCAGCTGAACAACACCTTCATGCAGTGGTACCAACAGGACCGCGACATTCTCTATGGCGTGCTCGAAGCCGACCTGACTGACAGCACCGTGCTGCGCTTTAGCATCGACCACCAGCGCTACCGGCCGACCGGTGCGCAGGGCGTGCCGATGATCTACACCAACGGCCAGCAGACAGATTTCTCCCGTTCGAAAAGCTCCGGCGCGCGCTGGAACTCCGATCGCTTCGAGACCAACAACTACACCCTGGGCATTGAGCAGCAACTGGCCAACGATTGGCAGTTGAAGGTCGCCACCACCTTCATGGATGTCGACCGCGACACCTTTGGCGGCTCCTATTCGAGCTCGACCAACCGCGCCTACATCACCCCTGAAGGGATCGCGACCATCGACCAGTCCTGGGCCCAAGCCACCCAGCACCAACGCGCTGTGGACGCCACCGTGCAAGGGCCGTTCGAGCTGCTGGGGCAAACTCATGAGTTGATCGTCGGCGCCAACTACCTGGACTACGTCAACCATCATTACGCAAGCAGCGGCCCCGATGTGCTGGTCGACTACGACCACTGGAGCAACGAGCTGCCCAAGCCCGACCGGGACGGATTCACGCCGTTCATGACCTATGACGTCGACACCCGCCAGAGCGGCTATTTTGCGGCGGGGCGCTTCAATCTCAGCGACAGCCTGCACCTGATCCTCGGCGCACGGGTCAGCAACTACCGCTACAACTATTACCTCGAACTGCTCAGCAGCAGTGCCGCTCCCCAAGACTATTCGATGACCGAGCGCGGCGTGGTCACGCCCTATGCCGGACTGGTCTACGACCTCACCGCCGAACAGTCGGTGTATGTCAGCTACACCGACATCTTCAAGCCGCAATCGAGCCAGGACAGCAGCGGCAAGGTGCTGGATCCGGTGGTGGGCAAGAACTACGAACTGGGTTGGAAGGGCGAGTTCTACGAGGGCCGACTCAATGCCAACGTGGCGGCCTACCTGATCAAGCGCGACAACGTCGCCGAACTGGATGCCGGCCAGACGGTGCCGGGCACCGGCAATGATGCCTACAAGGCGGTCAGTGGCGCCAAGACCCAAGGTCTCGACCTGGAACTGTCCGGCGAGCTCAGCCCAGGTTGGGAATTGCAGGCCGGCTACAGCCACTCGCGAACCGAGGATGCCCAAGGCCAGCGCCTGACGACCCAGCTGCCGCTGGACTCCTTCCGCCTGTGGACCACCTACAAGCTAGCCGGTGACTGGAACCGCCTGACCGTAGGCGGCGGGGCTAGCTGGAACTCCAGCAACTCGCTGTACTTCAGCCGCTACAACAGCCGCGTCGGCCAAGACGATTACGCCGTGTTCAACCTGATGGCGCGCTATCGCCTGAGCGATCATCTGTCGACCACCTTGAACCTGAACAACCTGTTCGATGAGAAGTACTACTCCGGCTTTTCCGGCAGCTACGGGCACTATGGCGCGCCGCGTAACGTGATGATGAATGTGCGTTATGACTTTTGAGCTGAGCGCTGGCGAGCGAGCGCAAAGGGCTACATCGCCATCGCCGACCGGCCGCCGTGCCAGAACTAGCAGTTTTGTCAGGCCCGAGATCGCCCCCAGCACTGTACGGTTTGTAAACATCAGCGGTTGTCCGAAGTTCAAGAAAACTGCCCTTGCAGCCGATAGCGCAGCTATCGCATAGGTTTGCGATGGATACCTGCGACATCGTGAGGCCCTGAAAGGCTCTCGACAGTCGTACGTTATGAGTGGTCGTTAAAGCGGCCTCCCACTGAAGGAAGACAAATGAGTAAAGCTGCTAGCTCACAAGCGCCGAGTGCCTATCATGAAACGATAATTCTGATGCTGTGTGGACTGCTGACGTTCATCGTTTGCTTGACACTGCATCTGGTTGGCGTCAATACACTTACCGCCTTCAATTTTTTCCTGGCTACTGTCGGGATCTTTTTGATACCGGTGTCTCTGCTCGCTAAGAACGTTCGCTTGGTTCGGATGATCGCAGTCGTGGGCATGACAATTGCCGTGGCCTCAGTAATTGTCAATCCGCCGTGGGCGGTGTAGCCATTAGCCTTGGCGCGGGCCGTTAGCTTCTAACGGCCATGCACATTCCTGCGGTTCATCGCCGCATTCACCTGTCTGGCCTTAGCGCCCAGACATTTCATAAAAGCCTGCTGCGGGTGTTGAACGCTGCAAATATCTGTTCGATTTTCATACCCACAGAAGCTTTCATTTAATTGGCTTCAAGGTAATGGTCTTGATTCTCGAAGTCGCTAGGGGCTTCAAGGGCTGTGCACGCTACGCTGGCGGCCGGCAGATTCTGGTCCAGACTGGCTGAACTCCCCTGTCATTGATGACGTAGGCTCGCACATGATCGAGCGCCGCCCCGGGCGGTTGTGGTTGCTGGTGCTGTGTTGGGTGTTGACCCCCAAGCTGGCCCTGGCAGCCGACGACTGTCGACACCTGACCGCCACAGGCAATCCTGAATATCCCCCCTATCTGTGGCGTGACCCAGACAACCCAGAGCAGCTGATCGGCGCCAATGCCGACTTGCTCAAGCACCTGGCCAAAACGCTTGGGCTTGAGGTGCAGGTGGTCTATAGCGGCCCCTGGTCACGGGCCCAGGAAGATGTGCGTACCGGCAGCATCGACATGATGGCCGGCTACTTCATCACCCAAGCCCGGCAACAGACCATGGACTTCATCAAACCCGCGTTTCTCTCGACCCCCAGCGTGGTTTGGGTGCGCCGGGGTGAAGGCTTTGCCTATCACGGTTGGGCTGACCTCAAAGGGCGCAATGGCGGCACCTTGGTCAACAACAGCCATGGCCAGGCCTTCGACGACTACGCCAAGGCCAACCTCAACCTCGAAGCGGTGCCCAGCGCCAGCCAGGCGTTTCTGAAATTGGTGCACAAGCGCAACGACTACCTGATCTATGAGCAGTATCCAGGCATGGCGCTGGCGCAGACATTGGGCTTGGACAAGGGGTTGCAGGTCCTGCAGCCGGCGGTTTCCAGTGAAGGATTGTACCTGGCGCTGTCGCAGGCATCGCCCTGCAACCAGCCACGGCTGCGCGAGCAGCTGGCGCAGAAGATGACAGAGATCGTCGCCAGCGACTTACCCCAGCAATGGCTGCAGCGAAATCTGCAAGTGTGGCAGCGCCAGCAGCCACCGCGAGCCGAGCCCCAGCGCTGAACTCAACCGATCCCCGCCTGATTTCGCCGCAAGCATTCGGCTTCGGCATCGGCGCGCAAGTTGAAGGTTGGCTTGAGCCTCATTTTCTCAACGTTGTCGTAGAGGTCGAAGCCGGTGCACAGGCCTGAATAGAAACGCACCCCTCGCTCAAGGTATGGCTTTTCCATAGGCACAGCCGGAACTACAACGAAACGCGGTCGCATGTTAAGTGCCTCCCCAGGCAATTGAATTAACTATTAGCTTCGGACATGCAAGCTCGCAAGAAGGCTCATGCTGGGGCGACCGACGGTATTATTCTGTTTCGCTCTAAGCGTGAGCGGTTGGCAATGGTCGCCGAATGCCGTCGAGCAGCAACTGCACCGCAGCCAACCCTTGCTCAAGTCGCTCAGGTTGGTCAGCGCCATTGGCAATCCACAATGCGGTTTCCGCCAAGGCGCCTTGAATCATCGATGCCAAGGCTTGAGGGGCGGTCGCGACGACGATGTTTTCGGCCATCAAGCCTTCGAGCAGCACCTGCAAAGAACTCACGCAGTGCAACTGCGCCGCTGGCGTGGGGGCGCCAAGCACGGCGCGCGCATCACGTAGCACGATGCGTTGAATCTCAGGTTCGCGGGCCATCTCAAGGTAGGCGCGACAACGGTTGCTGAACCCGGCCCAAGGGTCTTGGGCGTGGTCCGATATGGCTTGCAGGCGGGCGTCCATCTCGGCGTCGATGTGCCCGACCACTGCTTGGAACAAGCCCTTTTTGTCGCTGAAATGATGATACAGCGCACCACGGGTCAGCCCGGCTTGGGCGGTCAGGTCATCCAGTGAGACCTCGCTATAACCCTGCTCGCTAAATACCCGGCGTGCGGTTTCGATGAGTAGGGCGCGGGTCTGTTCCATCTGCGCGCGGGTGCGTCTGACCATGCTGTCTCCTGGGTGAAGGGCTTTACATACGATTCGTATGATAATAGAGTTTTTAAACATACGGTGTGTATGTATAACTCGGCCTTGCGTTTCGGGCCCTATCGATAAGGATCATCGGGCATGGCAAATCCATACCGCGAGTTGTTTCAAGTGCCGGGCGCCAAGGGCTTTACCCTGGCCGGGCTGTTGGCCCGTCTGCCATTGCCCATGACCGGCATCGGCATCATCACCATGCTGTCGCAACTGCGCGGCAGTTATGCCCTGGCCGGCGCGGTGTCGGCCACCTTTGTGCTGACCTTTGCCGTGCTCTCGCCACAGGTTTCACGCTTGGTCGATCAACACGGCCAGCGGCGGGTGTTGCCGCTGGCTGCTGCGCTGAGCGTGCTGGGGATTTTGCTGCTGCTGGCTTTCAGCTATTGGCAGGCGCCGGTCTGGGCGCTGCTGGCCAGCGCGGCGTTGGCCGGCTGCATGCCGAGCATGTCGGCCATGGTGCGCGCGCGCTGGACGGCGCTGTATCGCGGCCAGGCCAATCTACAGACGGCCTACGCGTTAGAGACCGTCCTCGATGAAGTGACTTTCATCGCCGGCCCGCCGTTGTCGGTCGGTTTCAGTGTGGTGCTGTTTGCCCAAGCAGGTCCGCTGGTTGCCGCCCTGTTGTTGGCTATCGGCGTGTTCGCGCTGGTAGCCCAGGTGGGTACTGAGCCAGCGCTACAGCCAAGGGCGGCGACAGCTCAGCGGCAAGCCTCGGTCTTGCGTCTTGGCGGTGTGCAGCTGTTGGCGCTGTTGATGGTCGCCATGGGGGTGATCGTAGGCACTGTCGACATCGTCAGTGTGGCCTTCGCCGAGCAGCAGGGCAGGCCGGCTGCGGCCAGCCTGGTGTTGTCGTGTTACGCCATTGGCTCGTGCGCGGCTGGGCTGGTGTTCGGTGCACTCGAGCTGCAATCGCCGTTGCCCAGATTGCTTTTGCTCGGTGGGTTGGCCACGGCGGTGACCACCTTGCCCTTGTTGTGGGCGGGGAACATCGCGGGCCTGGCCGTGGCAGTACTGGTTGCAGGGGTGTTTTTTGCACCGACCATGATCGTGGCGATGTCGCTGGTCGAACGCATCGTGCCTGACAGCCAACTGACCGAGGGCATGACCTGGTTGCTGGCAGGGCTGAATGTCGGCGTGGCGTTCGGCGCGGCGGGGGCGGGGCAGATGGTGGATCTGCGGGGTGCCAATGCCGGTTTTCAGCTGGCGTTGGTGGCTGGCGCAGCGGTTTTACTGGTGGCGCTTTTAGGCTATCGACAGATGCGAGGGCAGGTGGCGCGGTGCGCATGACAGTGAGCGAAGGGGCGCAGTTATCTTGTGTGGCTATCCCGGCCTCATCGCGGGCAAGCCCACTCCTACAGGATCATGTGCGCCGCAACGGCTGTGATCGGCTCGGACACTGTGGGAGCGAGCTTGCCCGCGAAGAAGCCAGCGCGGTGGCTCAGCGGCTTTGCAGCAGCGCGCGGGTTTTGTCGAGTGCCATCTTCGCCCGCTCGAAGGCGCTGACGCCTTGTTCGAGCAACTGCCGGGTGGGGATCTCAAGGCTCAGCGCGATGGCCTCAGGCAGGGCGCTCAACAACCCGTGCAGGTCGCAATCGCCGTCGCCGGGGAAGCGCCGTTCATTACGTGCCTGGCGCAGGATCTCATCCATGTCATCCGGGCGTGGGCCGGCCACATCGCACAACTGCGCATAGCGAAAGCGTTGCGGCTGTTGTGCTACGGCGTTTGCCAGCTGCGCCAGTGACGAGCCGGAGCGATCGAAGTGAAAGGCGTCGACCAGTACTCCGGCGTTGCTGCGCCCGGCGCATTCGACAATTCGCAAGGCCTGGGCCAGATCGCGGGCGTCGGTCCAGGGCATGAACTCCAGGTGCGGGTAAATGCCAAAGGGCTTGGCCAGATCGCACAGCGCGGCGAAGTTCTCCGCCAGCCGCTGTTCATTGGCATCGTTGCCCGCGACCAGCAGTTCGCTCGCGCCAAACTCGGCGCCGACTTCGAGCAGGGCGCGAAAATCTGCCACTTGCGTGTCTGCTTTCAAGCGCAGGATTTCCACGTCCAACACCTTCACCCCGGTGTCGCTCAGGCGCTGGTGGGTCTGGCGGCGTAAGCCGGCATCGGCCATCAACGCAAAGTGCTGCTCCTGGGCGGTTGCCGGCTCCAGGCGCAAGCCTACGTGACTGTACCCGGCGCGGGCGGCGACCTCGACCATGTCAGGTGGGGACAGCTCCAGGACGGTCAGGGCAGCCAGGGAAAATACGCGATCGCTCATGCTCGACTCTCGTTCTCGGTTCGCAGAAATGCGCTTCGCCCGGGCCCTGCCAGGAGGTGCCAGGAGCGGTTGTCTTTTTAGTTAGAACTGAGTTCCAGTTTCAAATCAAGGGAAAAAACCCGTCGCAGGGTAAACGCCGGTTTCGGCCCTTTTTTGCGTTCGGTAACCGCACTCAACTGCACTTGGCGGATTGACTTGCAGCCGTTTCGCCCAGCAAAAACGGGCTAATTGACACTGCGAGCGAAACTGGAATAGTTTTCCAGTCACTTCGCAAAAAACCTCTGCCAGTCAATCCCCGGCGCCCTATGCGCCAAGCAGGAGACCGTTATGCCAAGCGCTGTGAGTAACACCGAATCGACCCACGCAGGCTTGCTCGAGCGTGGCTTGGCGATCCTCGAAATGCTCGCCAGCAGCGCTCAAGGCATCGCCCTTAGCGACATCTCGGACACCCTGCATATTCCCCGCAGCGCCACCCACCGGCTGTTGAACACCCTGTGTGAAAACGGCTACGTGCGTCAGCAACAGGAGCGTGGCACCTATGTGCTGACTTGCAAGCTGCAGGTGCTGGCGTTCACTCACCTGGGCGCCGATGGCACGGTCGATGCGGTGCAGCCGGTGCTCAATCGCCTGGCCGCCGAGGTGGGCGAGCTGGTGCGTCTGTCGGTGGTGGACGAGGACTGTTTGACCTGGGTGGCCCGCGCCCAAGGCGCCCGCGCCGGGCTGCGCTATGACCCTGACATGGGCATGGAGGCCAAGCTCTCCTGTTCGGCCAGTGGCTACGCGTGGCTGGCGACCCTGGATAACCAGCGCGCATTGGCACTGGTCGAGCAGCAGGGTTTTGGTCGGGCAGAACACTACGGTCCTAACGCGCCCCAGAGCGTAGAAACGCTGCTGCCGCGAATCGAATCGGCGCGCACCTTGGGCTATGCGCTGGCGATTCAGACCTTCGCCGATTGGATGGCGGCTATCGCCGTGCCGTTGATGCATCCGCGCAGTGGCAAGGCGATTGGCGTGCTCAGCGTTGCCGGGCCGGTGTTTCGCCTTGGCGAAGCGCGCTTGCACCAGATCGCCCCGGCGTTGCTCGCGGCGGCCGCCGAAATCCAGCAGTTGATTCCCGGCTCGCCCGCCCTGATGAGCCCAGGGCTTACGGCCATCAACGCCCAACAGGGGACTCAAGCGTGAAGCGTCTGGAGTGTGACTTGCTGGTGATCGGCTCGGGCGCCTCGGGCTTGGCCGCAGCGGTAACCGCTGCTCACCAGGGGCTAAAGGTCATCGTGGTGGAAAAGCACGCAACGTTCGGCGGCGCCAGCGCCTGGTCGGGTGGCTGGCTGTGGGTGCCTGGCAACCCGCTGGCCAAGCGCGCCGGCATCGATGAAGACCCGCAGCAGCCGCGCACTTACCTCAAGCATGAATTGGGCGCGCGCTACGATGCTGAGCGAATCGATGCCTTTCTCGACAATGCACCGCGCATGGTGGCGTTCTTCGAGCAGCACACCTGCGTGAAATGGCTCGATGGCAATGCCATTCCTGATATCCACGGCAACGTACCGGGCGCAGCGCTGCAGGGCCATCAAGTGATCGCTGCGCCTTATGACGCCAGGCAGATGGGCACGCTGATCCGCCGTATGCGCAAGACCCTGCGCGAGACGTCATTCCTGGGTATGCCGATCATGGCCGGCGCCGACCTGGCGGCGTTTCTGAGCATGACCCGTTCGTTCAAAGCGTTCCTGCATGTGAGCAAACGCTTGATCAGGCACCTGCGCGATCTAGCCGTGCATGGCCGCGCCATGCACCTGGTCAATGGCGTTGCGCTGGTGGGGCGCCTGGCCAAGTCAGCGGTTGACCTGGGGGTTGAGCTGATCGAATCCGCGCCGGCGCGCCAACTGATTTTCGAACAAGGCCGGGTGCTGGGCGCGCTGGTCGACAGCCCGGACGGCCCACTGCGCATCCATGCCAGCAAGGGTGTGGTGCTGGCGGCGGGCGGCTTTGCCAACGACAAGGCACGGCGCCAGGCCCTGTTCCCGCGCACCTTTGCAGCGAGCGACCATCTTGCCTTGCCGCCAGAAGAATGCTGCGGTGATGGCATCAGCCTGGGCGAGTCAGTCGGTGCGGTGCTAGAGCTCGATGTCGCCTCGCCAGCGGCGTGGGCGCCGGTTTCGCTGGTACGCCACGTCGATGGCAGCAGCGGACATTTCCCACACATCATCGACCGGGCCAAACCCGGCCTGATCGGCGTGCTGTCCACCGGCAAGCGCTTCGTCAATGAGGCCGACGGCTACTACGACTACACCGCGGCCATGGTCGCCGCAGCACCGGCGGATGAAGAGGTGGCCTCGTGGCTGATCTGCGATCACCGGTTCCAGCGCCGCTTTGGCCTGGGCCATTCGCGCCCGTTCCCGCTACCGGTTGGGCCTGCTGTGCGCAGCGGCTATTTGCAGCGCGCAGACAGCATCCAAGCCCTGGCCAAGGCCTGTGGCATCGATCCGCTAGGTTTGCTAGAGACCGTGCGCGACTTCAACACCCATGCGCGCAGGGGGGAAGACCCGCAATTTGGCCGCGGTTCGACGCCGTATAACCGCAAGCAGGGCGATCCACTGATCACCGAGGGGAACCCTTGTGTGGCGCCTATCGAGCACGCTCCGTTCTACGCGGTAAAAGTGCGGCCCGGCAGCTTTGGCACCTTCGCGGGGCTAAAAACCAACGGCCATGCGCAAGTGCTGGACCGCAACTCAGCGCCAATCGCCGGCCTTTACGCCGTGGGCACCGACATGGCCAGCGTCATGGCCGGCTTCTATCCCTCCGGCGGGATCAACCTGGGGCCGGCGATGACCTTCGGTTATATCGCCGGGCGGCATGCTGCGGGGGTGCACGACAGCCAGTAGCAGTCTCGCACGTGCGCGTAGGCTATTGGCGCTAGCGCGACAAGCAATTAGAATCACTCGCATTCATGTTTCCAGCCCCTAGCGTGCCAACGAATGCCTGACTCTGCCGCGGCACCCCAAGCGTCCCTCAGCACACTTTATCGCGACCACCGCAGCTGGCTGGAAAGCTGGCTGCGCAGGCGCTTGGGCGACAGCTGGGAGGCTGCCGACCTGGCTCAGGACACCTTCGTCCGGGTGCTGGCCGCCCAGCACACGCAAACCCTGCCGAGTCTGCGTGAGCCGCGGGCCTATCTGCTGACCGTGGGCAAGCGGCTGCTGGTCAATCATTACCAGCGCCGTAGTCTTGAGCGAGCTTACCTGGAAGCGCTGGCCAACCTGCCGCAGGCGCTAGCGCCGTCGCCGGAGCAGCGCTGGTTGCTGCTGGAGACCTTGCACGCGCTGGATGAACTGCTCGATGGCCTGCCACGCGCAGTGCGTCAGGCGTTTCTCTGGTCGCAACTCGAAGGTATCGACTACAGCACCATCGGCGAGCGTCTGGGCGTCTCTGAGCGTACCGTCAAACGCTACATGGCCAAGGCCTACGAGCATTGCCTGCTGGTGGACCTGTGAGCGCCCAGGTCGATGCCCAGGCGCGTCAGCTGGCCCGTGAAGCCGCGCACTGGCTGACCCTGTGCGATGCCGGCGAGCTGGACGCCGAGCGGGCTGCGGCGCTGGCGCAATGGCGTGGCCGCAGCACTGCACATGAGGCGCTTTGGCAAAAAGCCGAGGCGCTGCGCCAGCGCTTTGCCGCAGTGCCAGCGCCGCTGGCGGTGGCCTGCCTTGACCGCCCGCAGCTCGATCGCCGCAAGCTGCTCGGCCAGGCGTTGGCCCTGGGCGCGCTGGCACCGTTGGCCTGGTTCGGCTACCAGCAGCTGCCGATGCAGCGCTGGCGCGCCGACCTGCACACCGCCACTGGCGAACGACGCACCTTGCAGTTGGCCGATGGCAGTCGGCTGCAGCTCAATACTGCCAGTGCGGTCAACCTCGAGGTCGGCGAAGGGCTTGCCCGCGTGCAACTGCTGGAGGGCGAAATCGCCCTCGACAGCCTTGGCCCTGTGCAGGTGAGCCTGCCGCAAGGCTTGGCAGTGGCTACCCGCGCGAGCTTCTGTGTAAGGCTGCAAGCACAGGGCTGCCTGGTGTCGGTTAGCCAGGGGCACGTCAGCTTGCAGCCGCTGCGTGGCGCGCCGGTGCAACTACAGAGCGGGCAGCAGGCGCTGTTGTCGAGCAGCGGGGTCGGCCCGACGCGAGCTTTCGATGCGCAGTTGCCGGGTTGGCGCCAGGGCCTGTTGATCGTCGACAACCAGCCGTTGGGCGACTTTTTGCGGGAGCTTGACCGCTACCGGCCCGGCCTGCTGCGGTGGGACCCGCTGCTCGAGCGCCTGGCGGTGACCGGCACCTTCCAACTGGACGACAGCGAGCGGATCCTCGCCCTGCTGGCCGCCAGCCTGCCGCTCGAGGTGCATTACCGCAGCCGTTATTGGGTGTCGCTGACGGCGCGCAAAAAACTTGCCTGACGCCTGTCCCCTTTTTCCGACTCGCTTGTCATCAGTGGCATCACTCCTCCAACAAGAGCGCTTCGGATGTCCCTCACGCCCCTGCTTCGCCCCTTGACCGCGCAACTGCTGCGCGCCGGCCTCGTGCTTGTCCTCGGCCTGCCTGGCGCAGGCTGGGCAGAGGACGCGCCGCGGCGCAGTTATCAGATTGCGGCGGGCAGCCTGAGCAATGCCTTGACCCGCTTTGCCGGCCAGGCCGGGGTTAGTCTGTCGGTGGACCCGGCGCTGGTGGCCGGGCGCAGCAGCGCCGGGTTGCAGGGCGAGTTCGCCGTGGAGGAGGGCTTCAATGCACTGCTGCGCGGCTCGGGCCTGATGCTGGTCGCGGCGGGTCCGGGTAGCTATACCCTGGCCCGTCAAGCGCTGCAGGATGACCCCGCGCATGTGCTGCCCAGCACCACCATCAATGGCCAGGGCCAGGGCGCTGGCGACGATGCCTACGCCGGCGGGCAGGTGTCACGGCGCGGCAAGCTGGGCATGTTGGGCGAGCGCGATTTCATGGAAACCCCGTTCAGCATGACCTCGTACACCAGCGAGGTGCTGCAGAACCAGCAGGCCAGGACCCTGGCGGACGCGGTGGCCAACGACCCCTCGGTGCGCACCACCAACCCCTCTGGCGGGCGCTTCGAGCAATTCTCGGTACGTGGCTTCAGCCTGTACAACAGTGACGTTGCCTACGGTGGCCTGTATGGCGTGCTGCCGACCTATTCGATCGACATGGAGATGGTCGAGCGGGTCGATATTCTCAAAGGCCCCGGCGCCTTGCTTGGTGGCCTGGCGCCCAATGGCAGTGTCGGCGGTGGGGTCAACATCGAACCCAAGCGCGCCGGCGACGCGCCGCTGACCGAGATCACCGCGCTGTACGCCTCGACTGGCCAAGGGGGCGGCCATATCGACATCGGCCGCCGCTTCGGCCCAGAGCAGCGCTTTGGCCTGCGTTTCAACGGCGTGCGCCAGTCGGGCGATACCGAGTGGGATCATCAGTCCGTCGAGCGCGAGGCGTCGGTGCTCGGTTTCGATGTTCGCGGGGAGCGAGCCCGGCTGTCGCTGGATGTTGGCCATCAGCAGCGCGATGTCGACGGCACGATGGAACGCGTCAGCTTGAATGCAGGGGTGAAGGTGCCGGATGCCGAGGACGTTCACAGTAACTTCGCCCAGCCATGGACCTATTCGCGGGCCAAGGACACCTTCGGCGCCTTGCGGGGCGAGTTCGATGTCAACGACAACTTGATGCTCTACGGCGCGCTGGGTGCGCGCAAAGGCGACTATGACTTTTTGCGTCACGCTGTGCAGCTGGTCAACGATGCCGGGCGCTTTACCGTCAGCCCCAGGACCTTCCAGCGCGAAGAGGAGGTGGTCACTGGTACTGTCGGTGCGCGCAGCTGGTTCAACACCGGTGCGGTGGGCCATACCGTGAATGTCAGCCTCAATCGCTTCGACATGACCTTCGACAACAGCGGCGCCCGCTACCGCAATGGCGTGAGCAACCTGTTCGACCCGGTGACCCTGCCCGAGCCGGGCACGCCGACTCGCGCCGATAATCCGACACACACCGAGACTGTGCTTTCCAGCCTGGCCTTGGCCGATACCTTGAGCTTTGCCGATGACAGCGTGCTGCTGACCCTCGGCGCCCGCCTGCAGCGGGTGGAGGTGAACAGCTCCGAGCCTGGCGAACAAGACCAGGTCTACGATGAGCGCGCTACCTCGCCGGCGCTGGGGCTGGTCTGGCGCACCAGCGAGCAACTGTCGCTGTACCTCAACTATATGGAAGGCCTGACCCAAGGCCAGCAGGCACCGGAAACGGCAGCCAACTACGGCAAGGTATTTGCGCCTTATCGCAGCAAGCAGGTCGAGCTCGGCGCCAAGTACGACCTGGGCAGCTTCGGCGCTACGCTCAGCCTGTTTCGCATCGACAAGCCGTCCTACTACACCGACAGCCAGAACAACCTGCGCGACGACGGCGAGCAGCGCAACCAGGGCCTGGAGTTGAATGTGTTCGGCGAGCCGCTAGCCGGTGTGCGCCTGCTCGGCGGCGCCATGTTGCTCGATGCCAAGCAGACCCGCACCGTTGAGGGGCGCTTCGACGGCAATCGCGCCATTGGTGCGCCAGTGGTCAATGCCAACCTGGGCGTGGAGTGGGATTTGCCCTACGTCCAAGGCCTGACCCTCAGTGCGCGGGCGATTCACACCAGCAGCCAGTACCTGGATGCGGCCAACCAGCAGAAAGCCGAGGCCTGGCAGCGCTACGACCTCGGCGCGCGTTATGCCCTCAAGCTCGGCGACAAGGATGTGACCCTGCGCGCCAGCGTCGAAAACGTGTTGGACAAGGCCTACTGGGCCTCGGCCAACGTTCCGGAGGGCACCGCCACCGGCCTGACCCTGTCCACGCCACGGACCTGGCTGGTATCGGCCACCGTTGGCTTCTGAGTCAGCCAGCGCATGGGTTAAGTGTTTCAGACTGTAGCTCGATGGAATCGCGGCACAGCGTTGCAGTCTCACTGCTAACGCTTGCGGCGATCATGCCCAACGCCATCCCAGCCATGGAGAAGACTGATGAAAACCCTGTTGATGACTGCATTGCTCGCCAGCGCAGGCCTGGCCCAGGCGGCACAGACCGTAGAGCTCAAGCTCGCCGGAGCCGATGGCCCGGGTAAGTCGATTGGCACCGTGAGCATCGAGCAGAGCAAGTATGGCGCGGTGCTCACCCCCGACCTCAAGGACTTGCCGCCAGGCGTGCATGGCTTCCATCTGCATCAAAAGGCCTCCTGCGCGCCGGCAGAAGAAAACGGCAAGGCGGTTGCTGCAGGTGCAGCCGGTGGCCACTGGGATCCAGAGGCAACCAATGCGCACAAGGGGCCGTACGATGACAGCGGCCATCGCGGAGACCTACCGGCGCTGTATGTCGGCGCCGATGGCAAGGCCACCTACCCGGTACTGGCGCCGCGACTGAAGCTTGCCGATTTCAAGGGACATGCGCTGATGGTGCATGCCGGCGGCGACAACCATAGCGACCATCCGGAAAAACTCGGTGGAGGGGGCGCGCGGGTTGCCTGCGGTGTCGTCGAGTAAGCGCAACGGGCCGCATTAGCGGCCCGTTCTTTTTCAGGCTTGCAGCACGCGGAAGCCGTGGGTGCCATCGCGCTCCAGTTGCGCGATCAGGCCGAACTCCCAATCCAGGTAGCCCTGCATGGCTTCACGCGGGTTATCGGTGCCTTCATAGGGGCGGCGATAGCGATCGGTGCGGGGCACGGCCAGATGGCTTTCGCCGCTTTCCAGCGCCAACCCTGCGCTGATCCAGCGGGCGGTGCCGCCTTCGAGCAGATAGACTGGCTTGCGCGTCAGTGCTTGCAGGTCGACCGCAGCGAAGCGCGCCAGCAGGCTGCTGCCGCAGGTCAGAACATAGCGCTCGGCGACCGGCAGTTGCTCCAGCGCTGCCGGCAGTTGGGCGCGGATGGCCCAATGGGCGCCGGGGATGTGCCGCTTGACGTAGTTGGCACTGGTGGTGAAGTCGAGCACCACGGTGCCTGCCTCTTCAAGCCAGCTGGCCAGCTGGTCGACGCCAATCTCGTTGACCTGGGGCAGGGCAGGCAAGGGCGCTTGCCAATCGCCGGACTCGCTCAAATCGGCTGGGCGAAGGTCATCGAGCACGGCCACCTGCCAACCCAGCTGCGCCAGCCACGAGGCGCTCATGTTGGCGCGCACGCCGTCATCGTCCAGCAACACGATCCGCGCCCCACGCACGCTGGCGACATGATCGGTTTCCTGCACCAGCTGGCCACCTGGCACCGAGCGGCTGCCGGGCAGGTGCCCCGCTGCATATTCCTCTGGGGTGCGCACGTCGAACAGGTAGGTGGTGCGCGCGGTTTCAGCCTGCCAGATGTGCAAGCCCTGCAGGTCGAGGCGCAGCACGCCCGCTTTGTCAGCCACCTGGCGCGCTCGCTGCGCTGCGTTGCGGCGGGTGCTGTCGCTCACTTCGCTGAACTGCCGCGCTTGGCCGTGGGCCAGCTGTTGCCCGGCCAGGGTCCAGCCGATGGTGCCATTGCGCAGGGCGGCTACCGGGTTGGGGATGCCGGCATTGAGCAGGGATTGAGTGCCAATGATGCTGCGCGTGCGCCCTGCGCAGTTGACGATGACCTGGGTATTGGGATTGGGCGCCAGCTCAGCGACGCGCAACACCAGCTCTGCTCCCGGCACACTGATGCCACCAGGAATGCTCATGGTCTGGTACTCATCGAAGCGGCGGGCGTCGAGCACCACCACATCGGCCTTGGCATCGAGCAGTGCCTGGACCTGTTCGGCGCCCAGCGACGGCGTGTGCCGAACGCTCTCTAGCAGTTCGCCAAAGGCCTTGCTCGGCACGTTGACGTCACGAAACAGCTCACCACCCGCCTCGCGCCAGCCGGCCAGGCCGCCTTCGAGCAGGGCGACATCGCTGTAGCCGAGCGTCCGCAGGCGCTGGGCAGCGATGGCGGCCAGCCCTTCGCCGTTGTCGTAGAGGGTGATGGCGGTATCGCGGCGCGGCACGCGGGCGTAGATCTCCAGCTCCAGCTTCGACAGCGGGATGTTGGCGGCGAACAGCGGGTGGTGTTGGGCGAATGGATCCTCTTCGCGCACGTCGATCAGCGCCAGCTCTTCGAAGGCCAGCAACGCACGGCGGATGTCAGGGTAACTGCGGGTGGCGATTGTGCTCATGGGGCGGAGTTCTCTTTGGACAGGTCCCAGATATTGGGCAGTTGGCTATTGCAATAGCCGGAAATGAAGGCTTTCTCGGCGCCGTCCACGGCGTACACAGCACGATGCACCGCACCGATGTTGGCGCCGTAGACGTGGATGCTGATCGACACTTGGTCGGCGAAGGCATTGCTCACCTGGTGGATGTCGCCAATGCGCGGCGAGACCGCTTCTACCTGGCCTGGGTCCAGGCGTATCGGCGCCCCCACAGCTACCAGGGGGCCCTGTTCGCTTTGGGCAAAACCCTGGGAGTACTCGGCGCCGCGCAGCATGCCGATCAGGCCCCACACCCGGTGGTCGTGGATCGGCGTGCGCTGCCCCGGGCCCCAGACGAAGCTGACTACCGAGAAGCGCTGGCGCGAATCGCAATGCAGCAAGTATTGCTGGTAACGGTCCGGGTCAGGCTGGGCCAGCGCCTCGGGCAGCCAGTCGTCGTGGGCGACCAAGCTGCGTAGCAAGGCTTGGCCCTGGTCGAGCAGGGTGGCTTCGTCGGGGTGTTGTTCGAGCAGCTCGGAGAGGGCGCCGATGAACTGACGCAGGCGCTCCAGGCGTAACGGTTGGCTCATGGTTCAGGCTCGCTCTGACGGTTGAAGGTAACCCTAGCAAACCCTCTTGATATTCTCAAAATGCAAAATGTGCATAAGCTAATATGCAAATACTGCATTTACAGCGAGGCGATTTTGTTCTGAAATCTACGCATGTCGAATGCATGAGGTTATGCCTAAAACGAATTTCACAAGGCAAGACCAAGTCGATAACTTATAAGCATTCGATTATTTAGATTTAAAAAGCATATCTCTCTTTCGCCAAGCTAAGGTCCTTCCCATGAGCGTTCAATTCATCGGCATGATTGGCCATCGGCTGTCCTCGGAGATCTTCGCCCCGCAAGGGCCGATCTTCGACAAGGCCTACATCACCCAGTCTGCGCGCATTCACGAACAGGCCGGCTTTGACCGTATTCTGGTCGGCTACTGGTCGGATCAGCCGGACGGCTTTTTGGTCACCGCACTAGCCGGCCAGGCGACTTCGCGCATTCACTTCCTGTTGGCCCATCGCCCAGGGTTCGTCGCGCCGACCTTGGCCGCACGCAAGCTGGCGACGCTTGAACATCTGCTCGATGGTCGCTTGGCGGTGCATGTGATCAGCGGTGGTAACGACGTCGAGCAGCGCAAGGACGGCGACTACCTGGAGCATGATCAGCGCTACGCGCGCACCGACGAGTTCCTCGATGTGGTGCGCAAGGTCTGGACCAGTGAAGCGCCGTTCGATCACGCCGGCACTCACTATCAGGCGCAGAATGCCTTCTCGGCGATCAAGCCGCTGCAACAGCCACACTTGCCAATCTACTTTGGCGGCTCGTCCCCCGCCGCCCTGGCGGTGGCCGGCAAGCACGCCGATGTGTTCGCCCTGTGGGGCGAGTCGCTGGAGCAGACCGCCGAGACCATCGCCGCAGTGCGCCAGCAGGCTGCGCAGCATGGCCGCGAGGTGCAGTTCAGCGTGTCGTTCCGGCCGATCATTGCCGCCACCGAGGAGGCTGCCTGGGCCAAGGCCGAAACCATCCTTGGCCAGGCGCGCCAGCGCATCGAGCAGGCCGGGCCGGTGATTGCCAACAAACCGCAGAGCGTCGGCGCCCAGCGCCTGCTCGAGACCGTGGCCAAGGGTGATCGGGTCGATGAACGGCTGTGGACCGGCATCGCCGGATTGGTCGGCGGTGGGCACAACTCCACCGCGCTGGTCGGCACGCCTGAACAGGTGGCCGATGCCTTGCTCGCTTATTACGAGCTGGGCGTCAGCACCTTCCTCATCCGCGGCTTCGATCCGCTTAGCGATGCCGAGGAATATGGCCGCGAGCTGATTCCGCTGACCCGCGCCAAAGTCGCTGCACGCAACGCCTGAGCCCTTTTTCCAATCGATAGCGACGAGACCGCACGCGCGGATCGCCACCTGCTGTGTCGCAAGCGACACCTGGAGACGAACGTGCGTTACCTGAAAACCTGGGCCGCCGCTGTGCTGGCCACCACCCTGAGTGTCAGCGCCGCCGCGCAGACCCTGGTCGTCGGCGATCAGAGCTTCAATGCCCGCGCCGTGATGGAAGCGGCCGGGGTGCTCGACGACTTGCCGTATACCCTGGAATGGAAGCAGTTCACCGCAGGCTCGCCGGTGGCCGAGGCGCTCAACGTCGGCAGCCTCGATATCGGCCTGCTGGGCGATGCGCCGCCGCTGTTTCTCGGCGCTTTGGGCGCGCCGATCAAAGTGATTGCAGTGACCCGGCAGAACCTTGGCGGGGTGGCCATCCTGGCGCGCAAGGACTCCTCGATCCACAGCCTGCAAGACCTGCGCGGCAAACGTGCGGCGATCTGGAAAGGTTCGTGGAGCCAGCAGCTACTGTTCAGCGCGCTGGACAACGCCGGCGTACCGCGTGACTCGCTGGAGCTGCGCTACCTCAGCGCGCTGGACGCCTCGCACGCACTCGATGGCGGCTCGGTGGATGTGATTGCCACCTGGGAGCCCTATGTCACCCAGCAGGAGCGCCAGGGCGCGCGGGTGCTGGCGACCGCCGAAGGGCTGATCCCGGCGCAGAGCTTCGTGGTCGCCAATGCCAAGGCAGTCGACAGCAAGCGGGCGCAGATCAACGATTTTCTCCAACGGATGAAAAAGGCCCGTGACTGGACCTTGAAGGATCCGGCCAATACCGAAGCCTATGCCGATGCCTGGGCCAAGCGCACCCGCGCCGACCGCGATATTGCCCGGGTCTGGTTCGCCCGTGCGCGTACTGAGCTAGCGCCACTTAGCCCACAGGTGATCGTCGATGCGCAGAAGACCGTGGACTTCTTCGCAGGTCTTGGGCTGATCAAGGCCTATCCTGCGGCCGACCTGTTTGACAGCTCGTTTGCCGCCGCACTGCAACCGGCCACCGCGCAGGCCAAGCCATGAACAGCCTGCGCCTGGGGCTTGGCGATGCCCGCGAGGTGATCGCCGGTGGGCTGTTTTTGTCCTTCGCCACGCTCGGCGTGGTGCTGGCCAGCGATTATCCGCTGGGCTCGGCCATGCGCATGGGCGCAGGTTACTTTCCATTGCTGGTGTCGGCGGCCTTGGGCGTGCTGGGCGTAGCCCTGCTGCTGCGCGGGTTGACCGTGCGCGTCGAGGCGCAGGCAGGCGACCGGCTGTTCAGCTGGCGGCCGGGGCTGTTGGTCAGCGGCAGCATCCTGGCCTTTGCCTGGTTGCTGCCAAGCCTGGGCCTGGCCCTGGCAACGCTGCTGATGACCGTACTCAGCGGCCTGGCCCGACGCCAGGCGCGCGTCGGCGAGCTGGCGCTGCTGGGCATGGCGCTCGGTGTATTCAGCGTGCTGGTGTTCGCCTACGGCCTGGGTTTGAACCTGCCCGTGCTGCCGACTTGAGAGACCGATATGGAACTGCTCAACCACCTCGGCCTGGGCTTTGAGGCCGCCTTTACCCTGAACAACCTGCTGTACTGCCTGATTGGCGTCACTCTTGGCACCCTGGTCGGTGTTCTGCCGGGCCTGGGGCCGGTGGCGACCATCGCCATGTTGCTGCCGATCACCTATGGCCTGAGCCCCGCAGCGGCGCTGATCATGCTGGCGGGGATTTATTACGGCGCCCAGTACGGCGGTTCGACCACGGCCATTCTGGTCAACCTGCCGGGCGAGTCGTCGTCGGTGGTGACGTGCCTGGACGGCCACGCCATGGCGCGTCAGGGCAGGGCCGGGGCGGCCTTGGCGATTGCCGCGATCGGCTCGTTCGTGGCCGGCAGCCTGGCGATCCTGTTGCTGGCGGCGGCGGCCACGCCGTTGGCCGCCTTCGCCTTGAAATTCGGCCCAGCCGAGTACTTCTCGCTGATGCTACTGGGGTTGGTCGCGGCCATCGTGCTGGCCCAGGGCGATTTGCTCAAGGCCTTGGCCATGACCATCCTCGGCCTGCTGCTGGGGCTGGTGGGTAGCGACGTCAATTCCGGGGTGGAGCGCTTCACCTTCGGCCTGCCGCAGTTGTCTGACGGCATCAGTTTCGTGGTGATCTCCATGGGCCTGTTCGGCATCGCCGAGATCATCGCCAACCTTGAGCGCGAACAGGCCGGTAGCAGCCAGGTGGCCCCGGTTGGCCGCTTGTTGCCGAGCCGCGACGACTATCGCCGCTCGTGGAAGCCGATCCTGCGTGGTACGGGCTTGGGCGCGCTGCTGGGGATCTTGCCTGGGGGTGGCGCCATGCTCGGCGCGTTCGCCGCCTACCTGGTGGAAAAGCGCCTGGCCAAGGATCCGTCGCGTTTCGGCCAAGGCGCCATCGAAGGCGTCGCCGCGCCAGAGTCGGCCAACAACGCCGGGGCACAGACCTCGTTCATTCCGATGCTGGTGATGGGCCTGCCCTCCAACGCGGTGATGGCGCTGATGGCGGGGGCGATGATGATCCACGGCATCGTTCCCGGCCCGCAGGTGATCGACGAGCGCCCAGAGCTGTTCTGGGGGCTGGTGGTGAGCATGTGGATCGGCAACCTGTTGCTGCTGGTGCTCAACCTGCCGTTGGTGGGCATTTGGGTGCGGCTGCTGCGGGTGCCATATCGCCTGCTGTATCCGGCGATTTTGCTGTTCTGCTGCATCGGCGTGTACAGCCTCAACAACAGCCTGTTCGACGTGGTGCTGAGCATGGCCTTTGGCCTGCTGGGGTATCTGTTCATCAAGCTGCGCTGCGAACCGGCGCCACTGTTGCTGGGCTACATCCTCGGGCCATTGCTGGAAGAGAACCTGCGCCGCGCGATGCTGTTGTCGCGCGGCGATGCGACGGTGTTTTTCACCCGTCCCTTGAGCCTGACCCTGCTGGTCATCACTGCGCTGTTGGTGTTGCTGCTGCTGTCGCCGCGGCTGCGGGCAACGCGCAAGGTGGCTTTCAGTGAGGACTGAGGGGGCTGCTAGGGCGCTATCGCGGGGCAAGCCCGCTCCTACGCAAGCCGCGCGGTGTGGGCGCGGGCTTGCCCCGCGATAGCGCCAGAAGGGCTGTAACAGACCATCAAACCACATCAGAAAATGATCAAAAAATGAGCCAGCCATGAACCTAAAGAAACTCATCCTCGCCACCCTGGCCCTAAGCGCCGCCACCCTGGCCCAGGCCGACAACTGGCCCAGCCGCCCGCTCACCCTGATCGTGCCATTCCCCCCAGGCGGGGCCGCCGACACTGTTGGCCGCTACTACGCCGAACAGCTCTCGACTTCCCTTGGCCAACCGGTGGTAGTCGACAACAAGCCCGGCGCCGGCACCGCGATCGCCGCTGAAGCCGTCGCCAAAGCCAAGCCCGATGGCTACACCTTGTCATTGGCCACCGCTGGCCAGTTGGCGATCCTGCCCAACTTGCAGGCAGTGCGTTACGACCCGATCAAGGACTTCACCCCAGTGGCCGTGTTGGCCTCGGTGCCCAATGTGGTCGCGGTAGGGCCACAAACCAAGATCGACAGCCTGCAGGCGCTGATCGACCAGGCCAAGGCCAAGCCCGGCGCACTGAGCTATTCCTCCTGCGGCAATGGCACGCTCTGCCACCTGTCTGGCGAACTGCTGAAGAACCTGGCCGGGGTCGACCTGCTGCACGTGCCGTACAAAGGCAGTGCTCCGGCCGTGACTGGGTTGCTCGGTGGTGAGGTGGATGTCGCCGTCGACACCCTGACCGTGCTCGCCCCGCAGATCCAGGCTGGCAAGCTCAAGGGCCTGGTGCTGACGAGTGCCGAACGCTCACCGCTGCTGCCCTCGGTACCCAGTGCCAACGAAGTCGGCCTGCCTGGCTTCGTCGCTTCCGGCTGGTTCGGTATCGTCCTGCCCAAAGGCGCCGAGCCGGCACTGGTCGAACGCCTGAACAACGCCATCGAGGTGATCGCCGACAAGCCAGAAACCGCCGAGCGCTTCGGCCAGCAGGGCATCAGCGTCGAGCGCAGCAGCCCGGCCGGTTTTGCCCAAGTGATCGCCGCCGACAAGGCGCGCTGGGGCGAGGTGATTCGCACCGCCCAGGTTCATATCGAATAAGCATCAGGAGCCGATCAGCCATGCGCAACCGACAGATCAAACTGGGCGCCCTGACCATGGGTTGTGGCGGCCCGGGCCGGCACAATCTATGGCTCGACCCTGAGCTGCCAGCCGATGCCAGCGTCAACATCGACTGGTACATCGACATTGCCCGCCAGGCCGAAGCGGCCTTGTTCGACCTGATGTTCATCGTCGACAGCCAGTACATCACCCCCGGCTCGCCGTCGCATTACCTCAACCGCCTGGAGCCGCTGACCCTGCTCTCGGCGCTGGCGGTGAGCACCCGTCACCTGGGCCTGGTCGGCACCCTGACCACCTCCTACAACGAGCCGTACAATGTCGCCCGGCGCTTGGCCTCGCTGGACCTGATCAGCAAGGGCCGCGCAGGCTGGAACGTGGTCACCAGTGGCGATGCCGGCACGGCAGGCAACTATGGCCGCGACGAGCACTATGACTACGACACCCGCTACGCGCGGGCGCAGGAGCATGTCGAGGTGGTGCAGGGGCTGTGGCACTCCTACGAGGACGATGCGTTTCCCCGTGATCGGCGCACCGGCCAGTTTCTCGATCCGAGCAAGCTGCATGCCTTGAATCATAAGGGCACGCACTTTTCGGTCGTGGGGCCGCTGAACATCCAGCGCTCACCCCAGGGCCAGCCGGTGATTTTCCAGGCTGGCGACTCCGAGCAGGGGCGGGCGCTGGGCGCGGCCACGGCCGATGTCATCTTCACCCACGCCGCGAGCATCGAGCAGGGGCAGGCGTTCTATCGCGATGTCAAAGCCCGCGCCCAGCGCCTGGGGCGCGATCCGGAGCAACTGCTGGTGTTGCCCGGCGCGGAAATCTATGTCGGCGACACCGATGAACATGCCCGCGAAATCGAGCGGCATTACCATCAGCTCGATCACAGCTTCGAACTGGCGCTCAAGGAATTCGGGCGCAATTTCGGCTGGCACGACTTCAGCCAGTACGAGCTGGATGCACCTTTTCCGCAACAGAGCCTGGAGTACGCGCGCAGCAGCTTCTTCACCAATGCCAAGCGCATTGCCGAGCAGGCCCGGGACAAGGGCTTGAGCCTGCGCCAGGCGGTCGAGTTCGGTCGCCAGCTGCGCCCCGGGGCGTTCGTCGGTTCGGCGCAGAGCGTGGCGGCGAAGATGGCCGAATGGTTCGAGGCGCGGGCGTTGGATGGCTTCAACATCTACATCGGCCATCCGGGGCAGTTGCGCCGCTTTACCCAGGAGGTGGTGCCATTGCTGCAAGAGCGTGGCGTGTACCGAACGGCCTATGAAGGAACGACCCTGCGCGAGAGCCTGGGGCTTGCGATTCCCCGTTTCAGCGCCAGCTGACGGCAGCCTGCGACGGGCTGGCGCTCAGCGCGCCTGCCCCGAGCGCCGCTCGCGCAAGGCCTTGGCGACTTCGGCCTCGACCTGGTAGGCCGGCGCCTCCAGCGCGTCGTAGTTGCGCGTGTAACGTCGGGCGAACTCTTCGACGCCCAATTGTTGGTACTGCTGCACATGCTTGAGCTCGTGGGCCCACAGCGCGACATTGTCGTCGGCGTCCTGGGCATGGCGAAAAATGATGGTGTCGATTAGGGTCACCGCGTTGACATCAGGGTTTTGCAGCAGGGCATTGGCGGCGCTGATTTGCTGTTCATTGCCGACCCGAAAGCGCGCAGCATCGAGCACGGCGAAGTCGTACCAGCTTTCGAGCTGGGCGCGGATATGCAGCGGGATCGGCTCGGTGCCCTGGGCGTTGGCTTCATCACGCGCCTGGCGCAGGGCGAAGACCAGGCTGGAGGAGGCCATCAGCTCGACATCCTTGAGGATCTGGCCGGCCTGCCCAGGGTCGATCGGTGCGCAGAAACAGCCCATCAGGCACACCTGGTACTGTCCTGGCGGGCACGCGTCATCGGCTGCGGCGGGCAACGCCAGGGCCAGGCCCAGCAGCAGGCTAGCGGGTTTCATTCAGCGCCCTGCCAACCAAGCTGCGGCTGGCCTCCAGGACCTGGCCTTGGACCTCTGCGCTGGCCAGCATGCGCCCGACCACCAGCGCACCGACGCATTGGCTGATCAGTGCCCAGGCCAGCTCGGGGTCTTCCAGGGTGCTACTCCAGGCGCTGTGCAGGGCCACCAGCCAATGCTCGGCTTGTTCGCGTACCGGCAGCTCGGCGCGGGCGATCTCCACGCCAAGCGGCGGCAATGGGCAGCCGCCCTCGGCATCGCGCAAGTGGGCCAGGCTCAGGTACTGCTCAAGGCAGCGGGCCAAGCGCTGGCGGTCGGCGCCGCGCTCGGCCAGGCGGGCGAGGGGGCTGTTGCTCAGCTCGCGGCGCACCACTTCGGTGAACAGATCGTCCTTGGAGGCAAAGTGGTTGTAGAAGGCGCCGCCGGTCAGGCCGATGGCGTTCATCAGCCCGGCAACGCCCGTGGTGGCAAAGCCGCCGCGCTTGGCCAGCGCGCCGCTGCTGGCCAGCAACTTCTCGCGGGTTTGCTGCTTGTGTTCAGTGGAGTAGCGCATGTGAAAACCTCAGCGCGCGGGCTTGACGATGGGGCCGATCATAACATAGCGTTCGTTTACTAAATGATCGTTCATCAATGGAGGTGTGCGTGACAGAACAACAAAAAGTCGTGCTGGTGATCGGTGCCGGTGATGCCACGGGCGGCGAGATCGCCAAGCGTTTTGCCCGCGAGGGCTACATTGCCTGTGTCACCCGGCGCAGCGCCGACAAGCTGCAGCCCTTGGTGGACGAGATCCGCGCTAGCGGCGGTCAGGCGCATGGGTTTAGCTCTGATGCGCGCAACGAAGAGCAGGTGGCGACGCTGATCGAAACCATCGAGCGCGATATCGGTGTCATCGAAGCGTTTGTCTTCAATATCGGCGCCAATGTGCCATGCAGCATTCTCGAAGAGACCCCGCGCAAGTTCTTCAAGATCTGGGAGATGGCCTGCTTTGCCGGATTCCTCACCGCCCAGGCGGTGGCCAAGCGGATGGTCAGCCGCGAGCGCGGCACTATCCTGTTTACCGGCGCCACCGCCGGCACCCGTGGCGCTGCCGGCTTTGCCGCCTTCGCGACGGCCAAGCACGGCTTGCGGGCGCTAGCCCAGAGCATGGCCAGGGAGCTGGGGCCGCGCAATATCCATGTCGCCCATGTGGTGGTGGATGGTGCGATCGACACCGCGTTCATCCGCGACAACTTCCCTGAGCGCTACGCCCTCAAGGACCAGGACGGCATCCTCGATCCTGCCCATATCGCCGACAGCTACTGGTTCCTGCATGCCCAGCCGCGTGATGCCTGGACCTTCGAGCTCGACCTGCGTCCGTGGGTCGAGCGCTGGTAAACCCTTCTCCCGTACAAGGACAGCAGCATGAGCAAACGTGTCGAGTTTTTCTTCGATCTGGGCAGCCCGGCCAGTTATCTGGCCTGGACCCAGCTGCCGGCACTCTGTGCGCGGCATGGCGCCGAGTTGGTGTATCGGCCAATGCTTCTGGGCGGGGTGTTCCAGGCAACCGGCAATGCCTCGCCGGTGATGGTGCCAGCCAAGGGTAAATATATGTTCGTCGACCTGCAGCGTTATGCCGAGCGCTATGGCGTGCCGTTTGGCCTGCCGCCGGGTTTCCCGATCAATACCCTGGGCTTGATGCGTGGGCTGGTTGCCACCCAGTTGCATGCACCTGAGCGATTCGAGGCGCTGCTGGCGGTACTGTTCAAGGCGCTCTGGGCGCAGCGGCTCAATCTGGGTGATGCGCCGGTGCTCGATGCCACGTTGGACGCCGCTGGCTTCGATCCGCAGCAGTTCCGCGCGTTGGCCAGTCAGGTCGAGGTCAAACAGGCGCTCAAGCAGGTGACCGAAGAAGCGGTGGCGCGTGGCGTATTTGGCGCGCCGACCTGCTTTGTCGAGGGGCAGATGTTCTTTGGTCAGGATCGCTTGGATTTTGTAGAGCAAGCGTTGGCTTGAGCTGCTTGGGCTGGTCTGTCAGTGGCGGCCTCTTCGCGGGCAAGCCCGCTCCCACAGGGCCCGCGCTGATCTGTAGGCTAGCGGGCAACCTGTAGGAGCGGGCTTGCCCGCGAAGAGGCCGCTGCTGAATCAACTCAAATCAGCCGCGCCAAACCGGTTGCAGGGCTTCATCCAAAGCCCAGTGGCCCTCACCGGGCTGTAACCGCACACCGCCCACCCAGCGCTCGCAGCCGATCAGGTCCAGGCCATAGGCTTGCCCGGCCAAGACCTGCTCACCCAGGGCTGTAAGGCTGATGGTGCGCTGCGGCCAGGCGAGCTGGGCATCGGCCTGGTCAATCAGCGGTCGAGGGCCGTCGATCAGTGGCCGCAGCAAGGCATTGAACATCATGTCACCGAGAAACGGCAGCGGTTCGCGCTCCATCATCAGTACCGCAAACACCTTGCCCATCGGCATCGGTCCTTGATCGCGCAGAATCTGCAGGGTCAGGCGCTCAGTCAACGACAGCCCGTCGTTGATCCCGGGCAACTCCTGTAATTGGCGCAGCAGCGCTGGGCCGAGCAGCGGCAGGGCGGCGTGGCGAGCATGGGCGAGTGCCGCCCACGCCTGTGGTGAGGGGGCGCGATACGCAGCCCAAGCGTCACGGGCCAATATCAGCATGGCGGCATCCACCGGCCGGCGCTGGGGCCACAGCCAAGCCAGCACTTCGGGCGCCAGTTGGCCAATGCCGATAAAACGCTGCACCCCGGGCACCTGGTCGATGGCGATCAGGCTGAGGTTCTCCGGCACCTGCTCAAGCTGGGCCAGCACCCGCAGCAAAAACAGCTGGTCATAGGCGTCGGCTTCACACCAGAGCACACCGGGCATGCGCTGACTCAAGCGGGCCAGGGCGGCGTACTCATTATCCTGGCGCTGGCGGGCTTGCTCAGGGGCAATATTGAACGCGTGGCTGATGAAATTTGCCCGTACGGCGCGGTAGCTGGGGCCATCGAGCTGTGGCACTGGGCCCATGCACAGCGGGTCGGCGTACATCTGCAACTGGCCCTTGAAACCGGCCACTTGCAGGCTGTGCTGGATGTCGTTGCCGCAGCGCCAATGGCAGGTGTCGGGGGTATCGCTGGCGACGAAGCCAGGGTGCTTGAGGGCAAAGGCGAGGGCGTCGCAGTGGGCCTTGAGCTTGGGCCAGCTGGCAAAACCCAGGTCGCGCGCGATCAAGTATTGGGCATCGGCCAGGCGCGGCGGACGCTGCGGGTCGAGGCTGCGCAGACGCTCATCGGCCTGGCCGCTGCGCAGGCGCTGCAGCAGTTCTTTGGCACGTTTGCGTTGTTGTTCGAGGTTGAGACGGCCGTTGTCGGGCTGGGTAGTAACAGACATGCGAACTCCTTGGCGAGCCTTGTCCGCTGTCAGGCTGGAGTCGTCATGGGCGATGTTCCAAGCAGGTTCCTGGGCGCAGCCCTTTCCGCGGACGGGAGGCGTCGGAGTGCGCCGCTGGCGACTATAAGCGCCCGGCGCTGGCGGTTCAAGCCTGGGCTAACAGGCGCTCGATCTGGGTGCGCTCCCAGAGGCTCAGCAGGTCGACTGGATTGGTGCCGTAGCGCTGCCAGCGCTCGACCGACCCTTCAACCCCTTGCGGGCTGCGGCAATTCAGGCAATGGGCAAGCCCTTCGCGGTCGAGCACCAGGGTCAACTGCCAGCCGCCGCTCTCTATCTCGATTTGCCCGCTGGGGTGGCGGGCGCGGATGTCGACAGGCTGTACGCCAAGCGCAGCATCACGCAGGCATTGATAGACCTCGCGGCTGGTCGGCGCATCCATGGCTTGGGTCAGAAGTTGGCCGGGGTGTTGGCGCTGATGATCTCGGCCTCGTCCTGGCCGATGTTCTTGAAGCTGTGCGCCAAGGTGGTGGGGATGTAGTAGCCATCGCCAGAGTTGAGCACGCTGACCTGGCCATCGACCCACAGCTCGATGGTGCCACGGGTCACCAGGCCACATTCCTCGCCTTCGGCGTGAACGATCGGCTCGCCCGAGTCCGCACCTGGGGCATACAGCTCACGCAGCATGCGCATCTGCCGGCCCTCGACGCTGGCGCCGACCAGCAGCATGCGCAGACCGTTGCGACCCAGGTCGGGCTGCTCGCCACCACGGAACACGAAGCGCTCTTCGCGCACCGGCTCGTCGAAGCTGAAGAACTCGGCCAGGGACATGGGGATCCCTTCGAGCAGTTTTTTCAGGGAGCTGACCGAAGGGCTGACGCGGTTCTGCTCGATCTGCGAGATGGTCGAGTTGGTCAGGCCGCTGCGACGAGCCAGCTCCCGCTGGGAGAGGTTGTTGCGTTCACGCACCAGTTTGAGTCGTGTCCCCGTGTCCATAGCCGCCTTTTTTAACTGAAAGAGTGTGCAGGTGAAGTGTTTTCACAGGTGTAAAAAATAATAAGCGACGCATTAAAACACACTCTTGGCGGTCACGCGCAGTGCTTGTCAGCGGCGCGGCTCAGCGGGCATTGGCCACAGCCCGACCAGCAGCAACAACACCGCCACGGCGACGAACGGCAGGCGTGGATCAAGGGCGTAGACCAGGGTTCCGGCCAGCGGCCCGATCACCGCGCCCATGCCTTGGGCGGCGCCAATGGAGCCGGCAGTGGCGCCTTGTTCAGAGGCGTGCATGGCATTGGCGGCCAACGCCGAGAACGCCGGGAAGACAAAGCCCATGCCGGCGGCGGCGATGAAGAACGAGACCCACAGCCACTCGGCACTGCCCGCCAGCGCCGCGGTCGCGAAGCCCAGGGCTGAGATGCTGGCGCCCACTCGGATCATCTTCAGCGGCGGCCACTCCAGCCGGCGCAGGAGGATCTGCGACAGCATCAGCGCCACGCCGACCGTGGTCAGGGCGATGCCAGCGGCCTGGGCGGCTTCGGTCGAGCCCAGTTGCAGGCGGTCGAGGGCAAAAAAGCCGACGGTGATCTGCGACACCGTCACGCTGAGCATGGCGCTGAACGCCACCAACAGTGGCCGGCGCAGGCGTGGGTCGGCCAGGCGCACCGGATTTGGCGCATGGACCTGCGCCAACGGCTGGGGCTTGAGCTTGAACAGCAGCACCACGAACGCCGTCGCTGGTAGCAGCGACATGATCCAGAACGGCATGCTCAGGCTGTGCCGGGCCAGCAGGGCCGCCACGGCAGGGCCGAGCACCAGGCCGACGGCATTGGCCGCGCCCAGCGCAGCCATGGAGCGGGCGCGCTGCTGCGGTTCGACGTGGTCGGCAACCAGGGCGTTAGCCGCCACCGGTAAGGCCGCGTAGAAGGCGCCGATCATGCCGCGCGCCAGCATCAGGCCGAGAAACGCCAGTGACGCCCCCGGCAGCCAGCGCAGGGCGCCGTCGATGAACAGGCACAGCAGCCAATAGGCCAGGGTAAAACCAGCACTGCCCAGCAGCAGCACCCGGCGCCGGCCATAACGGTCGGCGGCGCGCCCCCAGGGCCGGGCGAGCATCACCCAGACCACCCCGGCCACGGTCACCGCGGCGCCGGCTTGCCAGGTGGCCAGGCCGAGCAAGCGGGCGATCGGGCCGATCAGGGCGACGAAGGCCATCATCGACATGGTGCAGGCCATGTTGACCAGCAACAGTGGGCGCAAATCCAGGGTGCTGGCGGGTTTCAGAGAAGCAGGATCCTTTGCGGCATTCATGGGCAGTCCAGGGCGATACGACGAAATGAGCGTCGATGTTAGTAATAATTATTTACATCTGTCGACCCTGGCCGCTCACTCAGCGCTCATTCGCTGCGACGTACAGGTCCTGGCCACATGCTACGCAACACGCCATCGCGGCGCACCAGGGCATGCACCCACGCCGCGCCCAAATGCAGCACGACGGTGGCGAACAACAGATAGCCGGCCCAGCCGTGCGCAGTGCGCAAGATCGCGTACAGCTGCAGGTCATGCGGGGCAATCGCTGGCAATTGCAACGGGCGTGGATAGCCGCCGGCCGAGAGCATCGCCCAGCCCAGCAGCGGCATCGCCAGCATCAGTGCATACAGCAGCAGATGCGAAGCGCCGGCTGCCAGGCGCTGGAATGGCGGTATATCGCTGGGCAGTGGTGGGTGCGGCAGGGTCAGGCGCAGGGCAATGCGCAGTAGCACCAAGGCCAGCAAGGCCAGGCCCGTGGCTTTGTGCAACTCGACCATGACCGGGTGGCGCAAGGACAGGTCGCCGACCATGCTCACGCCGATCAACAGCATGGCCACGATCAGTACGGCCATCAGCCAATGCAGCAGGCGGGCTAGGGGGTGGAAGGTGGTCGGTTTCATGGGCGGGCTCCGGTGTCGAGCGATTCGCGGCTGCGCCGATTGAAGGATTCTGAATACGCGGCAGAGCGAGCGGCCAGGATCGGATCGGCGGAAGGCTCGATGCCATGGGGCAGGATCAGCGGATCGAAGTTCAGGTCGCGGCAGGCACCTTGTTCGGGGGCATCGACGGTTTCGATGACCAGGGTGCCGGCATCAATGCTGCGCCGTTCGGCAGGCCAAGGCCGGGCAGGGTCGTCCACCGCATCGCCAGGCTCGGCCAGCACCAGGCGCAAGGTCCAGCGCAGCGGGCCTTGCTTCAGGCGCTGGGCAAGGTCGTGCTGCAGGTAGCGGTTGTCCTCGACCTGGGCGGGCAGGGCGGCGAACGGCGTCTGCGCCTCGACCTGCCAGCGCACCGGCTGGGATGTGCCGTTCGCGTCGATCAGGCGAAAGGCATTGATGCTGTGATAGTTCGTGCTGGCGAAACTGTCGCTGGGCTTGTATCCAGCCGCCCACTGGCGAAACGCCGTGCTCTCGGGATGTGCGGCGAAGAACGCCTGCATCCGCGCAGGATCGGGCTTGCGCGTGGCAGGGTCGGGGGTCATGGCCAAGACCTGCTCATAAAAGGCTTCGGGAGTACTCACCGCCAACACTGGCGGATTGTTCATGCCGGTGCGCCACACCTGGCCATCATCGCTGGAAAACTGTAGCGCCAGACTACGCACCGGCACCCCGGTATCGGGGGTGGAGGGGTTGGCGCCGCCAATGGCAAAGCGGCCGATCACCGGCACTCGCGGCTGGGCGAATACTCGCGCGCTGGACAGGGATGCGGCCTGGCCGCTGCTCTGGAAATAGCCGCTGACGCACACGCCCTTGGCGTGGTTCTTGCGATAACCCGGATGATGTCCGGCCTGGGCTTCGAAGGTGTCGATGATGCGTTGCGGCGTTAGCGCGGGGCTACCGATCCAGCCAGCGGCATAGGCAAAGCCGGCGCTCACGGCCAGCAGGCCGGCTCCAATGCCGGCCAGGCGCCAGGCCTTGGCCGGGCCGCTCAGGGGTGTGTTCATGTGCAAGGTCCGGGTGGGTGAATGTGCCGGTACGACGTGGCAGGGGGAAATTTATTCCACCGGCCTGGGAATAGATTTCGTCGCAAAGCGTCTGCCCCTTACACTGACAGCCCATGGGCCGGGACCTCACCATGCACGATCTGGACGAACATCAGTGGCGCGAGCTGCTCCTGCGTCTGCGCCGCTTCGCCTTGTGGCTGACCCGCGAATCGGCCAGCGCTGACGACCTGGTCCAGGCTACGGTCGAGCGCGCCCTGAGCCGTGGCCGCCAGCAGCGCGAGGCCGACGCCCTGCGGCCCTGGCTGTTCACCATCCTGTACCGGCTGTTTCTCGATGGTAAACGCCGTGATCGCCTGCACGCCCGCTGGCTGGCGTGGTTCGGCCGGGCGCAGCAGGGCAGTGAGCCGCTGGGCGACAACACCGAAGACATCATCCTCGCCCAGGCCGATCTGCAGGCCTTCGGCCAATTGTCGGCCGAGCAGCGCGCCTTGCTGTTGCTGGTGAGCGTCGAGGGGCTGAGCTACAAAGAGGCCGCCGTGGCCTTGAACATTCCCATCGGTACGGTGATGTCGCGCTTGTCGCGCGCCCGCGCCGCGCTGCGTGACCTGACCGAGGGCAACCCGACGCCCCCGGCCTTGCGGAGACTCAAATGACACGCCTGATCCCCACCGAGGACGAGTTGCATGCCTACGTCGACGAGCGCCTGGAGCCTGCCCGTCGGGCGGCAGTGCAGGCGTGGCTGGCGGCCAATCCACACGAGGCTGCGCGGATCGAAGCCTGGCGCAGCGACGCCCGCCGCTTACGGGCAGCCTTGGCGGGGATGGGCGAGCTGGCACCAGGGCCGCACCTGGATCTTGCTCAGGTACGCCGGCGTGTGCGTCAGCGCCGTCAACGCCGGCTGGCCAGTGCCGCGGTGCTGCTGCTGGCGCTCGGGGTAGGTGGGCTGGGGGGCTGGCAGGCGCGCCAGGCCACGTTGGTTGCCAGTGACCTGCCGATGGCCGATGCGGTCCAGGCCCACCGCTTGTTCGTCGGCACCAGCGCCTTGGACATCCAGGCCAGCGATCCGGCCCAGTTGCAGGCGTGGCTGGGCCGGCACTTCAACCGCGTTGGCCAGTTACCTGACTTGGCAGGCTATGGCTTCCAGCCGGTGGGCGCGCGGCTTTTGAGCAACGAGCAGGGGCCTGCGGCGCTATTGGTGTTCCAGGACCGCCAGGGCCAGCGCATCAGCCTGTTCCTGCGCTCGCCCGGTGAGCGTTTTGACAAGATGCCCAGCGGCCAACGCACCGATGGCCAGCTGGAGGCGCGCTATTGGTCGCATGGCGCCTATAACTTCGCCTTGGTCAGTGCGGCGGACGATCAGCGCAGCGAGTCGCTGCGCCAGGTGTTGGGTGTGAGTTTGTGAATCAGTCATGGCAGCAGTGTGGCTTACCCGGCTGCTGCTCATAGCGATCATGGTGACGCACCCAGTCCATCGTCCCGCCTTCATTGCGCCCTAGCGGGGCCAGGTCGAGGAAGTTGTACGCCCCGACCAGGATGTCCAGCCCACGGGCGTAGGTCGAGTAGGTGTGATACAGCTGGCCATCAGCCGCCCGGTAGAACGCGCTCAGGCCAGGCAGCTCGCTCTCATCGCCCTGGTAGGGTTCATAGTTGTACTGCTCGCTGCCATCGGTGGCGACGCTGACCGCAAAGTCGCGATTGAAGCTGCTGCCGTGTGATGAGTACCAGGGGAACTGCCAGCCCATGCGCCTGCGAAACGCCTGAAACTCGGGATAGGGCGCCTGAGACACGGCGACCAGCGCGACATCGTGGTGGGCCAGGTGCAGGTTGGCACCGTCGAAGTGATCGGCAAGGAATGAACAGCCAGGGCAGCCTTCGCTCCAGCCTTCGACGAACATGAAATGGTACAGCAGCAACTGGCTGCGCCCGCCGAACAGCGCGGCCAGATCGACTTCGCCCTCGGGGCCATGGAAGCGATAGTCGTGTTCGAGCTTGACCCAGGGCAGGGCTTGGCGGGCGGCACTGAGTTCATCGCGTTGGTGAGTGAAGGCCTTCTCATGCAGCCACAGTTGGCGGCGCGCGGCGAGCCATTGGCTGCGCGAGACCACCTCGTGCTTGGGATCTGAGTTGCTCATGGCGTGGGCTCCAGGCTGTGGGGTTCAGCACTGGTCGAGCGGCGAACGGGGGATTCGACAGGTTGGGCTTGGTTAAGCGACGGACGGGTATTGGAGTGGCGGCGCCCGAAAACGCCGTCGAGATCGAGCGCCGCCGCCCCCCCCACATGGGCCTATATGATTTGGCTGAGTAGCCCTGGCGCAGGGTGACAAATTGCAATCACGATTGTGAGTTAAATGTTCAAGGATGCATGGATTCAATCAACGCCCAAAGCCGCGGATCATTGAAATCCTCGATCACCAATTGCGCCCCAGCAGCCAGCAAGCGCTCTTGGGTCTGCGTGGTGGCAATGCCCACGGTAAAGATCCCGGCGCCGCTGGCAGCCTGTACGCCGGGCAGGGAATCTTCGAACGCCAACGCTTGGCTGGCACTGGTATTGAGCTGCTGCAGGCCAGTGAGGTAGGGCAGCGGATCAGGCTTGGGACGGGCCAGCTCCTCGGCCACCAGCACATGCTCGAAGCGCTCGCCCAAACCCATGGCATTGAGCATGTGCTCAGCGTTCAGGCGTGGCGCATTGGTCACCACGCACATGCCGATGTGCTGCGCCTGGGCATGTGCGAGCAGGCGCAACAGGCCTGGCAGCGGTTGCAACTGCGGCGACATCTCGCGGAACAAGGCTTCCTTGCGGTCGGCCAGTGCCTGGCACTGCTGGCTCGTGGCCTGTGGAAACAACTCCTTGAACAGCGCGCCATTGGCCCGCCCACTGACCTGGTCATCGAACTGGGCCTGGCTCAGCTGGCGCCCGTCGTACTCGTGCAACAGCTGGCGGAAGGCTTGCAGGTGCAAGGTGTCGGTATCGGTGAGGGTGCCATCGAGGTCGAACAGCAGGGCATTGAGCATGGGGCTTCCAAGGGCTTAAACGTTTAATCCTGAGCATCATAGCCAAAGCCGACGACGAAGGGGGCTGTTCAGTGTTCTCCAAAAAGAGTACAAATGTGTTCCATGGACACTATGACCCCCAAACGCCGCGCCATCCTGGCCTTCATCCGTGAGCGCATCACCGATCATGGCCAACCGCCGAGCCTGGCCGATATCGCCGAGCGCTTCGGTTTTGCCTCGCGCAGCGTGGCGCGCAAGCACATCACCGCCCTGTGCCAGGCTGGATACATCGACGTCACGCCCAACCAGGCGCGTGGCATTCGCCTGGCCGAGCCGTTGCGCCGCCCGGAAATTCTCGAACTGCCCGTGCTCGGGCAAGTGGCCGCCGGTGCGCCGATCGGCCCTGACCTGGACATCCACGAACAGCTGCTGCTCGACCCCAGCCTGTTTCGTCGCACCCCCGATTACCTGCTCAAGGTGCGCGGGGAGTCGATGATCGATGACGGCATCTTCGATGGCGACCTGGTCGGCATCCGCCAACAAGGCGAGGCCCGCGATGGGCAGATCGTCGTCGCCCGGCTGGACGGCGAGGTGACCATCAAGCGCCTGCAACGTACGCCCGGCGGCTATCGGTTGCTGCCGCGTAACCCGGCGTACGCTCCGATCGAGGTAGGGCCTGAGCGTGAGTTGGTTATCGAAGGTGTGTTCTGCGGCCTGTTGAGGCGTGACTGATGGGCGCGGTAGTCGATCTGGACGGCTTGCTCGATCAGCGGCGGATTTGGCGTGGTCGGCAAACCCAGGCACGCCCGCTCGGCCTGCAACCGACCGGGCATATGAGCCTGGACCAGCGGCTGCCGGAAGGCGGTTGGCCCGCTTCGGCGCTGAGTGAGTTGCTGCTGGCCAGCCCCGGTTGTGGTGAGCTGCAGTTGCTTTGGCCAAGCCTGGCGCGGTTGACTGCTGAAGGTGGCCGGGTGGTGCTGGTAGCGCCGCCGTTCATACCCTACGCACCTGCCTGGCAAGCGGCGGGGGTGGATTTGCGCTGGTTGGTGCAGATCGAGGCCGAGCCCGCAGACGCGTTGTGGGCTGCCGAGCAATGTTTGCGCTCCGGCAGTTGCGCAGCGGTGCTGTGCTGGCCCGAGCGTGCTGATGACCGGGCCTTGCGCCGTTTGCAGGTGGCCGCCGAAACCGGCCAGGCGCTGGCCTTTGCCTGCCGACCGCAGCAGGCTGCGCACAACCCTTCACCTGCGGCGCTGCGCCTGGCGATCGATACCCGTCCGGCCCAATGGCGGGTGCTCAAGTGCCGGGGTGGCATGCCGCCTGCTGCGCCCATCGCCAGCTCAGCTCACTGAGGGTGAAGTATGCTTTGGGCCTGCATTGTCTTTCCTCAGCTGGCGCTGGATACGGTATTGCGCGAGCGTGATGAGCCCGACTGCGCCTTGGTCTTGATGGGTGGCCCGAGCCAGCGCCGGGTGCTGCAATCGGTCAACTGCGCAGCAGCGAAGCTGGGCCTGCGCGCCGGGCAGACGCTGACCGCCGCACGGGCACTGGCCGATGGCTTTACTTGCGTTGAGGTCGATCCTGCGCGGGTTGATCAGGTCCAGCAACTGTTGGCCGCCTGGGCCTATCGCTTCAGTGCCCAGGTGAGTTTGCACTATCCACGCGCCTTGCTCCTGGAAGTGGGTTCGAGCTTGCAATTGTTCGGGCCGTGGCCGCTGTTCGAAGCGCGCCTGCGTCAGGAGCTGGAGGCGTTGGGCCTGCGTCACCGGATTGTCGTTGCCAGCAACCCGGTGGCGGCACGGATGCTCGCCAATGCCCATGATGGCTTGGCGGTGACCTGCGCCGAGCAGACCCGCGCCGCCTTGTTGCAGCTGCCTATTGGCAAGATCGGTCTTCCCGCTGATACCGCCCAGGCCTTCGCCCGCATGGGCTTGCGCCGCCTGGGCGAGGTCTTGGCCTTGCCGCGTGAGGCGCTGGCTCGACGCTTCGCCGCTCAGGTGCAGTTGCATCTGGATCAATTGTTGGGTGTGCGCAGCGTGGGCCTGGATTTCTATCAACCACCGGATCGCTTCGAAACGCGGCTAGAGCTGAATTTCGACGTCGAATCCCATCAGGCCTTATTGTTCCCCTTGCGGCGGATGATCGGCGACCTGGCTGCGTTTCTGGCCGGCCGCGACTGCGGCGTGCAGCGTTTCGAGCTGCACCTGGAGCACGTCGAAGGGCCAGACACGCGGCTCATGGTTGGCCTGCTATCGGCCGAACGCGATGCAGCCATGCTCTTTGAGCTGGCGCGGGGTCGGCTGGAGCCGCTGCGCATCCCGGCACCGGTGCGTAACCTGCGCCTGCTGGCCGAAGACCTGCCAGCGTTCGTGCCTCAGCATCAGGCCCTGTTCGACCCCAGGGCGCAGCAGACCCAAGCTTGGCCGCAACTGCGCGAGCGGTTGCGCGCACGTCTGGGCGACGAGGCGGTCAAGGGCCTGCGCGCCGAAGCCGATCATCGTCCTGAGTGCGCCTGGCAGTTGAACGACCTGGGAACGTGCGGGGCATTGCAAGTCACTCCAGGCAGTCGTCCGGGCTGGTTATTGGCGGCACCACAGCGGCTGCCGGAGTCTGGCGTTCAACTGTTGGGGCAGGCCGAGCGCATCGAGTCGGGTTGGTGGGATGGTGGCGATGTGCGCCGAGACTATTACCGCATCGAAACCCGCGAAGGCTTGCGCGGCTGGGCTTATCAAGACCTCGCCGCCCCCGGCCCGCTGTGGCTGCAAGGCTGGTTCGCATGACTGCGCTGGCTTACGCCGAACTGCACTGCCTGTCCAACTTCAGTTTCCAGCGCGGTGCTTCCAGCGCCGATGAACTGTTTCGACGGGCCCGTGAGCAAGGTTATCAAGCCTTGGCCATTACCGACGAATGCACCTTGGCAGGTATCGTGCGCGCCTGGCAGGCGGCCAAGGCGCATCAACTGCGCTTGATCGTCGGCAGTGAGATGCGCGTGCAGGATGGCCCCAAGCTGGTGTTGCTGGTCGAGGATCTCAGTGGCTATCAAAGCCTGTGTGCGCTGATCACCCGCGCTCGTCGGCGTGCACAGAAAGGCGAGTATCAGGTACTGGCCGATGACCTTCAGGCCCACGCCAAGGGCTTGCTCGCGCTGTGGATCCCAGACGATCCAGATGAGCCTGCAGCGGGTCAATGGCTGCAGTCGTTGTTTGCCGAGCGCCTGTGGCTAGCGGTGCACCTGCATCGGGGCAGTGATGATGCTGGCCGGCTGGCGCGCCTGCGTGCACTGGCCGCTCGGCTAGGGATTGGCGCGGTGGCCTGCGGCGATGTGCACATGCATAGCCGCGGTCGGCGCGCCCTGCAAGACTGCATGACCGCCGTGCGCCAGCATTGCAGCATGGCTGAGGCGGGCCGTTATCTGTTCGCCAATGGTGAACGCCACCTGCGTCCTTTGGCGCAATTGAGCGAGCTGTATTCGCCCGAGCTGCTCGCTGAAAGCCTGGTCATCGCCGAGCGCTGCCAGTTCGACCTGGGCCAGCTCAAGTACCAGTACCCCCGCGAGCTGGTACCAGCAGGGCAGAGCCCGGCCAGTTGGCTGCGTCACCTGTGCGAGCAAGGCGTGCCCAAGCGTTGGCCGAATGGCCCAGGCGCCAAGGTGTTCGAGGCTTTGCAGCGAGAGTTGGCGCTCATCGAGGAGCTGGGTTACGAGAGCTATTTTCTTACCGTTCACGACATCGTCGATTTTGCCCGCAAGCAGTCGATCCTTTGTCAGGGCCGCGGTTCGGCGGCCAACTCGGTCGTGTGTTTCGTGCTCGGTATCACTGAACTCGATCCGATGGAGCACCACTTGTTGTTCGAGCGTTTTCTGTCTCGCGAGCGCAACGAGCCGCCGGACATCGACGTCGACTTCGAGCACAACCGCCGCGAGGAAGTCATCCAGTACGTGTTCCGTCGTTATGGCCGGCACCGCGCCGCACTGACTGCGGTGGTCAGCACCTATCATGCTGCCGGGGCGGTGCGCGATGTGGCCCGGGTGCTGGGGCTGCCCGCCGATCAGGTCGACGCGTTGGCCAAGTGTTGTGGCCGCTGGAGTGATCGCATCCCCGATGCCGAGCGCCTGGCCGAGGCCGGCTTCGAGGCCCAAAGCCCGTCGCTGCGGCGCATTCTGGTGCTGGCCGGGGAGTTGATTGGTTTTCCCAGGCACCTGTCGCAGCACCCCGGTGGCTTCGTCATCTGCGAGCAACCGCTGGACCAGCTGGTGCCTGTGGAAAATGCCGCCATGCCTGAGCGCACTGTAATCCAGTGGGACAAGGACGATCTGGACCTGGTCGGGCTGCTCAAGGTCGATGTGCTCGCCTTGGGCATGCTCAGTGCCTTGCGTCGCTGTTTCGATCTGATCGAGCTGCATCGTGGTCGGCAGTTGAGTTTGGCCACCATTCCCAGCGAAGACCCCGCCACCTACGCCATGATCAGCCGCGCCGAGACCATGGGCGTGTTCCAGATCGAGTCGCGGGCACAGATGGCCATGCTGCCGCGTCTGAAACCAACCACGTTTTACGATCTGGTCATTGAAGTGGCCATCGTCCGCCCAGGGCCGATCCAGGGCGACATGGTCCACCCTTACCTGCGCAGACGTCTCAAGCAAGAGCCGATTACCTATCCCTCGCCAGCCTTGAAAGCGGTTTTCGAGCGCACCTTGGGCGTTCCGCTGTTTCAGGAACAGGTGATGGAGCTGGCCATGGTCGCCGCCGACTACAGCCCTGGCGAGGCCGATCAGCTACGCCGCAGCATGGCCGCCTGGAAGCGCCATGGCGGGCTGGAGCCGCACCGCGAGCGGCTGCTCAAGGGCATGCTGCGCAATGGTTACGAGCTGGCGTTCGCCGAGCGCATTTTCGAACAGATCAAAGGCTTCGGCAGTTATGGCTTCCCCGAGTCGCATGCGGCCAGTTTTGCCTTGCTCTGCTATGCCAGCAGCTGGTTGAAATGTCACGAACCGGCGATCTTCACCTGCGCCCTGGTCAACAGCTGGCCGATGGGCTTCTACAGCCCTGATCAGTTGCTGCAAGAAGCCCGTCGCCAGGGCATCGAGGTGCGTCCGGTGGATGTCTTTCACAGTGACTGGGATTGCACGCTGGAGCCGTTGGGGCAGGGCGCTTTGGCGATTCGCCTGGGGCTGCGGCAGATCCGTGGGTTTGCCGAAGTCGATGCCCGCAGGCTTGAGCAGGCCAGGGCGCAGCGGCCCTGGCGCGATGTCGAAGACTTATGCCTGCGCGCTGAGCTCGACAGCCGGGCGCGCACCCGGCTGGCCGATGCCGGGGCATTGCGAGCGCTGGCCCAGGATCGCCATCAAGCCCGCTGGCAGGTGGCTGCGGTGCAGGCGCAATTACCCTTGTTCGCAGAGGTGCAGGCCAGCCCTGAGCGCGCGGTGGCGCTGCCCGAGCCGACAGTGGGCGAGGATCTGCTGGCGGACTACGACACCCTCGGCACCACGCTTGGCCCCCATCCGTTGACTTTGCTCAGGCCACGCTTGCGGGCGTTAGGCTGCCGTAGTTCAAGTGAGCTGGCCGAGCTCGAGCATGGCGATCACATTGCCGTGGCGGGTTTGGTGGTGGGCCGCCAGCGGCCACAGACGGCCAGCGGGGTGACGTTCGTCACCCTTGAAGATGAGTCGGGGATGGTCAATGTGGTGGTCTGGCGCGAGCTGGCCGAGCGCCAACGGCGGGCGCTGGTGGGGTCGCAGTTACTCAAGGTCAGCGGCAGGCTGGAGCAGGAGAATGGCGTCAGGCACCTGATTGCGCGCAAGCTGGAGGACGTCAGCCCGCTGTTGCTGGGGCTGGATGTGCGTAGCCGGGATTTTCATTGAGGTCTTGTGCTCTATAGTACCGCCCTCATCGCGGGGTTTTGTGGGAGCGGGCTTGCCCCGCGATGAGGCCGGCACTGACAAACAACTACTCGCTCAAACCATCGCCAACCGCTGCTTGCGTGTCGGCGCTGGCAACGCCTGGTCAATCGCCCGCAGATCCTCTTCGCTCAATTTCAATGAGGCCGCCCCCGCATTGAGCTGCACATGCCGTGGGTTGACCGCCTTGGGGATGGCAATCACCCCATCGGTGCGGGTCACCCAGGCCAAGCTGACTTGCGCGGGAGTTGCCCCATGGCGCTCGGCAATTTCGGCCAAAAGCGGATGCTTGAGCAATCGCCCGGCCTGCGCCAGTGGGCAGTAGGCCATGGTCGGCAAGCCATTGGCCTGGCTCCAGGGCAGCAGGTCGAATTCGATGCCGCGCTCAGCTGGGTTGTACAGCACCTGGTTGGTGGCGCAGTCGCTGTTATCCAGTTCATGCAAATCGTCGAGATCGAAGTTGGACACCCCCCAGCGGCGAATCTTGCCTTGCTCGCGCAGACGCTCGAAGGCCTCCACGGTTTCTGCCAGCGGATACTGGCCGCGCCAGTGCAACAGGTACAGGTCGATGCAGTCGGTGCCCAAGCGCTTGAGGCTGCGCTCGCAGGCCAGCGGTAGAGCACGCTGGCTGGCGTTGTGCGGGTAGACCTTGCTGACCAGAAACACCTGCTCGCGACGGCCGAGCATGGCTTGGCCGACGACCTCCTCGGCGCCACCCTCGGCGTACATCTCTGCGGTGTCGATCAGGCTCAGCCCCAGCTCGATGCCTTGCTGCAGGGCGGCCACCTCGGCGCTGCGCCGAGCAGGATCTTCGCCCATGTACCAGGTGCCCTGGCCAATGGCCGGAACGCTTATGCCTGCAAGCTTTACTGAACGCATGTCACCTCCGGTAGATGGGTATTGCACAACACGACCTCGAGCAGCGCCTCGGCTGCGGTGGACAGCTTGTGGTCGCTTAGTGCCATGACGCCGATGCGCCGCTCAACGCTCGGCTCGACCAGGGCCACGCAGCGCGCACCGAGCTCTTGCATCTGGTTGATGCACAGCGCCGGCACCGCGCTGACCCCCAGCCCATTGGCAACCATGCGGCCGATGGTCGACAGTTGATGGCTCTCGAACGCCACTGTCAGCTTGCCGTGCCCGGCGGCAATGTTCTGCTCCAGCAGCAAGCGCACCGCCGACGGGCGTTGCAAGGCGATGAAATCTTCGGCCAGCAGTTGCTGCCAGGTGACTTGCGGCTGCCGGGCCAGCGGCGAGTCGCCAGGTACCACGGCGACGAAGCGATCCAGGTACAGCGGATGAAAGCGTAGCCCATCGAGGTTGTCCGGCTCGAAGCCAATGCCCAGTTCGACGCGCCGGTGGCGCACCAGTTCCAGCACCTGTTCGTTGATCACGTCATGGACGGTAACGTTCACCTTCGGATAGCGCTGGCGGAACACTTTCAGCGACTGTGGCAGCAGGTTGCCAGCAAAGGCTGGCATGGCCGCGACCGACACCCGGCCAAGCTGCAAGGTAAAGCGCTGGCGCAGCATTTCTTCGGTGTCGTCCCAATCGGCCAGCAGGCGCCGGGCCAGCGGCAGCAGCACCTCGCCTTCTGGGGTCAGGCTGACGCTGCGGGTGGTGCGGGTGAGCAGGGCGCCGCCGAGGTTGTCCTCCAGCGCCTTGATGGTCAAGCTCAACGCCGGTTGCGAGACGTGCAGGTGCTCGCCGGCCTGGGCGAAGCTTTGATACTTGGCCACGGTGATGAAGGCGCGTAGCTGCTTGACGTTCATGCGGGGCTCGACCTTTGTTTTGGAAAAGTTATCAATCGATGACGAAAACAAAATTAACAAATCAGTCGCCAGCGGTGAAGATGGCTGCACGCACAAACAACTACAAAGGCGGATCAGCATGGCCGGACTGGACAAGCGCGTTGCAACCTACGAACAGGCCCTCGAAGGCCTGACCGACAACATGACGGTACTGGCCGGCGGCTTCGGCCTGTGCGGCATCCCCGAGAACCTCATCGCGCAAATCAAGCGTCTGGGCGTCAAGGGCCTGACCGTGGTTTCCAACAACTGCGGCGTCGATGGCTTTGGCCTGGGCGTGCTGCTCGAAGACCGGCAGATCCGCAAGATGATCGCCTCCTACGTCGGCGAGAACGCCGAGTTCGAACGCCAGCTGCTCAGCGGCGAGCTGGAGGTCGAGCTAACCCCACAAGGTACCCTGGCCGAGAAAATGCGCGCCGGTGGTGCTGGCATCCCGGCGTTCTATACCGCCACCGGCTACGGCACCCCGGTTGCCGAAGGCAAGGAAGTGCGCGAGTTCAACGGGCGCAAGTACATTCTCGAAGAAGCCATCACCGGCGACTTCGCCATCGTCAAAGGCTGGAAGGCCGATCACTACGGCAACGTGGTGTACCGCAACACTGCGCAAAACTTCAATCCACTGGCGGCCACCGCCGGCAAGATCACCGTGGTCGAAGTCGAGGAAATCGTCGAGCCTGGCGTGCTGTTGCCCAGCGAGATCCACTCCCCAGGCATCTATGTCGATCGGGTCATCGTCGGCACCTTCGAGAAGCGCATCGAAAAGCGCACCGTCAAGGCCTGAGCGCCGTCCACAGAACAACAAAGAGATCCAGACCATGGCACTGACCCGCGAACAGATGGCTCAACGCGTTGCCCGTGAACTGAAGGACGGCTACTACGTCAACCTCGGTATCGGTATCCCGACCCTGGTGGCCAACTACGTACCCGCCGACATGGACGTGATGCTGCAATCGGAAAACGGCCTGCTCGGCATGGGCGAATTCCCCACCGAAAGCACCCTCGACGCCGACATGATCAACGCCGGCAAACAAACGGTCACCGCCCGCCGCGGTGCCTCGATCTTCGATTCGGCGCAATCGTTCGCCATGATCCGTGGCGGCCACGTCGACCTCACCGTGCTGGGCGCGTTCGAAGTGGACGTGGAGGGCAACATCGCCTCCTGGATGATCCCCGGCAAGTTGGTCAAGGGCATGGGCGGGGCGATGGACCTGGTCGCCGGTGCCGACAACATCATCGTCACCATGACCCACGCCTCCAAGGATGGCGAGTCCAAGTTGCTGTCGCGCTGCAGCCTGCCGCTAACCGGTGCTGGTTGCATTCGCAAGGTGTTGACCGACCTGGCTTACCTTGAGATCGAAAACGGCGCGTTCATCCTGCGCGAGACGGCGCCTGGGGTGAGCGTCGAGGAAATCATCGAGAAGACCGCAGGCAAGCTGATCGTGGCCGATGATGTGAAGGAAATGACCTTCTGATAGCCGCTTGAATACCGTGGGAGCGGGCTGGCCCCGCGATAGCCTTGATCGGGACAACTGGGTTGTCTGTCGGCACGCTATCGCGGGGCCAGCCCGCTTCCACGGTTTTTGCGTTTGTTACAGCCAATAAAATCAATAAAAGGAAAATCCCGTGGCCGCTGAAATCCAAGACAGCCGCTCCGCTCGCTTTGCCCTGCGTTGCTCGAACTGGGCTGAACGCTGGTTCCCTGATTCCTGGGTGTTCGCCGCCCTGGCGGTGGTGCTGGTGTGTATCGGCGCACTGGTGATGGGCGCCAAGCCGACCGACACCGCCAAGGCCTTTGGTGATGGTTTCTGGAGCCTGATCCCGTTCACCATGCAGATGGCTTTCGTGGTCATCGGCGGCTATGTGGTCGCCAGCTCGCCACCGGCGGCGCGGCTGATCGATCGCCTGGCGCGCATCCCCAAAAATGGTCGCTCGGCGGTGTGCTGGGTGGCGCTGATCTCGATGCTCGCCTCGTTGCTCAACTGGGGCTTGTCGCTGGTGTTCGGCGGTTTGCTGGTGCGCGCGTTGGCCCGTCGTACCGACCTGAAGATGGACTACCGCGCAGCCGGCGCAGCAGCCTACCTGGGCCTGGGCGCGGTGTGGGCGCTGGGCCTGTCGTCCTCGGCGGCGCAGCTGCAGGCCAACCCTGCCAGCCTGCCACCGTCGATCTTGTCCATTACCGGGGTGATCCCGTTCACCGAAACCATTTTCCTTTGGCAATCCGGCGTGCTGCTGGCGGCGCTGGTGATCGTCTCGCTGGTGGTCGCCTATGCCACCGCGCCTGGCCCAGGCAGCGCCCGCAGCGCCGAGGCGTGCGGCGTCGACCCAAGCTTTAGCGCGCCGCCACCGCCGCAGCGCACCCGTCCTGGCGAATGGCTGGAATACAGCCCGATCCTGATCCTGCTGTTGGTGGCGCTGGCCGCCGGTTGGCTGTACCAGGAGTTCGCGACCAAACCTGCGATCACCGCTATCTCCGGCCTGAACACCTACAACCTGCTGTTCATCATGCTCGGCGCCTTGCTGCACTGGCGTCCGCGCAGCTTTCTCGATGCGGTGACCCGCGCCGTGCCGACCACCACTGGGGTGCTGATCCAGTTCCCGCTGTATGGCTCGATCGCCGCCATCCTCACCCAGGTCAAGGGTGTGGATGAGCAGACCCTGGCCCACCACATCTCGACCTTCTTCGTGCAGATCGCCTCGCACGACACCTATGCCGTGCTCATGGGGGTGTACTCGGCAGTGCTGGGCTTCTTCATCCCGTCCGGTGGCGGCAAGTGGATCATCGAGGCGCCTTACGTGATGCTGGTGGCCAATGACCTGCACTATCACCTGGGCTGGGCCGTGCAGATCTACAACGCCGCCGAGGCGCTGCCGAACCTGATCAACCCGTTCTACATGCTGCCGCTGCTCGGGGTGCTGGGACTCAAGGCGCGCGACCTGATCGGCTTCTCGTTCGTCCAGCTGTTGGTGCATGTGCCATTGGTCCTGGTCTTGCTTTGGGCGCTGGGCACGACGCTGCATTATGTGCCGCCTGTGATGCCTTGATTTAACGCGCCGGCCTCCTTACAGGGGGCCGGACGCGATCGCAAGAGGGGGCGCAGAAGAAAGTCCACTCGTGTTCGAATTTTGCTGATCTGTCGATAACTATTCTCAACCGAGAATCGTTATCACTGGAATGCCGATCAACCCGGCAGCCAAGGACATTCATCAAATCGAACAAGGAGTATGGCAGCGATGTTCGCGCCCCTTAGCCGTTCCATGACCCTCACCCTGGGTCTATGTGCCACCGCCATCAGCCCGTTGTCACAGGCTGAGCAGACCGAGCCGAGGTCTGCGGACGGGGTGCTGGAGCTCGGCTCCACCGAGATTCTCGCCCAGGGCCTGGGCAGCACCACTGAGCACACCGGCTCCTACACCACCGGTAGCATGAGCGCTGCCACCCGTTTGAACCTGTCGATCAAGGAAACCCCACAGTCGGTTTCGGTGCTGACGCGCCAGCAGCTCGACGATTTCCAGCTCAGCACCCTGTCCGAAGCCATGGCCCACGTCACGGGCGTCACGGTGCAGCGCAACGACTCCGAGCGGCCGGCGTACTACGCGCGCGGCTACGCCATCAACAACTTCCAGATCGATGGGATGCTCAACACCTTCTCGGGCCTGAAGTCGGACTCGGACACCATCATCTATGACCGCATCGAGGTGGTGCGCGGGGCTACCGGCCTGACCACTGGCGCCGGGGATCCCTCCGGGACCATCGCCATGGTGCGCAAACGCCCGACCCATCAGCTGGCGGTCAAGAGCGGCGTCAGCGCTGGCAGTTTTGACAACTACTACAGCTACCTGGATGTCGGCGGGCCGCTGGGCTGGGATGGCCGCCTGCGCGGGCGGACGGTGCTGGCTTACCGGGATGCCAAGTCACATATGAACAACTACGCCACCCAGCGTGAAGTGGCGTACGGCATCCTTGAAGCGGACCTGACCGACAGCACCGTGTTGGCGGTGGGCTATGACTACCAGAACAAGCATGTCCAGGGCTCCTCCTGGGGCACGGTGCCTTACTGGAACGCCGATGGCAGCAAGGCCCATCTGCCGCGCTCGACCAACCTGGCCGCGCCTTGGTCGTCCTGGCCGCTGAAAGACCAGACGGCCTTCATCACCCTCGACCAGCAGCTGGCCAACGACTGGAAACTCAAGGCTGCCTACACCCATCGCCAGAGCGACACCGACGGCAAGGTGTACTACGGCGGCAATGGCTTTCCCGCAGCGGACCGCAGCGGCATGCGCGCCTGGTACTCGCACTTTGCCGGCGAGGAAAAAATGGACGCGCTGGACCTCAACCTGGCCGGCCCTTACCAACTGCTGGGGCGCAGCCACGACTTCATGGTCGGCTATGGCGTTTCGGAACGGCGCAACCGTTCACCGCACTTTGCCGGTAGTACTGTTCCACCCGGCTACGATGTGATCCCTTACTGGAAATACCTAGGCTCGGTGCCCAAGTTCAGCGACTACGACACCGGCCTGGACTCGTCGCGTTCGAGCACCAAGCAGAAAGCCGGTTACATCGCGACCCGGCTGAACCCGACTGACCGCCTGCATTTCGTTCTCGGTAGCCGCTATGGCAGTTGGCAGAGCGAGAGCAAGTCGTGGAAGTACGACGCCGACCTCAATGTGACCCGTTCTACTCGCAGCCAACAAACCCAGAATGATCAATGGACGCCGTACGCCGGGGTGCTGTACGACCTGAGCGAGCAGTTCACCGCGTATGTCAGCTACACCGATATCTTCAACCCGCAGACGCTCAAGGATGTCAGCGACAAGTACCTGGAGCCTATCGTTGGCAAGGTCTATGAGGTGGGCCTGAAGGGCAGTGTGTTCGATGATCGCGCCAACGTGAGCACCGCCGTGTTTCGCAGCAAGCAAGACAACGTTCCCGAACTCGACGACTCGATTCCACGCGGGCCCAATGGCGAGCAGTACTACAAGTCTGGCGGCAAGGGGGTAGTCGTCGAGGGCTTCGAGGCAGAGATTTCCGGTGAGGTGATGCCGGACTGGCAACTGACACTGGGCTACACCTACACCCACGCGGTCAATGGCGAAAAGCAACGCAAGAACACCGAGCAGCCGTTGAACCTGGTGCGCTTTTCCAGCACTTACAAGGTGCTGCCAAAGCTGACGTTGGGGGCTAGCCTGGACTGGCAGAGCGATACCTTTGGCGAGGGTTCACGGCCGGTGGGGCGCAATGCTGCGGGTGAGATCGTTACCGTCGACGACCGTATCACCCAGCAGGCATTCGCCGTGGTTGGGGTGATGGGGCGCTACCAGTTCGATGAGCATCTGTCTGCGTCGCTGAACGTCAAGAACCTTTTTGACCAGCACTACTTCAACAACGTCGGTTTCTATAACGGTGTGTACCACGGGGAGCCGCGGACCATGATGCTGAGCTTGGATTGGACCTTGTGAGTTAGATTCTGGGGCCGCAAAGCGGCCCCAAAATCTTAAAGCGCTACGCCAAGCTCATCCAACATTCCGCGCAACGTCGCCCGCCCTTGCTCATCCAAGCCAAACACCGGCCGCCGCGGCTCGCCCACTGCCAGCCCCGTCAGCGCCAAACCGGCCTTGATAGTGGCCGGCAAACCACCCTTGAGAATGAAATCGAGCACCGGCAATTGCTGGTAGAACAGCGCTTTGGCCTGCTCCAGCTCACCCGCTCGAATCGCCTGGTACAAGCCCAGGTTGAGCGCTGGTATCAGGTTGGGCGCCGCCGTGCACCAGCCTGTGGCGCCCGCCACGAACGCCTCCAGCGCCAGCGGGTTGCAGCCGTTATAAAACGGTACCTGGCCTTCGCCGCGCAGCTGCAACTGGTGCATGCGCTGAATGTCACCGGTGCTTTCCTTGACCATGGTGACGTTCTCCACCTCGCGCACGATGCGCAAGATCAACTCCACCGGCATGTCGGTGCCACTGGTGGCAGGGTTGTTGTAGAGCATGATCGGCAGGTCGACGGCAGCGCCAATCGCCCGGTAGTGCTGGAGGATTTCCGTGGCGCTGAGCTTCCAGTAGGCAGACGGCAAGACCATGACGGCATCGGCGCCATGGGCCTGGGCGAAGCGCGCGCGGCGAATGGCGCCGGCAGTGGTGAGGTCGGAGACGCTGACGATGCTCGGCAGCCGCTTGCCAATCTGCGCCAGGCTGTACTCGGCCACTTGCTGCCACTCAGTGTCACTGAGGTAGGCGCCTTCACCCGTACTGCCCAACGGGGCGATAGCGTGCACACCAGAGGCGATCAGGCGCTCGATGGACTGGCCCAGTGCCGGCAGGTCGAGTTGTTCGCCGTCGTTGCTGAACGGGGTGATGGTGTAGCCGATGATGCCGTGAAATTCTGTAGTCATGGTTGTGGGCTCCGCAGGCAAGGCATTGAAAGGTCAGTTCAGGCAATCGGCATGGATACGCAAGGTTTGGCGCGCGTAGTAGTTGAACGCAGCGGCGTGACGCTTGGGTCGGTCGATCCAATCGTGAGCTTCGCGGCCCAGCGCCGGGGCGATGGGCTTGATGGTGCCAGCCGCCATCGCCAGCAGTTGCAGGCGTGCGGCGCGTTCGATCAATTGGGCGTACACGCAGGCTTGCTCGACGCTGCTGCCGGTCGACAGTTGGCCATGGTGAGAGAGCAGGATGGCGCGTTTGTCACCCAGCGCCTGGCTGATGATCTCGCCTTCTTCGTTGCCAACCGGCACGCCTGGCCAGGCTTCAAGAAACGCGCAGTCGTCATACAGTGGGCACAGGTCCATGTGCGAGACCTGCAACGGCACTTCCAGCATCGACAATGCGGCGACGTGAGTGGGGTGGGTGTGGATGATGCAATTGACGTCTGGGCGGGCGCGGTACACCCAGCTGTGGAAGCGGTTGGCCGGGTTGGGCATGCCCTGGCCTTCGAGCACTTGCAGGTCTTCGTTGACCAGCAGCAGGTTGCTGGCGGTGATTTCGTCGAAACCCAGGCCCAACTGCTGGGTGTAGAAGGTGCCTGGCTGCGGGCCGCGGGCGCTGATCTGTCCGGCAAGGCCCGAGTCATGGCCATGCTCGAACAGAATTCGGCAGGTCAGGGCCAGCTTTTCCCGTACAGTCCACGTATTATCGGCGAGCGAGCCTTGCATCTGCGTCAGGGCCTGGCGCACCAGTTGGTCTTTGCTGTGAGTCAGGGTCGTTGCCATGGGGAAGGTCCTCGGTGGCGTGATGGTAGAGGTCACTGCTTGCCCGCCTAACTGCTTTGGTCGGTGGAAGGGCGGTCAATCAGATGACACAAATGATCTTATATGACACAAAGTGTCATGCGCAACTGCGTTTTGCCTGGGAAAGCTGCGTCACATGTCTATCCGACTGAAACTGCTGAGAAAAAAACTGGGGATTACCCTGGAGGTGCTGGCTGACAAGGCCGGCATGACCAAGAGCTACCTGTCCAAGGTCGAGCGGGGGCTCAATACCCCGTCCATCGCCACGGCGCTCAAGCTTGCCCGGGCGTTGAACGTCAATGTCGAAGAGCTGTTCGCCGATGATCCCTCAGGCGAGGCGCGTTACAGCCTGGTGCGCGGCACTGAGCGCCAGGCCCTGGTGGGCAGCGGTGAGGGGCCGGGCTACGCGGTGTTGACCTCGCAGGTCGGCCTGCGCAGTTTGTTGCCGTTCATGATCCAGCCGCCGAGCGAATTCAGCGACCCGACCTTCAAGGCGCATGAGGGTGAAGAGTTTCTGTTCGTCCACCAAGGCCAGGTCGAGGTGGATTTCATGACCGAGCGGCTGCTGCTGGAGCAGGGCGATGCCTTGCACTTCAATGCCCAGACGCCGCACCGCCTGCGTTCGGTCGGGCCACAGCAGGCGCAGTTGCTGGTGGTGGTGCAAGGCAGCGGCGAGTGAGGGCAGGGCGATGATCGAGGTGTCGCGGTTCTGGCGTGATCCGGCTTTGCCATTCGTCGAAGCGCGGCGTGTCGGTGATGGGCGCCAGGTCTGCTATGGCGCACATTCTCATGAGAGTTTTTCCATGGGTGTGATCACCGGCGGGCGCAGTACCTATGTGACCGGCGACAGCTGTCATGAAGTCGCAGCAGGGGCGACGGTGCTGATGAAGCCGGGCGTGGTGCACGCCTGCAATCCGATCGAGGGCCAGCCTTGGTCGTATGTGATGTTGTTCGTCGATGTGCCGTGGTTGCAGGCCCAGGGGATCAATCTGCCGGATGCAACGCTGAGCACCTCGCCAGCCCTGTACAGCCACTTGTTGCAAGTGCTGGCGGGGTTGTTCGATGGCGACACGCCAGGTCGTGAGGCGCTGTTAGCGGGTTTCTTTCAGGTATTGCCGGGCTATCTGGATCGCCCCTCGGTCACTCGATCTGTGCAGCATCCGCGCCTTGAGGCCGCAGCTGCGTTCATCCGCGCACATCGACTGGATCCGTTGAGCCTTGAAGAAATCTGCGCTGCAGCCGGACTGTCGCGTGCTTACTTGATCCGTGCGTTCCGCCAGCGTTTTGGCCTCACTCCGCATGGTTATCTGCTGGATCAGCGCGTGCAGCATGCGCGTGCTCAACTGCGTGTGGGCCGGCCGATTGCCGAGGTCGCGCTGGAGGCGGGGTTTGCTGACCAGGCGCATTTGCAGCGGGCGTTCAAGCAGCATCTGGCGGCAACGCCTGGGCATTATCGGCAGGCTGTCAGGTAAGGTCGCCTGTTCGCAGTTGAACCGATCCCACAACTACCGCTACAGCGCGATCCCTGTAGGAGCGGGCTTGCCCGCGAAGAGGCCGGTACAGACAATACGTTCATCACTCCATAACCAGATACAGGGCACTGGCAACCAGTAGCGCGGCCAGCGTACGATTGAACACCCTCATGTACCTTGGATTGCCCAGATACTGGCCAATCACACTCCCAGCCCAGGCCCAGCTGGCGATCGACACGAAGCAGATCGGCCCATAGATCCAGATAAACAGCCACAACAGCTGCTGTTCACCGCCGGTATAGGCACCCACCCCAGCCAGCGCCGCCAGCCAGGCTTTCGGGTTGAGCCATTGCATCGCCGCACCGTGCCAGGCCGACGGTGCGCGCAACTCCCCCTGGTTGCCGAGCCCACCCTTGTCACTTGCCAGTCGCCACGCCAGGTACAGCAAGAACAGCACTCCACCCCAGTGCAGTCCCAGACCGATCAGGGGCCAGCGTACTAACAGTTCATGCAGGCCCAGGCCAACCACGATCAACAGCAGGCAAAAGCCCAAGCTGGCTCCGACCACATGCCTGAGACTGGCGCGCAGGCCATGCCGTGCCCCGCTGCCAAGCGCGACGATATTGACCGGCCCCGGTGAAATCGAAGCCGCCAGGGCGAAGGCGGCCATGGACAATGACAGGCTCATGGATGACATCTCGTGTTGGAAGATGTCCGCTATCCTGATCAGCAAGCGCGGCGGCGTATTGAATAAAAGTGCCCTGATAGGGTCGCTGCATGCACAGCTGTTACAGGTTTTGTAATAGTTTCGCGCTGTGAGAAAAAGCGTCTGTGATTGTAGGATCTCCATCCGTATTTTCTATCAAGGTATGTATGAGCACCTTCTCGGAGCCCCCCAGTTTCAGGCCATCCTGGCCTTCCTTCTCCCCCCGTCCTCGTGACGCTTGCTTCGTGAGTACCCGCTAATGGAATGGCTAGCCGACCCCACGGCCTGGCTGGGCCTGCTGACGCTTATCGTCCTCGAGCTGGTACTGGGCATCGACAACCTGGTATTCATCGCCATTCTGGCTGACAAGCTGCCCCCGCATCAGCGCGACCGCGCGCGGGTAATCGGCTTGACCTTGGCGCTGGTCATGCGCCTGGGCTTGCTGGCGAGCATCTCGTGGATGGTTACCCTCACCGCGCCGCTGTTCGAGATCTTCGACAAGAGCTTCTCGGGCCGCGACCTGATCATGCTGTTTGGTGGTGTGTTCCTGTTGTTCAAGGCGACCATGGAGCTGCATGAACGGCTTGAGGGCCATGTCACCCAATCCAGTGGCGCCCTGCGTCATGCCGCGTTCTGGCCCATCGTGGCGCAGATCGTGGTGCTCGATGCGGTGTTCTCGCTCGATGCGGTAATCACTGCGGTAGGTATGGTCGAGCACCTGTCGGTGATGATGATTGCAGTGATCTTCTCGATCGGCATCATGATCGTCGCCAGCAAACCGCTGACCCGCTTCGTCAACGCCCACCCCACCGTGATCATGCTGTGTCTGGGCTTCTTGATGATGATCGGCTTCAGCCTGACCGCCGAAGGCCTGGGCTTCCACATCCCGAAAGGCTACCTGTATGCGGCAATTGGCTTCTCGATCCTGATCGAGCTGTTCAACCAGTTGGCCCGTGCCCGCCGCAAGCGCAGCTTGCAGCAGCATCGGCCGCTGCGTGAGCGGACCGCCCATGCGGTACTGCGCCTGATGGGCGGTCGCCGGGTCGAGGCCGACGAGGTCGGTGAAGAGATCGCCGATCTGGTCGAGGGTGGCGAAGAGCAGGTGCTGTTCGATCGCCGCGAACGGGTGATGATCAGCGGCGTGCTGAACCTGGCCGAGCGGCCGATTCGCACGGTGATGACGGTGCGTGCCGAAGTCGATGCGATCGACCTGGCGCAAGCGCCCGAAGCCATTACCCAGGCCCTGGCCAACTCGCCATACTCGCGCCTGCCGTTGATTCGCAATGGGCGTATCGAGGAACCGTTGGGCTTTGTGCACAAGAAGGAGTTGCTCAAGGAGCTGCTCGACGGCAATCAGCCGGACCTGGAACGCATGGCCCGCGCGCCGCTGAACCTGCTCGAAAGCTTCACCCTGCTCAACGCTTTGGAACAGATGCGCAACCAGTCGACGCACATTGCTTTCGTGGTTAACGAGTTCGGTGATTTCACCGGCGTGCTGACCATGACCGACATCCTTGAGTCGATTGCGGGCGAGCTACCCGACGCCAGCGAGGTCGAGGGGCCGGCGATCATCGAGGAGGAGGGTGGCTTCGTCGTCAGTGGCGCCTTGAACCTCAGCCAGGTGCAGGCGCGCATTGGCTTCAGCGCGCGTGCCACTGAGGACTACCAGACCCTGGCGGGCCTGGTGATGAGTCTGCTGGATCGGCTGCCGGTGGTCGGCGACCGCCTGGCCTGGAACGGCTGGAGCATGACCGTGGTGGCGGTGGAGGAGCGCCGCGTGCGTCAGGTGCGCCTTACACCGAACGCCGACGTTGACGCAGCAGGTGCTTGAAGCCTTCAAGCACTAGCACCAGGACTGCGGCCCAGATCGGCAGGTAGGTCAGCCACTGGTCGGGGCCGATGGTCTCGCCCAGTAGCAGGGCCACGCCCACCAGCAACACCGGCTCTACATAGCTGAGCAGCCCGAACAGGCTGAAGGGCAACAGCCGACTGGCCAGCACGTAGGCGATCAGGGCGCAGGCACTGATCGCCCCGAGCAGCGGGATCAAGCCGTACAAGCCTGGGTGTTCGACCAGGTCAGCCGCCGACAGCGGCCCCTGGATCACGAAGTACAGCGCCCAAGGCAGCAACAGGCACATGTCGCACCACAGCCCGCCCAGGTGATCGGTGCGGCAGCGTCGGCGCAGCACGAAGTAGATCGGGTAGCCGATCATCACCAGCAGGGTTTCCCAAGCGAAACTGCCATTCTGATACAGCTCATGGCCCACCCCCAGGGCTGCGCAGCTCACCGCCACTTTCTGCAAGCGAGACAGACGCTCGCCGTACACCAGTCGCCCGGTCATGACCATGGCCAGCGGCAACAGGAAGTAGCCCATCGACACCTCAAGGCTACGCCCATGCAGCGGCGCCCAGAGGAACAGCCACAGCTGCACGCCCATCAACCACGAGGTGCCGACCATGCCGAGCAGCAGCATCGGCGTTTGTCGCACCCTGGCCAAAAGCTCGCCGACCCGTTTGAAGTCTTTGCTGACCAGCATGAACAAGGTCAGGCAAGGCAGGGTCAGCAGGGTCCGCCAGCCAAAGATCTCCTCACCGTCCAGCGGTGCCAACAAGGAGGTGTAGAAATACATCACGGCGAACAAACACGACGCCATGACCGACGAAAGAATGCCTTTTGACACGAATGCCTCGGTTACAGGAGATGAGCGGGTGGATCAGCCGCGCATGATCTCAGGGCGCGCTGGTTGCGGCAACCGCGAGCTTTGTGCGGCCAAGGCACGCAGGAACTCCTCCAGCGGCATCGGCCGGGCAAACAGGAAGCCTTGCTGGAAATCTACCTGGCGCTGTTCGAGGTAGTCGCGTTGGGTCTGGGTTTCCACCCCTTCGGCGACAATGCCCAGGCCTAGCTTGGTCGACAGCTCGATGATGCTGTCCAAGATGTGCTGGGACAGCGCATCGCCGCCGATCATGGCGACGAAACTTTGGTCGATCTTCAGGTAGTCGACGTTGAACTGGCGCAGATAATTCAGGCTGGACTGGCCGGTGCCGAAGTCATCCAGGGCAATCATCACGCCCATTTCGTGGAGTTTTTCAAACAACTCCAGGGTCACTGGCGTGGCTTCGATCAACTTGCGCTCGGTCAGCTCCAGGGTCAGCTTCACCCGGCCTGGCTCGAAGTGCTGCAAGAAGGTCCGGCAGTCATCGAGCAGGCGCAGGTCGCGGCAATGATCGGCAGTGATATTGATGCCAATATGGAAACCGTCTTCGAGCAGCGCTGCGTACGGCGCCAAGCCTTGGGCGGTATGCAGCATCAGTGCGCGGGTCATGGCGACGATCTGGCCACTGTGCTCGGCATACGGGATGAACAAATCAGGGCGCACCAGGCCTTCGCGCGGGTGATTCCAGCGCATCAGCACTTCGGCGCCGGCCCAGCGATAGTCGCCTTTGCGTACTACGGGCTGGAAATAGGGCAGGAATTCATCTGCTTCCAGGGCGCGATCCAACTCGCTGCGCGGCGACGAGGCGCGGCGGATCTGCCAGCGCACGACACTCCCGGCCACTACCCCAAGCAGCAGCAACAGACTGAGCAGCGCAGGATAATGATCGCGCATCAGCTCAGCTTGTTTATGTGCGCCATAGCCGCCATGCACACTGAACGGATAGCGCGCCGAGGCTTGCAGCACTGCTGCGGTCGCGGCCGTCGGCGGGGTACCGTGACGAACCACGCCGTCCTTGCCCATCCAATTATTGCCCACCTGGATCTGCAGGTCCTCGTCCCTGCCGAGCATGCGCAGTACCGTGAGCAGGTGATCGCCGTCCACCGTGGTGATGGCGCCGCGTGCGCCTTCACTGGCGCGATAGACCAGCAGCGGGTGGCCAGGTGTTACCGAGTTGCCATCCATCAGCCACAACCGGCCTTCGGTGTAGTCAGCCGCGTTGACGGGTTCGTCAAATTCGCCAAACAGCGAGTTGCAGTAGAGCGTGTTGCGTTCGAACAGGTTGGTCGAGCGCACGAACGCATTGCGCGTCACCTGGCTGCGCAAGGCCACCTCGACCTCAGCGCAGGGCTTGCCGACCAGGGGAAACAACGACCTGGCAGAGGCCGACAAACTGTCCAGGATCTGCTCGATGTGCTGCACCACCTGCTCGGTGGTGGCCTGGCTGCTCTCGCGCAACTCACGCTGCGCCTGCCAGTTCATCACCGCCGCCCCACACACCAGGGGCAGTGCGCCGACCACCCAGGGCAGCAGGGCGCGCCAGCTCCAGCGGGCGGGACGTTTAACGGAAAGGGGCATGCTGACCTAATCTTGAGGAAGGAATACGCACAGGATAGCCGTTTGTCGGTTGGCTTGACGCACTTAAAACGCGACAAACCGATTTACGCCAGATAGAATCGGTTTACGAATACAACAATAAGGTTCTCCCTCCCGGAGGATCAAGCCCGCCGAGAATGGGTCCATATGACATATCATGGGTTCACGTTGATCATAGGTGGCTTCCTCGCCCGCAGCGTGCGGGGCATCCCCTGCTCACCACCACGTCTGTCCGACATCCCAAGCACCTGACCAACCGTTAATGCGCTGTAGATGAGGACACGAACATGGCTGATATCTTTGACAATCCAATGGGTCTGATGGGTTTTGAGTTCATCGAGCTCGCCTCGCCGACCCCGGGTGTGCTGGAGCCTGTATTCCAGATCATGGGCTTTACCAAGGTGGCGTCGCACCGTTCCAAGGACGTGCACCTGTACCGCCAGGGCGGTATCAACCTGATTCTGAACAACGAACCCAAGAGCATCGCTTCCTACTTTGCCGCCGAGCATGGCCCGTCGGTGTGCGGCATGGCATTTCGCGTGCGCAATGCCCATGAAGCCTATGCCCGCGCCCTGGAACTGGGCGCCCAGCCGGTCGAGATCGAAACCGGCCCGATGGAGCTGCGCCTGCCCGCGATCAAGGGCATTGGCGGCGCGCCGCTGTACCTGATCGACCGCCATGAAGAAGGCAGCTCGATCTATGACATCGACTTCAAGTTCATCGACGGGGTCGATCGCAATCCGGTTGGCGCAGGCCTCAAGCTCATCGATCACCTGACCCATAACGTCTATCGTGGGCGCATGGCGTACTGGGCAGGCTTCTACGAGAAACTGTTCAACTTCCGCGAGATCCGCTATTTCGACATCAAGGGCGAATACACCGGCCTGACCTCCAAGGCCATGACCGCGCCCGATGGCATGATTCGTATCCCGCTCAACGAGGAGTCGTCCAAGGGCGCGGGGCAGATCGAAGAGTTCCTGATGCAGTTCAACGGCGAGGGCATCCAGCATGTCGCCTTCCTCACCGATGACCTGATCAAGACCTGGGACGCCCTCAAAGGCTTGGGCATGCGCTTCATGACCGCCCCGCCGCAAACCTACTACGAGATGCTCGAAGAGCGTCTGCCTGGTCATGGTGAGCCGGTCGATCAGTTGCAGGCCCGCGGTATCCTGCTCGATGGTGCCTCCGAGGCCGATGACAAGCGACTGCTGCTGCAGATCTTCTCGGAAACCTTGCTGGGGCCCGTGTTCTTCGAGTTCATCCAGCGCAAGGGCGATGATGGCTTTGGCGAGGGTAACTTCAAAGCCCTGTTCGAATCGATCGAGCGCGATCAGGTGCGTCGCGGTGTGCTCAGCACCGATTAACTACTGGCACGCCCCCGTCTTGTGTTCAGGGCGGGGGTTGCCCTGGTTTTATGCCTTTTCCTGTGAATTCCCCAATAGGCCATCGCAGCGGTCAGCACGCCTACCAGCGCCAGTGACGGGAGCGTTCCCAGTAGGGAATGGTGTATCTCGTGAGCCGTGTGACCGGTGGGATAGCCTGCTTTAAGCGTGTAGCCGTGTTTGACTGATCGCGCACTCTGGAAGAACTCCGATTGCGATGGCCGCGTCGGCTCCCGACTGTCTCCTCGGGCCCAGATGTACTTGTCATCGAACTCCAGCAGCATCACCAAGTCACCCTGGAAGCCATACAATGCGTTGCGCAGCGCAAGGCCATAGGCGGTGGCGACGACGCCTGAGTTGTTAGCTGCTAACCAATACTCCACGACCACCCCATTCGGGGTGCTAGGAGAGGTCAAATTAAGCCTGACATTCGGGCTTTGGGTGTCAGAGTGGTGCAGCTTTGGATAGGGAGGCGGTAAAGTGCTGCAATAACCTATGTTGTTGCGCGTCAACATCAGTGAACTAATTCGCGAGTCCTTGGCTGTGCGGGCTTTCAACGCACCGATCACGCGGTCGCAGGGTCTACCGGCATATGCCAAGGTGTCGCTGGCGGCGCTAAGCAAGTTGTCTAACACCCGATCAATGACCACCACGGCTTCGCTGGCCGTTACCCGAGCGTGCTCGTCAAGATTGTTCTCCAGCTGATATACCATCACTGTCAGCCCGGAAGCCACAGGCACCAGCCCAACCCCCATAATCAGCAAAAGCTGCAACAGGCTTCGTGCTGCATACTTGAGTTTCGACATCGGCTTACCCTCCTTGTCAGAGCTGTCCATTGTTGGACAGATGCTGGGGGAGGGTACGGGGGACATCCTCTCTGAGCTGTAGTCTTGAGCCGGTTTAACTCTGGTAAATGTGGTCGCGCGCTGTGGGAGTCAGCTCTTCTTGCCGAGCGTTTCTACAACTTTTTCCGCCACCAAGGCGCTAGAAGCTGGGTTTTGGCCGGTAATCAACCGCCCATCGCACACGACAAACTCAGCCCACGGCTCATCGTGCTTGGTGTATCTACCGCCTCGTGCGCCCAGCTCGTTCTCAGTCAGATAGGGAACTACCTTATCCAGCTCAGCGAGCTTTTCTTCGGTATTGGAAAAACCGGTGACTTCACGGTCTTTGATCAACAGCGTGTTGTCACTAAGTTTGATATTCAACAAGCCGACTGCTCCATGGCACACCGCCGCGACCACACCCCCTTTTTCATAGATGCGCCGCGCCAGCTCTTGCAGCGCCGCGTTATCCGGGAAATCCCAGATAACCCCATGGCCGCCGGTGTAGTAAATCGCGCTGTAATCATCAGGTTTTACCTGGCCTGGGCTGAGGGTAGTGCCCAAGCGGTTCATGAACTGCTTGTCGTCATACCACTGCCAATCCAGATCAGGCGCCATCTGCAGGCTGTGCGGATCAATGGGAATGTATCCGCCGTTGGGGCTGACATAGTCAACGGCGTAGCCACTTTTTTCGACCACCTCGACAAAGTGGACCGCCTCGCCCAGCCACAGGCCGGTTGCGCGTTTAAGGGTGGGATATTTGGCGGTGTTGGTCAGCACGACTAGGATTTTCTTGCTCATGACCTCACTCCATCGACAGGAAAGGGCCCGGTGACTCCGGGAACGCATGGCAAAGCCTAATCAGCATAGCTGGCACTGAGCACGATGCCATCGGTGTGATAGTGGCAATGTGCTAGCCTTGGATCTATGCACGATTGAGGCGATTAAGGTCGGCTTAGTCAGTGGTTAACCAAATGTTGCAGTACGCCTTGTCCAGGCAGATGATGCTGGGCAGCCAGCCACGTCAAGGAATGAACAAATTGGTCGCGAAAGGTAAGTCATCCGAGCCTGGACTCCAGGTAATTAGCCTTACGCCAGCCGTCCCCTTTGCTGAAAGCATGGACAAGTCGATTAGCCAGTTCGACTGGAGCACAACATCCTTGGGGGCCTTACCCCAATGGCCGCCGGCCCTACGCATTGCCGTCGACATGATGCAGCATTCGCCGTTCCCCAGCGCACTGGCATGGGGTGCGGAGCTGACGGTGATCCATAACCAGGGGTATCGAGGCCTATTGTCGGCAAAACGGCAGACCTTGGGCTGTTCTTTCGATGCGTTGTGGAGCGACGAACACTGGCAGGTGATCGGCCCTTGTGTGTTCAAAGCGCTGCAAGGTCAGGCCAGTTTCGTTGAAGACACCCCCATTCGCATAGACCCTGGCAACGGCATGGGCCAAGCCTGGTATGCCTTCAGCTACACCCCCATCAGGGATGATCAGGGGGCAGTAGCGGGCGTACTGCATACGGTCATCGATACCACCGCGAGCATGGAGACCATTGGCCAGTGGCGAGAACTGGCGACAACCTTCGAAAAGCAGATCGCTCGCTACATGGCGGACCGAGACCACATCTGGCAGCTTTCGCGCGATGCCATGGTCATGCTCAAGCGCGACATGCGTCTGCACGCGGCCAATCCTGCGTGGCAGCAGATATTGGGTTGGAGTGAGGATGAAGTGGCGGGCATGCCGATCCTGGAGCTGGTGCATCCAGCCGACCGCCCGCAAATCCGTAGTGCGGTCCTGGATGTCCTGCATGGCAAAGGGGTCGAGCAGATCGAAACCCGGCTACGCCACAAAGAAGGGCATTACCGTTGGTTCAGCTGGAGCGGCAGGCTGGAAGGCGATGTGTTGACGGCGGTGGGGCGCGATATCAGCCAAGAGCGCGAAGACGCCATTCGCCAGAGTGAGATGCTCCTGCGCAACAGTCAGCGAATGCAAGCTGTAGGGCAGTTGGCGGGTGGTATGGCCCATGAGATGAATAACCTGTTGTCGGGTATCGGCGGTAGCCTTGAGCTGTTGCAACGGCGCTTGGCGCAAGGGCGTTTAGAGCGGGTCGACAACTATGTGCTATTGGCGCGTGATTCAGTCCAGCGGGCGATGACCCTCACCCATCGATTGTTGGCCTTTTCCAGAAGCCAACCACTGTCACCGGACAACGTGGATATCAACCGCTTGCTGGAAGCCGCCGAGCCGTTACTGCTGCAGGCACTGGGGCCGGAGATGCGCTTGCAGTGGCAATTGGATACGGCGCCATGGCCGGTCTATCTGGATGCCGCGCAATTGGAAAATGCATTGATCAATCTGTGCGCCAATTCCCGCGATGCCTGCCGGGACCGCGGCCAGCTGACGATTCGCAGTGTCAACCAGCGTCTGACGGGCTCGCAGGCCAGCGATAGCGGTTTGCCCAACGGCGATTATGTGACCATTCATGTCGAGGACAATGGCCATGGCATGTCGAGAGAAGACGTGACACGTGCGTTCGAACCGTTTTTCACCACCAAACCGGCTGGTCGAGGGGCGGGGCTTGGGTTGCCGATGGTCTACGGTTTTGTCAGGCAGTCTGGTGGCCACGCTTGGGTTGAATCGACCTTGGGTAAGGGCACCCGGGTGTCAATGATGTTTCCGCGTGGTGAGGCGTTGCCGGAACCAGAACAGACCTCAGCAGCGTTACCAGCAAGCACCGCACGTGGACGCGGCGAGCGCGTGCTGTTGATCGACGATGAGGCCAATCTACGCAATTTGATGAAAGAGGCATTGGCGGACTTTGGTTTTGATGTCAGCGATGCTACCGATGCCAATTCTGCTTTGGGGCAGTACCAGCTCGCTGGCACATTTGATTTGGTCATCACCGACATTGGGCTTCCGGGAGGATTCAGTGGACGTCAGGTAGCCAAGGCCATGCGTCTGCTCAACCCCGAACAGAAAATTCTATTCATTACCGGATTTACCGAACAACCCATAGAGCAGCAATTGCTCAGCCAGTCAGGAACTGCGCTGATGCTCAAGCCCTTCACCCTGGAGAGCTTGGTAGAGCAGGCCCAACGCATGATTAGTTGTTAGCGCCGCTTGAGCGTTTGCCCAGCATCCCGGCAACCCTCTGTTGCAGGTGGTTGAGTTCAAACGGCTTGCAGATCAATTGCATGCCTGGCCCAAGAAAGTTTTCCCTGGCCATCGCCGTTTCTGCGTAACCGGTGATGAACAGCACAGGCAGGTCCGGGCGCAACTGCTGGGCAATTTCGGCCAATTGCCTGCCGTTCATTCCGGGGAGCCCGACATCACTGATCAGCAAGGCCAAGGGGCGAGGGGAGTGCAGCACGCGCAGCGCCTCGTTGGCGTTGCTCGCTACCTGGCAATCCAAGCCATCTTCGGCAAGTGCCTGGCACACCAGCAGGCGCACATGTTCGTCGTCTTCGACTATCAGCACATGCTGATCAGCCTTGGCAGTGGGGGCGGGTGGGTGATTGGCCTTGGCTTGAGGCTGCACATTGCCTGGATCGCGTGGCAGATACAGGTCAACTCTACTGCCTCGGCCAATTTCACTGTGCAGCGCTACGTGGCCATGCGACTGCTTACTGAAGCCATAGACCATCGACAACCCCATGCCGATGCCCTGGCCAACCGGTTTGGTGCTGAAAAACGGCTCAAAAGCCCGCTCCAGGGTGCTTTGCGACATCCCTTGGCCGTTATCGCTGATGCTGATGCGCAGATAATCACCGCTGGCCAGGCCTTCATGGGCCAAGCGTGCCTTGTCAACGCGCAGGTTGCTCGCCTCGATGGTCATTTCGCCGCCGCTGGGCATCGCCTCCGCAGCGTTGGTCAGTAGATTGTCCAACGCTTCGCGCAGCTGCTGATCATCCGCCTGCACCCGCCAGAGGTTCTTCGGCAGGCGTACTTGCACGTTGATTGCGCCGCCTAAGTCAGTCAATGGCCTCGACTCGAGCAAGGCGCTCAGGTCGACACTGCGGCTGTCCAGTGATTGCCGGGAGGAAAACGCCAATAATCGATGGGTCAGGCGGGCGGCACGCGTAACGGCTTCCTGGCCCATGCGCAACACCCCGCCAAGCTTGTCGGTGCGGCCCTGTTGCAGGTACCGGTCAATTAACTCGAAGCTTCCGCCGATGCTGGTCAACAGATTATTGAAGTCGTGGGCAACGCCGCCGGCCAATTGACCAATGGCTTCCATCTTGCGCGTTTGGTGCAGTGCCTGGACTTCTTTTTGCCGCTGCTGTGTCTGATTGTGCAATTGCTGCTGCAACTCGAGCAATTGGTCGCGAGCAACGTACTGACGGCGTCGGGCACGAAGGGCCGATTGGCTGAGATTTAGTAGCTGGCAATCATCAAAAGGAAGCTGCAGCAACAGCAAGTTACCCAAGCGCTCTCGCGGTGGACCGGTGGTCGGCGAGTGGACATTGGCCAGCAACACAATGGGCAAGTCGGACCATTCAGGTTGGCCATCTATGAATTGATGCAAAGGCGACTTCTGATCGTCGGACAGGCTCTCTTCAGCGACGATTGCCAGGCCAACACCCTCAGACAGCCAGCCACACAAGCGCGCCAGATCGGTTGTACGTTGGCAGCCGATTCCTGCAGCCGCAAGCATTCTGCTGGTCTCTGCCCCCAGACGTGCTGGAGCCAAGATCAGTGCACGCTCGTCCAGTGACAACGAAGCGGCCAAGGCAGCTCTCCCGAAACAGTTGGCGGGTCGCAAGTGACCCTGCCGATATCCACTGGACCATGGTGCCGGGACTGGGGTTCAAACTGTTTCAGGATTTCTCTAAAGGCCTTGCTGGAGTATTGGATCATCCGGGTTTTGTCGCTCAAGTTCGGCCAGTAGCACCTGAACATTTTGCAACTGCCCGGTTTCTTTCCAGTATTGGATCAGCAATAGCCGCGCCTTGCGATTGGCCGGCTGTCGACTCAATACCGTCTCCAGCTGTTTTTGCGCGGCCTCAACCTGCTCCAACTGGTGCAGGGTTAGCGCCAGCGCATAGCGATAGTCGGGGTCGTCAGGCTGCAGTTCCACTGCGCGGGAGAACGCCAACAATGCGTACTCGTGCTGATCGTGGCGAGTCAGCCAGAGGCCTAGTTGGTGCTGCAGAAAAGCTGAGTCTGGCTGCAAGGCCAGGGCCTTGCCCAGCACCTGCCGAGAAGCATCGTGCTGACCCTGGCGCTCCAACAAACGAACTTGGGTGGCTAACGCCTCCAGACTCTCCGGCGACGCTTTCAGGCTGCGTTGCAGGGCTGCGTCAGCACGCTGGTAGTCGTGTTCGTGCAAATACAGGCGTGCCAGGTGGATTTGCGCGGCGGGATCTTCCGGTTGTGCTTCAAGTGCTTGCTGGAATTGGTCAAGGGCCTGTTGCAGTGGACCGAAGTACAGGCCAATCGCATCGGGATCCAGGCCCAGCAAGGCGTCCACTGCGGCAAAGCGAACACTCTGGTCATCGTCATCAAGCAGTGGCCCTAGCACCAGGCTGCGCTGCGTCGCGGGCAATAGCTGGCGAATGCTGGCAATGGCGGCGCGGCGCACCAGCGGTTCGTCGTGCTGCAGATCAAGCTTGGCCAGCTCCAGCGCTTTGGGTGAAGGGTAGTTGGCCAGTTCGGCATACAACGCCGCGCGACGAATGGGCGCCAGGTCGTTGCGCTGCAATTGCTGATAGAGCACGCGGGCGGCGCCCGGTTGGCCGTTATGGGCCATGCGAAGGGCTTTGGCGTAGCTATGTGGCGGCAGGGTGGGTGCGGTAGGCGCCTCGCTGCGCGACAAATAGCCGATCACCACCGATACCAGAATCAGCAACAGCACGGCGATCAGGTAGTGACGGTGTCGGGGCATCGGCGAGTCCGTTGAGGCAGAGGGGCTGAGCTTGGGCGAGCTTGAGGTGAATTGCAATCTTGGGGAGGGTGTGTTGCGTGAAGGGCCGTAGCGCCAATGGCTCTCTGCAGCCGCAGGGCCGCTTGACCGACCACGACACGCTAAGTGATCAAGTATGCGGAGATGTATGCGTTTTTTCGGATGCTTCCTACATGTTTCGAAGTAACGGATTACGGTTGTTTGTGTTTTCGTAAGTTGCAAGTCTACTTTTTCTATTTGTGCGTTTGTTTTGTTCGGTCAATTTTATGGGCAGATCCTTGGTTGTTCCTTGCTGAATGGTTTTTTTACCGAGATCTGTATCTTTTATTCGTCGGGCAAGGATTGATAATGGCCCGGTGATAGTCAGTTCCGGGGAGCGCTGAATGAGCATGCACGTCGATATGCAGCAGGGTAGAGGGCGGTTGAGGGCGATGGTGGTGCGGATTTTTTTCAATGGTTTGGCGGCAGTAAGTTGTCACTTGCCTGGCTCCTAAATAGATGTAAGAAATGTCCGATAAGCGGGAAGCTAACTTGATTTTGCGCGCTATTTAGTGGTGAGCAGAAGTCCTCGAAAGGAAGGGGTGCCCATGAGTGATATTCATGACCAAGCCATGCAATACATTTATCAGCAAGTGCTGGAGCGCTTGTTGAAACATATGTCCCAGGCCCAGCGTGCATCTATGCAGTTATTGATCCAACGACTGCTAGTGGCGGCTGGAGGCGTTGAGTACATTGGCCAGTTTCAGTTGCTAGTGGTGCACGGGGAGGACCGACGAAGCGCCCATTTGCTAGCCTGCTTGCGTGCTGCGCAGTTGACCATCGCCTTGCGTGCGCCTGCCACCTTTCGACTGCGCGTGGTGGTCGCCGCGCTGCCGGCCATCAGCCAGAAGACTCTGATCAACCACGAGCGCAGCTTCGGCAAGCTGTTTATGCAAGATGATGCGCGGGTGGAGTTGCTGATGATCGAAGGGCAAGCGGTGGTGCCCTTTCGCGTCCGCCCAACGATGTCGATAGAGACTTGGGCGCAATCGCGCCAAGCGTTGTTGGTTTTTGGCCACCTGACCGCAGGCCAGCCTGAAGCCATGTTCGGTAGCCGCCTGCACCTGCAGCTGGCCAATGCTTTTTGCCTGGTGCTGGAGAATAGTCAAGGTGCGAGCGCCCTGATCACGCTCATCCCTGAGCGCCAGCGCCTGCTCTATCTGGCGTGGAGTCGGCGCTGCCTGCGTCTGGCGGGGGAGTCGGGCCTGCATGGCACGTATCTGAATCTGGCGACGCTGGCTGAGGCGCTTGGCTGGCTGCAAGCATTGGCAGACGCACCTTTGGACGCCCCCCGCAGCCCTGCGACCATGGCAAATCCAGACAGCCCACTGCGGGTGATCGCGGTGGACGACTTGCTACAGGACAGGCTCGACGACAGCCAGTTGCAGCAGATGCTCGGCGTGCACCTCGAACCTTCCAGGCCCCAGGCAGCCCTGATGGCTTACTTTGATCTTGACGCATTGCTGCACCTGCGCCAATTGCGCGGCCGTCAGCAGCGCAAGAGGCACAAAGAAGGGCGCCTGGGGCTGGCGGTGCGCGATCGTGCTCATTCCACGCAGGCGAATGACTCGGCCCAGGCGCGCTTTCTGAACCTGGCCGGGTTGACCGAGCAGCAGTTGGTTTGCCTGATTCATGCCCCGTTCGCCGATCATGGGTGCGGGCTTGAGGGTTTCGTTGAGTATTGCCATCCCGGTATGCGGGTCGCCTTGCCCTATCTGCATCGGGCCTTGCAGGGCAAAACCTGCCCAGAGCCGGTGCAGCAGTGGTTGATGGATATCAGCGGTCTGAGTTTGGCGCAGCTCAAGGCAATCTATGCCCGGCGCATGGGCCAGCCGGCCAGACGCGTAGTGGCCAATCTGGCGCGGCGTGACCTGGCCCTGCGTCTGCAAACGAGCGCTAGAGCGGTGCCTCAGGTCGCGACCTGATGAGCCGGTCGGCCCGTGGTGAGTTCGCCTACCAGACGGTTTATCGCTATCTTGAGCGCTTGATTGGTGAAGCAGACCGCAACGGTGAGGGGCGTTTGCCCTCGCTACGCGATTTGGCACGTCGTCTGCGCGTGTCGCTGGCGACGGTGCAAAGTGCCTACAGCCTGCTCGAGCATGAGGGGCGGGTACGTTCAGTGCCCAAGTCGGGTTATTTCGTACGTGCTTGTCTGAAGGACGAAGCTCAGGCGGCTAACCCACGCCCGCAGCCGTTGTCGGCATTGCACGTGCCGCTGTCTTGTTCAGCTGCGCTGGAACGCGCGTTGCTGCTGCAGGAGCGTCGCTTGTCGCGCCAAAGCGCGTGCGAAGAAAGTGGACTACGGCGAGCGGTGGGGGGCGCGCAACTGCGTAACGCGCTGGCGGCGCGCTATACCCGCTCTTCGCGCCTGTGCTGGAGCTCAGAGGATGTGCACCTGGCCACCGACGTCCAAGCACTGCTGCAAACCCTGCTCTGCGCCTTGCACCTGCGTGGCGCCACAGCGCTGGTCGCATCGCCCTGTTGCTGGCGACTGCTGCGCGGGTTGCAGTTGGCCGGCCTGCGTGTGCTGGAGGTTCCGCTGGACGCCGAGTGTGGCTTGGACCTGGAGGTATTTTCGCGGCTGTTGGCGCGTGAACCGGTGCGACTGGTGGTCATGCCTGCGTACCTGAGCTTGCCGACCGGGCGGCTGGTGACTGAGCTTGAACAACGCAAGATTGCCGCGCTGCTGGCTGAGCATCCGGCCTGGTTGCTGGAGAACGACCTAGACAGTGAGCTGTGCTTCGCGGCGCCCGCGAACCGACGCCTGCGCGATTGGCTAGAGCCTAAGGGCGTGCTGGTGCTGGGGTCGTTGGAAGCTGCCGTGGGGGCCGAGGCACCCTATGCCTTTGTCTTGTGCCGACATGCAGGCGTCGCTGAAAAGTTTGCCCAGCGAGGTTTTTTGCTGCCGCCACTGCGCCAGCAGGCGTTGGCCCAGTTGTACGTGAAAGGCGAGGTGGATTGCCATCTGGCGCCCTTGCGCAGGGAACGCGAGGCGCGCATGCAATTGCTCTGTCAGCAGGTCCAGCTGCATTTGGGTGAACGGGTGGTTTTTTGTATGCCGCAGGGAGGGCAGGCATTGTGGGTACGCTTGCACCAGCCGTTGGCCAGTAATCGTGCATTTGAGGTACTGGCGGGCAGCGACCTGCTGATTGTCCCCGGTGATCGGTTCAGTTTGCAGGGGCGCTTTCATCAGTGCCTGTTGTTGGTCTGGGAGGGCAGCAACGAGCAAAACCTGCAGCATGCGCTCCGCCTGCTCGACCATGTGTTGCAAGAGCAAGTGCCTCCAGAAGATCAAGGGTGAACGTCAGGCTGGCGCGCAGTGGTGTTCACCTGAATGCGGCGCGGCAACCGGGTTGCTACCCAGCTACCGTGCACGTTACGCAGATTTTGCCCGGGCCTCAGTCTGGCGCTTGGATACGGCCAATCACCGACCTGGCTTCAAAGTAGGCGCCAGGCTGCTGGCCAATCTGCAACTGACCTGCACAGGGTGCGAGGATGGACGTCTCCATTTTCATCGCTTCCATCACCGCCACCACTTGCCCAGCCTGCACCGCTTCACCGTTGGCAACGAGCCAGGTATGCAGGTTGCCCGCAACCGGGGTGACTATCGCCTGTGGGTCTAAGAGTTCCACCTGGGCTTGGCCAATTGTGCTCTGTGCGGCCGAGTTCAGGCTCAAACCGCCCAGAAGCGCCGCTGGCAAGCCCAGTTGGTGGCGCTTGCCGTCAATTTCGACGAAGCTGCGCAGCACGCCGGGGTCGGCAGCATTGGCACTGCGCGGGGCAATTGCTAGCTGATCGGCGAAGTCGGTCTCGATCCAACGGGTGTGCACCGCGAAGGTATCGGCGGCGGTGAAATCGGCATGCGCCATCACCGCCTGATGGAACGGCAGCACGGTGGCGACGCCCTCCACCTCGAACTCGGCCAAGGCGCGCCGGGCACGGGCGATGGCTTGCTCGCGGGTCGCGCCAGTCACGATCAGCTTGGCGATCATCGAATCGAAATTGGGCGAAACCCGTGAGCCCTCGACCACCCCGCTATCCACACGCACGCCAGGTCCGGAGGGCGGCTGGAAGCGGGTGATGGCGCCGGGTGTTGGCAAAAAGCCGTTGCCGGCATCTTCGGCGTTGATGCGAAACTCAAAGCTGTGGCCGCGCGGAACTGGCGTATCGCTGAACGACAGCGCCAGCCCTTGGGCAACGCGTAGCTGCTCGATGACCAGGTCGATACCACTGGTTTCTTCGCTGACCGGGTGCTCCACCTGCAAACGCGTGTTGACCTCCAGGAACGACAGCGTGCCATCGCCGCTGAGCAGGAATTCCACCGTACCGGCGCCGACATAACCGGCCTCGGCGCAGATGTCGCGCGCCGAGGCATGGATGCGCTGGCGCAGCTCATCTGTCAGATACGGCGCAGGCGCCTCTTCGATCAGTTTCTGGTTACGTCGCTGCAGCGAGCAGTCCCGGGTGCCGACCACCACCACCCGGCCGTGGCGATCGGCGATGATCTGCGCCTCGATGTGCCGAGGGCGATCGAGGAAGCGCTCGACGAAGCACTCGCCACGACCGAAGGCGGCAACCGCTTCGCGCACCGCCGACTCATACAGCTCGCTGACTTCTTCGAGCTTCCACGCCACCTTGAGGCCACGCCCACCACCGCCGAACGCGGCCTTGATGGCAATCGGCAGGCCGTGCTGCTGGGCGAACGCGACAACTTCGCTGGCATCCTTGACCGGGTCTTCAGTGCCGGCCACCAGGGGCGCGCCGACTTTCAGGGCAATGCGCCGAGCCTGCACCTTGTCGCCCAGTGCATCGATGGTGCTGGGGTCTGGGCCGATCCAGGTCAGGCCTGCGGCGATCACCGCACGGGCGAAGTCGGCGCGTTCAGAGAGAAACCCATAACCGGGATGCACGGCGTCGGCGCCGGCACGTGCCGCCACCGCCAGCAGCTTGTCGATGTTCAGGTAGCTGTCGGCGGGCCGTTGGCCCTCCAGCGCATAAGCCTCGTCGGCCTGACGGACATGCAGCGCATCGATATCGGCATCGGCGTACACCGCCACCGATGCCACCCCATAGTCGCGGCAAGCGCGGGCGATACGGACGGCGATTTCGCCGCGGTTGGCAATCAGAACCTTTTTCATCGCTGTTGGATCTCGTCAGAAAGGGCAGGGCACACGGGCTCGAATGTGCCCAGCGGGTTGAAGCGAATATGTGCGTTGACCGGAATTTGCCCGGCCAGGTCCAGGTGATAGGGCGCAACCACGCCGATCACCGGGTAGCCGCCGGTCAACGGATGGTCAGCCAAGAACAGCACCGGCTGGCCACTGGGCGGCACCTGGATGGCGCCGACGCTGGTGCCTTCGCTGGGCAGCTCGCCATCGATGGCACGCGCCAAGGGCTGCGCGCCGGCCAGGCGGATACCGATCCGGTTCGATTGCGGCGTGACCTGCCACAGTTGCTCGGCCAGCAGTGTCTGCGCGTGGGGCGTGAACCAATCGCTGCGCGGGCCCATCAGTACATCCAGGGTAATGACTTGATCGGCGCGCGGCATGGCGAACGCTGCTTGCTCGCTGAGCGACACTGCGGCGCCGCCACTGCGCTGCCGGAAGCCCAGGCGAGTCCCCGCCGCCAGGGGCGCGGGGCCAACCTGGGCGAGGGTGTCGGTCGACAGGCTGCCCAGCACTGGCGCGTGATCGAAACCGCCGCGAATGGCCAGGTAATTGCGCAGGCCCGCCGTAGGCGCGTCGATGCTCAGTTGATCGCCATCGTGCAAGGCAAAGGGCATGTACAGCTGCGGTTGCAGCAGTTGGCCGTCAGCTGTGCGCACTTGCAGCGCCGCTGTAGCGCCGGTAACGGCGACCACTGCCTGGCCATGGCAAATGAGCTTCAGGCCGCCCATGAGGATTTCCAGGCAGGCGCTTGCCGCAGCGTTGCCCACGGCCTGGTTGGCGGCGCGCAAGGCGCCCCTGTCCATCGCCCCCGAAGCCGATACGCCTTGTCCGGCGAGGCCTGGGCGGCCAAGGTCTTGCAGCAGCGTTTGCAGCCCAGGCGAGACAATCTCCAAGGCCTGGCCAACGGCGGGCGCTGTCGCTTGAGGGGTGGCTACGGCAACCGAGACCCGCGCTGCTGGTAGCGGTCCGGCATCGTGAAAGCGCACGCGATAGCCCGGCTGGAGCAAGGCCGGTTGCTCGCGCTGCAAATCCCACATCTTCTGCTCGGTGATGCCGATGATCTGCCAGCCACCGGGGCTGGCTTGCGGATAAACACCACTGAAACCGCCGGCCAGGGCTACGGCTCCGGCAGGAATGCGGGTACGAGGGGTGCTGCGCCGCGGCACGACGAATTCGGCGCCGCCGCTGAGGTAGGCAAAGCCTGGGGCGAAGCCGCAGAAGGCGACGTTGTAATCGCTGCCGGTATGGCGGCGTATTACCTCCTCGACGCTGATATCCAGCGCCCGCGCCACCTCTTCGAGGTCTTCGCCATTGTAGTGCACGGCAATCTCGACCAGCTTGCCGGCCGTGCGCGTTTGGCCGTGCAGCTGGCGCGAGGCAATTCGTGCGGCCAGCGCCTCGCGGCTGAGGGTCAAGGGGCAAAAGTGCACGAGCAGCGTGCGCGCTGCCGGAATGATCTCGCTCACGCCGACGATGGGCTCATGCTGGAGCGAGTCGAACAAGACCAGGGTCTCGTCCAGGTTCGCCAATTCAACCAGGAGCGCGTCCAGGCTGACCGGATAGAAACGCATGCTCCACTCCTATACGTGGTAGTAGCTGTCGGCAATGTCGGTAATGAACATGTGCCCGGGTGCATGGGAGATGGCAAACGGCACCTTGGAAGCCATCACCACCGCCTGCGGTGTTACCCCACATGCCCAGAACACCGGGATCTCGCCGGGTTTGAGGGTGACCGCGTCGCCAAAGTCGGGACGCCCCAGATCGTCGATGCCGAGCAGAGCCGGCTCGCCCACATGCACCGGCGCGCCATGCACGCCTGGATAGCGCGCGGTGATCCTGGCCGCATCCGCCACCCGCTCGGCAGCGATCGGACGCATCGACACCACCATTTCGCCATGCAGGCGCCCGGCGGGGCGGCACAGCTTGTTGGTGCGGTACATCGGCACGTTGCAGCCTTGGCTGATGTGGCGCACGTCGATGCCGGCGTTGATCAGGTCGGCCTCGAAGGTGAAGCTGCAACCGATCAGGAAGCTGACCAGATCGTCGTGTTGCGCCCACTGCTCGCGGACATCGCTGACTTCCTCGGCCAGTTGGCCGTCGCGCCAGACCCGGTAGGCGGGCAGGTCGGTCCGCAGGTCGGCGCCCTCGGCCAGAAACGTGCTGTAGCTGCCTGGCTCGGTGACGTCGAGCACCGGACAGGCCTGTGGGTTGCGTTGGGCAAACAGAAGAAAATCGTAGGCCCATTCGCGGGGCAGGGTAATCATGTTGGCCTGGGTCAAACCAGGCGCCTGGCCGGCGCTCGGTGCTACCAGCCCTGCGCGATAACGGGCGCGGGCGTCGACGGCGGCTTGGCGGGCCTGCTGCAATGGCGTCATGGTCAACCTCAGGAAAATGCGCGGAGTGTGACGCCGGCTTCGAGCAGGCGGGTTTTCAGGTCGCGGGCGATGTTCACCGCATCGGGGCTGTCGCCATGCACACAGATCGACTCGGCTTGCAGGCTGATCACCTGGCCGTCCTCGGCTTCGATCACACCTTCACGCACCAGGCGCAGCATGCGCTGGGCGATCAGTTCAGGGTCGTGCAGCACAGCGCCCGGTCGCGAGCGTGACACCAGCGTGCCCTGGGCGGTGTAGGCGCGGTCGGCGAAGGCCTCGGCGACACACGCAAGGCCCGCCTCGCCGGCCCAGTCCAGTAGCGGCGAGTTGGCCAGGCACACCAGTTTCAGTTGCGGATCGATCCGCAGTACGGCCTGGATCACCGCGTCTGCCTGGGTGCGGTCATGGGCGATGGTGTTGTACAGCGCACCATGCGGTTTGACATAGCTGACCCGGGTGCCGGCGCTGCGCGCCAGGCCCATGAGCGCGCCGATCTGGTAGATGACATCGGCGCGCAGTTGCTCGGCGGGGATATCCATGTTGCGCCGGCCAAAACCGACCAGGTCCGGGTAGGCCACGTGGGCGCCGATGGCTACGCCGCGCGCTGCGGCGGTCTCCAGCGTGTGCAGGATGCCCAGCGGGTCGCCGGCATGAAAGCCACAGGCGACGTTGGCGCTGCTGACCACTTCGAGGATCGCCGCATCGTCGCCCATGCTCCAGGCGCCGAAGCTCTCCCCCAAGTCGCTGTTCAGATCAATGGAACGCATGTTGAAGTCTCCGCGGTAATCAGGCTGCGTTGATAAAGGCAAAGATGGCACCTGCCGACTTGAATGCCATGAACCACGACAACAGGCAGGTCACCACGCCCAGCACCAGCAGCCAGCGAGGGTAGTGATAGCCTTCCATCAGGTCGGCGCGACGCCAGCCAACGTACATGAAAATGCTCAGGCCCAGCGGCAGGATCAAGCCATTGAAGCCGCCGGCGAACACCAGCAGCGCCGCAGGTGGCTTGCCCAGCATCATGTACAGGACCAAGGCGATCAGGATGAACGCCACCGTGCTCAGGTTGCGTACGCGTTCATCTATACGCTTGGAGAACACCGTGATGAACGACATCGAGGTGTATGAGGCGCCGATCACGCTGCTGATCCCGGCCGCCCACAGCACCAAGCCGAAGGCCATCATGCCGATGTCGCCGGCAGCGGCTTTGAACGCTTGCGCAGCCGGGTTGGCGCCTTGGCCGGAAACGTCGATGACCACGCCGCTGGCGACCACCCCAAGCACGGCCAGGAACAGTACGTAACGGGCAATGCCGGTGACCAGAATGCCGGTCAGCGCAGCCTTGGACACCACCTCGATGTTCTGCACCCCGACCACGCCGCGATCGAGCAGGCGGTGCGCACCGGCATAGGTGATGTAGCCACCGACGGTGCCACCGACGATGGTGGTGATCGAGGCGAAGTCGATGAAGTCAGGCCAGACCGCCTGGCGCAGTGCCTCGCCCAACGGCGGGTGGGTGGCGAAGGCGGCGAACACGATCAGGCCGACTTTCAGCGTGCCGAGCACCATCATGATGCGGTCCATGGCAATCCCTGCGCGGTGCGAGGAGAAGATCGCAATGGCCACCAGCGCACTGAACGCGCCACCCCATTTGGGATCGAGACCCGTCAGGGCGTTCAGGCCCAGGCCGGCGCCGGCGATGTTGCCCAGGCTGAACACCAGGCCACCGAACACCACCAGTACCGTGAGCAGATAACCGCTGCCGGGAATGGCGGTATTGGCCAGTTCCGCGGCGCGCATGCGGGTCAGGGTAACGATGCGCCAGACGTTCAGCTGCACGACGAAATCGATCAGGATCGAGGCCAGGATACCAAAGGCAAACGCAGCACCCAGGGTGGCGGTAAAGGTGGTGGTCTGGGTGAGGAAGCCTGGCCCGATGGCGGAAGTCGCCATCATGAAGATCGCGGCAATCAGCGAAGACCGTCGCGCCTTGGTGAAGTCATGAGCGAGCTGTGTCACGGCATCATTCCTACAATGAGAGGTGCCTGGGTAGAGCAATGTGCATGCCAAACTCAAATAAAAACGCTGCAATGTAGGTATATCGCCAACAGATTGTTCAACAATGTTTTGGTGATGAGTGGTCAATGTGCACCAGATTGTAACAATCGACGCTGGCAGTGTTACCTAACGGAGCAGCCGTGACGCTGCGTCTTGCCAAGCACAAGGTGCTGATGGAACATCTGCACGGTTATCTCATTCTGGATTGCTTATGAACGACGCTGCTTGTTCCCTGCCACGCACGCTGGGCGAGTCCATCACCCATGAAGTCCGCAGAATGCTGGTGGAAGGCGAGCTGGTACCCGGCCAGCGCCTGTCCGAAGCAGCGCTGGCCGAGAGCCTGCAGATTTCCCGCAATACCTTGCGTGAGGCCTTCCGTGTGCTGACCCGCGAGGGCCTGCTCAAGCACGAGCCCAACCGTGGCGTAACCGTGGCCGAGCCAGACATGGCGTCGATCATCGACATCTATCGGGTGCGCCGTTTCATCGAGTGCAAGGCCATTGCCCAGGGCTTTCCCATGCACCCAGGCACCCTGCAGATGCGCGAGGCGGTCGAGGCCGGCATGCGCGCGCGCGAGGCCAAGGACTGGGTAGCGGTCGGCACCGCCAACATGATGTTCCACAAGGGCATCGTCGAGCTGGCTGACAGCCCGCGGATGGTGGTGTTCTACGGGCAGATCGCGGCTGAGTTGCGCCTGGCCTTCGGCGTGCTCAACGATCCGGAGTTTCTCCACCTGCCTTATGTCGATATGAATGCGTCGATCTTGCGTTGTGTCGAGGAAGGCCGGCCCGATGAGGCCACGGCAATGCTCGATGCCTACCTGGTGCAGTCGGAACGCATCGTGCTGGCGGCTTACGAGCGCAGTCGAAATCGCTAGCCCCTGGCCCGGATAATCTGCGCCACTCGTCGGCTGTTGCCAGTGCCAGTCGACGAGTAGCAAAGGCATGCAGCACAGGCAGGGCGGGCCTTTGCCGCTGCTCGCTGGCGTTAGGTGGCCGGGCGCTGCGCTTGCCAGGTACTGATATCTGTATGTATAACCAGTGTTCGTTGCCGCTGCCCGACCTCTTGCCGTGATCGCTCATTCTGTCGATGACCCCCTCTACTATCTGCATAACTTCCGTCAGGTCCTGGCGTGGGTAGCTTTGCGCTATGCCGATCTGCTCGACGACCACGAGCAGGCGTTCATCAGCGCGTTCGAGCAGTTGCAGCAGCCTGCCCAGGCGCTGTTGGTGCGCATGGTCATGCGCAAGGGCGAGCTGTTTCGCAGCGACAAACTCAACTATGTCGAGATCGGTGACAGTCACTGCGCCTTGCGGCCGTTGACGGCGTTGGGCTGGGTCAGCACGCAGGCGCCCTTGTCGCTGGAGCAACTGTTCAGCGTGCTGCGCAAGGAGGAGCTGGTGCAGTGCTTCGCTGGGCAACTGAGCCGCCCGCGTGCGGCCAAGCCGGATCTGCTGGCGCAGTTGCAGGCCTTGTCATTACCCCCCAGGCCTTTCGCGCAGTGGTTTGCCGACAGCCCCGTGCAGATTATTCACTGGCGCCTGCAACCCTTGTGCGACCGCTTGCGCTTGTTGTTCTTCGGCAATCTCTACCAGGACTGGTCGGATTTCGTCCTGGCCGACCTGGGCATGCTGCGTTTTGAAAAGGTCCCGTTCAGCGATGACAGCCGAGCGCTGCGCCAACGCGCCGAGATCGACCTGGCCATGGCCTTGCACCAGTGTGCCGAGCGGTTGGAGCAGGGCGAGGCGCCCGCTCTGCTGCTGGCCACGCTTGAGGGCCTGCACAGCGACAACCCCTGGCTGGCGCGGCGCCGCTCGCGGGTGCTGTTCAGCATCGGCCAGCAGTGCGAACGCCTGGCCGAGTGGGACTTGGCGCTGAAGGTCTATGGCCAAAGCCGCCACCCTGAGGCGCGGATTCGCCAGGTGCGGGTATTGGAGCGCAGCGAACAGTGGGCGCAGGCCAAGAGACTGGCCGAGCAGATGGCCGCAGCGCCCGACAACGCCCATGAGGTGCAGGCGCTGGCGCGCATGCTGCCGCGCCTGACGCGCAAGTTGGGCGGGCCACCCGCCGCTAGGCGCCGCGCGACGGTGGTCACGCCGATCGAGCTGCAACTACCCGTAGAGATGGCCGAACTTGGGGTCGAAGAGGCCGTGCGCGTGCATTTGGCGCAGCAAGGTGGACAGGTTCATTACGTGGAGAACACGCTGCTCAACAGCTTGTTCGGCCTGCTCTGCTGGGAGGCGATCTTCGCCCCGGTGCCGGGGGCATTCTTTCACCCGTTTCAAATGGCCCCTCAGGACCTGCACGACGAAGATTTTCAGCAGCGGCGCAGTGCCCTGTTCGAGGCCTGCCTGGCGCGCCTGGATGATGGCAGCCATGCCCAGGCCATCCTGGCCTGCTTTGCCGCCAAGCAGGGGCTGCAGTCACCGTTCGTGTTCTGGCAGATGCTCACCCCGCAGTTGCTCGAGCAGGCGCTGGCCTGTGTGCCTGCCGCGCACCTCAAGCAGTGCTTCATGCGCTTGCTGCAGGACATCCGCAGCAACCGCGCCGGCATGCCGGATCTGATTCAGTTCTGGCCTGAGCAGGGGCGTTACCTGATGGTCGAGGTCAAGGGGCCGGGGGATCGCTTGCAGGACAACCAGCTGCGCTGGCTTGAATTCTGTCGTGAGCACGGTCTGCCGGTCGCCGTCTGCCACGTGCGTTGGCGTGAGGCGCTGGCATGAGCTACAGCGTGGCGGTGCGTGCGTTGTGCGAGTTCAGCGCCAAGGTCGGTGATCTGGACTTGCGCTTCACCCCGTCGCCCACCGCCCAGGAAGGCATCGCCGGGCATCGGCGGGTGGTGGCGCGGCGCGCTGACGATTACCAGGCGGAAGTCGCCCTCGAAGGGCACTATGAAAGCTTGCGCGTGCGCGGGCGTGCCGACGGCTATGACCCGCAGCTCAATCGCCTGGAAGAGATCAAGACCCACCGCGGTGAGCTGGCCCGGCAACCCGACAACCACCGCCAACTGCACTGGGCCCAGGCCAAGGTCTACGCCTGGCTGCTGTGTCAGGCGCGGCAACTCGCAGAGGTCGAGGTGGCGCTGGTCTACCTGGATGTCGACAGCGATCGGCAAACCGTGATCAGCGAGCAGCACACGGCGGCAGAGTTGCAGCGCTTCTTTGCGCTTCAGTGCCAACGTTTTCTGGCCTGGGCGCAGATGCAGGAACAGCGCCTCGCCGAGCGTGACCAGGGCTTGCAGGCGCTGAGCTTCCCCTATCCGCAGTTCCGCCAGGGCCAACGCCAACTGGCCGAGACCTTGTACAAGGCGGTGAGTACCGGCCGCTGCCTGATGGCCCAGGCCAGTACCGGCATCGGCAAGACCCTTGGCACGCTGTTCCCGCAGCTCAAGGCGATGGCGCCGCAGCGCCTCGACAAGCTGTATTTTCTGACGGCCAAGACGCCCGGCCGGGCGCTGGCACTCGATGCCCTGCGCCAGATCGACCAGGCCACGCCCCAGCCAGCTTTGCGTACGTTGGAACTGATCGCCCGCGACAAGGCCTGCGAGCACCCCGGCAGCGCCTGCCATGGCGAGTCCTGCCCATTGGCCAAGGGGTTCTACGACCGCCTGCCTGGCGCACGCGAGGCGGCTGGGGCGCGGCCACTGCTCGATCGCCAGGCGCTGCGTGAGGTGGCCCTGGAACATCACGTGTGCCCTTACTACCTGGGCCAGGAGATGGCGCGTTGGGCTGATGTGCTGATCGCCGACTACAACTACTACTTCGATGCGCACGCCTTGCTGTTTGGCCTGGCCCAAGCCAACCAGTGGCGGGTATCGGTGTTGGTGGACGAGGCGCATAACCTGGTCGAGCGGGGGCGAGGCATGTACAGCGCCAGCCTGGATCAAGGCCAACTGCAGGCGTTGCGCCAGAGCAAGCCTGAAGGGTTGGTCAGCGCGCTGGATCGGCTGAACCGCCAGTGGAACGCCCTGTACAAAGACCAGCATGCGCCGTACCAGGCCAGTGAGCGGTTGCCCGATGGCTTGCTCAGCGCGTTGCAGCAGTGCATTGGCTTGATTCAAGAGCGCCTGAACCAGGCGCCTGCGCAAGTCGACCCGCTGCTGTTGCAGTTCTTCCACCAGGCCTTGCAGTTCAGCCGGGTGGCGGAGCTGTTCGATGAGCATTTCATCTTCGACATCAGCCAGCGCAATGGCCCGCGCAAGCGGCGCCTGGCCACCTTGTGCCTGCGCAATGTGGTGCCGGCACGCTTGCTTGGCCCGCGCATGAGTGCCGCGCGCAGTGTCACGTTGTTTTCCGCCACCCTCAGCCCACGGCATTTCTATGCCGACCTGCTGGGCATGCCCGGTGACACTGCTTGGCTTGAGGTCGCGGCGCCGTTCAAGGCAGAGCAACTGGATGTACGCATTGTCAGCCAAGTGTCGACCCGCTATCAGCACAGGCAGGCTTCGCTGGCGCCGATCGTCGAATTGATCGCCGAGCAGTATCGCAACCGGCCGGGTAACTACCTGGCATTTTTCAGCAGCTTTGAATACCTGCAGCAGGTCGCCGGGCTGCTGGCCGAACGTTACCCTGAGCTGCCGCGCTGGGAGCAGGCGGCGGGTATGGATGAAGCCGCGCGCGAGGCATTTCTCGCGCGTTTTGTGCCGGACGGGCAGGGCATCGGTTTTGCCGTGCTGGGCGGGGCGTTCGGCGAAGGGGTGGATTTACCGGGCACGCGCCTGATCGGCGCCTTTGTCGCTACCCTCGGCCTACCTCAGGTCAACCCGATCAATGAGCAGTTCAAACAACGCCTGGGTCGTCAGTTTGGCGCGGGGTTCGACTATGCCTACCTGTACCCGGGCGTGCGCAAGGTGATCCAGGCCGCCGGGCGGGTTATCCGCGGTGATGACGACCGTGGCGTGCTGCTGCTGATCGACGAGCGCTTCGCCGAGCCACGGGTGCAGCAGATGTTTCCCGCCTGGTGGCAGACGGCCAGTCAATAATCCCCGCTCGGCCCATCGCACGGCGTTGCAACTCCCAGTACACTGCGCGTTCAAACACCTACATTCGTTGAACTCGAGGTTCTTGCATGACGCTCAGTCCTTTGGCAGGCAAGTTGGCTCCGGCCAGCGTACTGGTTGATATTCCCCGCCTGCTGACCGCCTACTACACCGGCCGCCCTGATGCGTCCGTGGTTGCCCAGCGGGTTGCCTTCGGCACCTCCGGGCACCGGGGGACCTCCCTTGAGCTGAGCTTCAACGAGGACCACGTGCTGGCCATCACCCAGGCGATCTGCCTGTATCGCCAGGCCCAGGGCATCGATGGTCCGCTGTTCATTGGCGCCGACACCCATGCACTGTCCGCACCGGCTGCGGCCAGTGCCCTGCAAGTGCTGGCGGCCAATGGTGTGCAGGTGATGCTGTCCAAGGACGACGAGTACACCCCGACCCCGGCGGTGTCCCACGCCATTCTCTGCTACAACCGTGGCCGCCAGGCTGGCCTGGCCGACGGCATCGTCATCACCCCATCGCACAACCCACCACAAAGCGGCGGCTTCAAGTACAACCCGCCCAACGGCGGCCCTGCGGACAGCGACGTGACCAAGTGGGTCGAGGCCAAGGCCAACGAACTGCTGGCTGCAGGCCTGGCCGGGGTCAAGCGCATGGACTACGCCCAGGCCCTCAAGGCGCCGACCACCCAGCGTCATGACTATGTCGGCAACTATGTCGCGGACCTGGCCAACGTCATCGACTTCGACGTCATCCGCGCCGCCAACCTGCGCCTGGGCGTCGACCCGCTGGGCGGTGCCGGGGTGCGTTACTGGCAGGCCATCGCCGAGCACTACCAGCTGAATCTGGAAGTGGTCAACACCGAGGTCGACCCGACCTTCCGCTTCATGACCGTCGACTGGGACGGGCAGATTCGCATGGACCCATCCTCGCCTTACGCCATGCAGGGCCTGATCGGCCTGCGTGAGCGCTTCGATGTGGCCTTCGCCTGTGACCCTGACCACGACCGCCATGGCATCGTCACCGCCGATGGCTTGTTGGCGCCGAACAACTACCTGGCGGTGACCATCGACTACCTGTTCCGCCACCGCCCGCAGTGGCGCAGTGATGCGGCAGTGGGCAAGACCGTGGTCAGCAGCGGCTTGATCGACCGCGTCACCGCGCAACTGGGGCGCACCCTGTACGAAGTGCCAGTGGGCTTCAAGTATTTCGCCCAGGGGCTGTTCGACGGCTCGCTGGGCTTTGGCGGCGAGGAGAGTGCCGGCGCGTCGTTCTTGCGTCGGGATGGCTCGGTGTGGGCTACCGACAAGGACGGGCTGATCCCTGCGTTGCTGGCGGCGGAGATGACCGCGCGCACCGGGCGTAACCCGAGCCAGGCCTACGCTGACCTGACCGAGGCATTGGGCAAGCCCTTTGCCACGCGGGTTGAGGCCAAGGCCGATGCGCGGCAGAAAGCCCTGCTGAGCAAGTTGGCGCCGGAGCAGGTCAAATCGACCGAGCTTGCCGGTGAGCCGATCGAACAGGTCTTGAGCCATGCGCCGGGCAATGGCCAGGCCATCGGTGGGCTGAAGGTGATGACCCGCAATGGCTGGTTTGCGGCGCGGCCATCGGGCACCGAGGACATCTACAAAATCTACGCCGAGAGTTTTGTCGACGAGGCGCACCTGCAGCGGCTGGTTGAAGAAGCTCAGGCGTTGGTGGATGCGGCCATTGCCTGATTGAGCGGTTTGTCGATTCCGGCCCTATCGCTGCGACGTGTCGCGCGATAAGGCCGGATGATTCAACCTAGAACTGGCCTGCCTCCATCCCATACAAACTCGAACTCCCCGCCCGCACACTGGCCTCCAGCGCCAACCCCCGCGGCAAGATTCGTTCGAAGAAGAACGCCGCACAGGCAAGCTTGGCCCCGCAGAACTCGGCATCTTCAGCCAATTTGGCCTGCGCTACCGCGGCCATCCGCGCCCACATGTAGGCATAGGCCGTCAGCCCAAACAGGTGCAGGTATTCCACCGCCGTGGCACTGATCAGGTTGGCGTCGCTGGCCACCCCGGCCAGCAACCAGCGGGTGGTGTTCTCCAGTCGCACCAAGGCCTCGAGCAACGCTTCGCGATGCACGGGCGCATCGACCGCGAACGCGCGAATTTCGGCGGCAAAGGCTGCTAGCCCCTGGCCGCCATCGGCCACCACCTTGCGCCCCAGCAGATCCAGCGCCTGGATACCATTGGTGCCTTCATAGATCTGGGCAATGCGCACATCGCGCACCAACTGCTCCTGACCCCACTCGCGAATGTAGCCATGGCCGCCGAACACCTGCTGGCCGAGCACGCAGCTCTCCAGGCCGTTGTCGGTGAAGAAGGCCTTGGCCACTGGCGTCAGCAGGGCGACCAGGCGCTGGGCATGCTCACGCTCACCGGCATCCTCGGCATAACGCGCCAGGTCCAGCTGCTGGCCCACGTAAGTGGCAAAGGCGCGACCGCCTTCGGTGAGGCTGCGCATGGTCAACAGCATGCGCCGCACATCGCCATGGGCGATGATCGGGTCGGCGATCCGCTGCTGGGCTTGCGCGCCGCTGGCGGCGCGGCTTTGCAGGCGCTCGTTGGCGTAGCGTGCGGCGTTCTGGTAGGACGCCTCGGCGCAGCCAATGCCCTGGATGCCAATCGACAGGCGCTCGTAGTTCATCATGGTGAACATCGCTGCCAGGCCCTTGTTCGGCTCGCCTACCAGAAAGCCGGTGGCGGCATCGAAGTTCATCACGCAGGTGGCCGAGGCCTTGATGCCCATCTTGTGCTCGATCGAGCCGCAGTGAGCGCCATTGCGTGCGCCTAGGCTGCCATCGGCCTCGGGCAAGAACTTGGGCACCAGAAACAGTGAAATACCTTTGGCGCCTGCGGGGGCGTCGGGCAATTTCGCCAGGACCAGGTGGACGATGTTTTCAGTCAGGTCCTGCTCGCCGCCGGTGATGAAGATCTTGCTGCCGCTGATCTGGTAGCTGCCATCGGCCTGCGGTTCGGCGCGGGTGCGGATCAGCCCCAGGTCGGTGCCGGCGTGGGGTTCGGTCAGGCACATGGTGCCGGCCCATTGGCCGCTGTACAGCTGTGGCAGGTAAGCGGCCTTGAGCGCTTCGCTGGCATGCGCATCGATCGCCAGGCAGCTCCCGGCACTCAAGGCCGAATACAGGCTGAAGCTGCTGTCGGCGGCGTACATCATCTCTTCGAACAGCACCCCGAGCATCTTTGGCATGCCCATGCCGTCATAGTCAGGATTACCGCCCAAGCCGACCCAGCCGCCTTCGCGGTAGGTGTGCCAACTCTCGCGAAAGCCGTCTGGGGTGCTGACCTGGCCCGCTTCGAAGCGCACCCCTTGCTCATCGCCGTTGCGGCTGAGCGGGGCGATCAATTGGCCGGTGATCTTCGCCGCCTCTTCGAGGATGGCGTCAGCGGTGTCGGCATCGACCCGTTCGGCCAGGGCCGGCAGGCGCGCCCACAGGGCAGGGCCTTGGAACACGTCATGAAGCACGAAGCGCATGTCGCGCAGTGGAGCGTTGTAGTCGGTCATATCGAAGCTCGTCGGTTCAGAGGGCCTTGGCCCGGTCGCGCAGCAGGTATTTCTGGATCTTGCCGGTGGAGGTCTTCGGCAGCTCGCCGAACAGCACGGTCTTGGGCACCTTGAAGGCCGCCAGGTGCTCGCGGCACCAGGCGATGATCTCTGCTTCGCGGGTGGCGCCATGGCCTTGCTTGAGGGCGACGAAGGCGCACGGGGTCTCGCCCCATTTCTCATCCGGGCGGGCGACCACTGCGGCTTCGAGCACGGCGGGGTGCTTGTACAGGGTGTCTTCGACTTCGATGGTGGAGATGTTCTCGCCACCGGAGATGATGATGTCCTTGAGGCGGTCTTTGATCTCGACGTAACCGTCGGCATGCCACACCGCCAGGTCGCCGGTGTGGAACCAGCCGCCGCGGAAGGCCTCGGCGGTGGCTTCGGGGTTTTTCAGGTAGCCCTTCATCACCGTGTTGCCGCGCATGAAGATCTCGCCCAGGGTGTTGCCGTCACGCGGTACTGGCTGCAGGGTCTGCGAGTCGGCCACCATCAAGCCTTCCAGGGTTGGGTAACGCACGCCCTGGCGCGACTTGATGCGTGCACGCTCCGCCAGCGGCTGCTGGTCCCATTCGGCGTGCCAGGCGCACACCGTGACCGGGCCATAGACCTCGGTCAGGCCGTAGACGTGGGTGACCGCGATGCCCATTTCCTCGACCGCGCCGATCACCTTGGCCGGTGGTGCCGCACCGGCCACCATCGCCTGCACCGGGTGCTCGATGGCGGCCTTGGCGGTATCCGGCATATTCACCAGCGCGTTGAGCACGATCGGCGCACCGCACAGGTGGCTGACGCGGTGTTCGCGGATCAGGGTGAGGATCTTTTGCGGATCGACCCGACGCAGGAACACATGGGTGCCGGCCAAGGCAGTGACGGTCCACGGGTAGCACCAGCCGTTGCAGTGGAACATCGGCAAGGTCCACAGGTACACCGGATGGTTGCCCATCGCCCAGGTCATCTGGTTGCCGATAGCGTTGAGGTAGGCGCCGCGGTGGTGGTAGACCACGCCTTTGGGGTTGCCGGTGGTACCGGAGGTGTAGTTCAGCGAAATGGCCTGCCATTCGTCCTCAGGCCACTGCCAGGCGAACTCAGGGTCACCCTCGGCCAGCAGCGCTTCATAGTCCAGGTCACTGACCGGTTGGCCTTCGCCGTATTCCGGATCGTCGACGTCGACCACCAGGGGGGGCTGGGCCAGCAGCGCCAGGGCGCCGTGGATCACCGCGTGAAACTCGCGGTCAGCGATCAGCACCTTGGCTTCGCCATGTTCCAGCATGAAGGCAATGGCTTCGGCGTCCAGGCGCACGTTGAGGGTGTTGAGCACCGCGCCGAGCATGGGCACGGCAAAATGCGCTTCAAGCATCGCCGGGATGTTCGGCAGCATCACCGCAACGGTGTCGCCCTGGCCGATGCCGCGCTCGGCCAGGGCACTGGCCAGGCGTCGGCAGCGCTGATAGGTCTGCTGCCAGTTGCGCCGGATAGCGCCGTGGATCACGGCCGGGTATTGGCCGTAGACCGAGGCGGTGCGCTCGATGAAGCTCAGCGGGGTGAGGGGAACATGATTGACAGCAGCGGGCATCAGGCCCTGGGAGAATATCGACATGCGGTGGTCCTGTGTGGGAGGCAGGCGCAGCCTGTGCGCTGGGCTCCCGGTGGCTGATTGTTAGCTCTGATCAGGGAAGGGGCAGCGAAAAATGGCTCGCTTGCCCTGTCGCATTTTTACGCGAACCGCTATGTTAGCTGGAAGATCGACTATAGCAATATGGTAGAAATACTATAAAAAGCGAGCTCAAGCCGTGGACGACACCTCATCACCGTTGCTGGCCAAAGACCCGCAGCCCAGCGCGCTGCTAGCGGCCAACGCTCAATTGATCAGTGCCAATCGCGCCTTGCAGGCGATGATTGCCCAAGGGCCGGCGCTGGCGCAGTGGCTGCCGGCCAATTGTGCAGCGCTGGTTCGCGCTTGCCTGCGCCAAGACCGGGCGATTGCCGAGGTCGAGGCGCAGGTTGGCCAGCGGATCTTGCTCTGGACCTTCATCCCCGATGCCCGTGGCCAGCAGGTCTTGGCGCGCTGTCGCGATGCCAGCGACGAGCGCCACGCCGCGCGCGAAGCCAATCAATCGCGCCGGCTGTACCGCCTGATTACCGAGAACACCACCGACCTGATCTCCCGGCACAGCCCGGACGGGCGCTTTCTCGATGCCACTCCAGCGGCCTTTCGCCTGCTTGGGGTGTGGCCAGAGCAGTTGCGCGGCACCCCGGTGCGCAACCTGCTGCACCCGCACGAGCGCCGCCAGGCGCTGCGTCAGGCGGCTGCGGCGTTGGACGCGGATGGCTATCACCTCATGACCTGCCGCGTGCGTCACGCCGATGGCGGCTATCGCTGGTTCGAGATCGCCAGCCGGGCGATTCGCGAAACCTATACCGGGGCGGTGGTGGAGATCGTCAGTGTCTCTCGCGACATCAGCCTGCGCATCGAGGCCCAGCAGAACCTGGCGCACAGTGCCCGGCTGGCGACCCTGGGCGAGCTAGCCTCAGGCATTGCCCACGAAATCAATCAGCCGCTCGCCGCAGTGGTCAATTACGCCAACGCCAGCCAGCGTTACCTGCACGCGGTGGAGCATGACCCACAGGCTCGGGATCGGGTCGGCCAGGGCTTGCAACGCATCGTTGCGCAGGCGACCCACGCCGCCGAGGTGATCCGCCGCTTGCGCGCTTTTCTGCGCAAGGGGCCACGTCGCCTGCAGGCGCTGGCGATCGCCGATATCGCCGGCGAAGCGGTGCGTCTATGCGCGTGGGAGGCGGACCGCGATCAGGTCGAGATCGAGCTGCGCCTGCCCAGCACCTTGCCCCAGGTATACGCCGACCGGGTGCTGCTGGAGCAGGTACTGCTCAACCTGCTGCGCAACGCCATCGACGCCAACCGTGAGCAGCGTCGGGGCCAGCCGTCGCGTATCGTCCTGGCGGCGCGCCGCGAGGGCGACTGGCTGCAGGTCGAGGTCAGCGATCAAGGGCCGGGCGTGGCCTGCGAGCGCCTGGATGATATTTTTACCCCGTTCACCACCAGCAAGGCAGACGGTCTGGGCCTGGGCCTGAGTATGAGCCGCAGCCTTATTGAAGGCTTTGGCGGCAGCCTGCAGGCGCGCTTGGGGGAGGCGGGTGGCTTGGTGCTGTGCTGCCGCTTGGCGGCGATCAAACTATGAAGGACAGGGCAGTGATGCAGGCGAAGGTTTATGTGGTCGATGATGACCAGGGCATGCTCGATTCGACCGTCTGGTTGCTCGAGTCGGTGGGGTTGCAGGCGTTGCCATTCAGCAGTGGCCAGGCGTTTCTGGATGCCTGTGTAGGCGATGAGCCGGCCTGCGTCCTGCTCGATGTGCGGATGCCTGGCCTGGGCGGCCTGGCGGTCCAGCAGGCGTTGCGTGATCGCGGGGTACTGATGCCGGTGATCTTTGTCAGCGGCCATGCCGATGTACCGATCGTGGTACGGGGGTTCAAGGCTGGTGCCTGCGACTTCATCGAAAAGCCCTACAACGAGCAGCTGTTGCTCGACAGCGTCCAAGCGGCATTGAGCCACGCGCGTCAGGCGCAGCAGGGCAGTCTTGAGTTGGTCGCCATTCAGGCCCGTATCGACGGCATGACGCCACGTGAGCGCGACGTGTTCATCCCGCTGGTGCAAGGCCTGAGCAATCGGCAAGTCGCCGAGCAACTGGGGGTTAGCGTGAAAACCGTCGATCTGTATCGAGGACGGGTGATGAAACGCATGCAGGCCAGCAGCCTGGCGCAGTTGGTGGGGATGGCGATTGCCTGTGGCCAGGTGCAGGCGCTGGGGCTGGGCGCAATTGAAGTGAACTAACTGGCAGGCATGAAGGCTAATTTACATAGCCCGCTAATCAAAGCTTTGACATTCACTGCCTAGGCAGTAATATTTTCACACAATTGTCCGAGCGGCTGCCGATGTCTCATTTCAACCCGGAAAACTTCCAGACCTGCGCCATCGGCATGCTGCTGGGCCGCGCCGCAATCCTCAAGGACCGCATCCTCGACTGGCACCTGGAGAGCGAGGGGGTCACCGCCGCGCAATTCAAGGTGCTGATCATCGTCACCCAGTATCAGGTCGACACCCCAGCCGAGCTGTGTCGCTACCTGGGCCTGGATAGCGGTTCGATGACGCGCATGCTCGATCGCCTCGAACACAAAGGCCTGATCCTGCGCAACCGCTGCCCGGATGATCGGCGCCAAGTGCGCCTGGCCTTGACCGCTGATGGTCAACGGCTGGCCGACCGCCTGCCTGAGATCGGCGCGGCGGCGATGAACGAGCTGGTCGGTGTGCTGCAGCCCGAAGAGCTCAAGACCCTCGAAGGCCTACTGGCCAAGGTGCTGCTCAGCGCTGGCGACCCCCTGACGATCCGCCGCTTTGGCGATCGTTGATCCCTGTTACGCATTATCCAAGGTATTGTCATGGCCACTCCCACGGACACCTCTCCATCCACCTCGCCAGCCCAGGGCTCAGGCAAGCGCAAGGCGTGGCTGCTCGCTTTGCTGCTGTTGGTGATCCTTGCCGGTGCTGGCACCTGGGCCTGGTACAGCCTGGTCGGGCGCTGGCACGAAAGCACCGACGACGCCTATGTCAACGGCAACGTGGTGGAAATCACCCCACTGGTCACCGGCACGGTGACCAGCATCGGCGCCGATGACGGCGACCTGGTGCATGCCGGCCAGGTACTGCTGCAGTTCGACCCGGCCGACAGCGAGGTGGCCTTGCAGGCCGCTGAAGCCAAACTGGCGCGCACCGTGCGCGAGGTACGTGGGCTGTACAGCAATGTCGATGCGCTCAAGGCCCAGTTGCAGAGCCGTACGGCCGAGCTGAAAAAGGCCCGTGACAATTACAATCGACGCAAGGTACTGGCTGACAGCGGGGCGATTGCTGCCGAAGAAATCTCCCATGCCCACGATGACCTGACCTCGGCGCAAAGCGCGCTGGACAACGCCCGTCAGCAGCTCAATACCAGCACTGCGCTGATCGACGACACGGTGGTCTCCTCGCACCCTGAGGTGATGGCGGCAGCGGCTGACCTGCGCCAGGCCTATCTGGACCACGCCCGCACCATCCTGGTGGCGCCGGTCACTGGCTACGTGGCCAAGCGCACCGTGCAATTGGGCCAGCGCCTGCAACCGGGCACGGCGACCATGGCCGTGATTCCCCTGGATCAGGTGTGGATCGATGCCAACTTCAAGGAAACCCAACTGCGCCAGATGCGCATTGGCCAGCCGGTGGAAATCAGCGCCGACTTGTACGGCAGCGAGGTCAAGTACACCGGCACCATCGACAGCCTCGGCGCCGGTACCGGCAGCGCCTTTGCCTTGTTGCCTGCGCAGAACGCCACCGGCAACTGGATCAAGATCGTCCAGCGGGTGCCAGTGCGTATTCACCTCAATCCCGAGCAGCTCAAGGAGCATCCGCTGCGCATCGGCCTGTCCACCCTGGTCGAGGTCGACCTGCACGACCAGAGCGGCCCGGCCCTGGCCCAGCAGCCACCGCAGCAGGCCAGCTACACCACCCAGGTGTACGACCGCCAGCTGGTCGAGGCCGACCACCTGATCGCCCGGCTGATCCATGACAACAGCGCCAGCGGCAAGACGGCCCAGCGATGAGCAACCCAGCGCCCGCGCAGTTCACCCCGCCGAGCCTGCTGTTGACCACCATCGGCCTGTCGCTGGCGACCTTCATGCAGGTGCTCGACACCACCATCGCCAACGTTGCCTTGCCGACCATCTCGGGCAACCTGGGGGTCAGTTACGAGCAGGGCACCTGGGTCATCACCTCGTTTGCCGTGAGCAACGCCATCGCCTTGCCGCTGACTGGCTGGCTGAGCCGGCGTTTCGGTGAAGTGAAGCTGTTCATCTGGGCCACGCTGCTGTTCGTGGTGGCGTCGTTCCTGTGTGGCATTGCCCAGTCGATGCCGGAGTTGGTGGGCTTTCGCGTGCTCCAGGGGGTGGTCGCCGGCCCCCTGTACCCGATGACCCAGACCCTGCTGATTGCGGTTTATCCGCCTGCCAAACGAGGGATGGCCTTGGCGTTATTGGCCATGGTCACGGTGGTCGCGCCGATTGCCGGGCCGATTCTCGGCGGCTGGATCACCGACAGTTATAGCTGGCCGTGGATCTTCTTCATCAACGTGCCGATCGGCCTGTTCGCCGCCGCCGTGGTGCGTCAGCAGATGCGTAGTCGGCCCGTGGTGACCAGCCGCCAGCCGATGGACTACATCGGCCTGATCACCTTGATCATCGGCGTTGGTGCATTGCAGGTGGTGCTGGACAAGGGCAACGACCTGGACTGGTTCGAGTCGTCGTTCATCATCGTCGGCAGCCTGATTTCGCTGGTCTTCCTGGCGATCTTCATCATCTGGGAGCTGACCGACCGCCATCCGGTGGTCAACCTGCGGCTGTTCGCGCACCGCAATTTCCGCATCGGCACCCTGGTGCTGGTCGGCGGTTATGCAGGCTTTTTCGGCATCAACCTCATTTTGCCGCAGTGGCTACAGACGCAGATGGGTTACACCGCCACCTGGGCTGGGCTGGCCGTGGCGCCGATTGGCTTGCTGCCGGTGGTGATGTCGCCGTTTGTCGGCAAGTACGCGCACCGCTTCGACTTGCGCGTGCTGGCTGGCCTGGCTTTCCTGGCCATCGGCACCAGCTGCTACATGCGCGCAGGCTTCACCAATGAGGTGGACTTCCAGCATATCGCCCTGGTGCAGCTGTTCATGGGTATTGGTGTGGCGCTGTTCTTCATGCCGACCTTGAGCATCCTGTTGTCGGACCTGCCGCCCCATCAAATTGCCGATGGTTCGGGCCTGGCCACCTTCCTGCGGACCTTGGGCGGCAGCTTTGCCGCGTCCTTGACCACCTGGATCTGGATTCGCCGCGCCGACCAGCACCATGCCTACTTGAGCGAGCACATCAGCCAGTACGACCCGGCCACCCGGCACGCCCTGGAACAGCTGGGCGGCGCCAGCCCGCAGAGCTATGCGCAGCTTGAGCAGATCCTCAATGGCCAGGCCTACATGATGTCGACGGTCGACTACTTCACCCTGATGACTTGGATATTTGCCGGGTTGATCCTGCTGGTGTGGTTCGCCAAACCGCCGTTCACCGCCAAGGCGGCGCCGGCTTCGGCAGGGCACTAGTTGTCAATCCAGTGAGGCAGGCGTTAGCCTTGTGCCATCAATTTCCAAGGGGGAATGGATGGACAAGGTAATCGTCATCACCGGTGCCAGCCGTGGCATCGGTGCCGCCACCGCACTGCTGGCTGCGCAACAGGGCTATCGCATCTGCATCAACTACCACGCGGACGACCAGGCTGCCGAGCGCATCCTGGCCCAGGTCCGCGAGCTGGGCGCCGAGGCGATTGCCGTGCGCGCCGATGCCAGCGTCGAGGACGAGGTGGTGCAGCTGTTCCACCGCGTCGATCAGGAGCTGGGGCCAGTCAGCGCATTGGTCAACAATGCCGGCACTATTGGTCAACAGAGCCGGGTCGAGGAAATGTCCGAGTTTCGTCTGCTCAAAGTGATGAAGACCAACGTAGTCGGGCCGATACTGTGCACCAAGCATGCGCTGCTGCGCATGGCCCGCAGGCATGGCGGTCAGGGTGGGGCGATCGTCAACGTGTCATCGATGGCCGCGCGCCTGGGCTCGCCTAACGAGTACGTTGACTACGCCGCCTCCAAGGGCGCCTTGGACAGTTTCACCATTGGCCTGGCCAAGGAAGTGGCGGGCGAGGGCGTGCGGGTCAATGGCGTGCGCCCGGGCTACATCCACACCGGCTTTCATGCCCTGAGCGGCGATCCTGAGCGGGTCAGCAAGCTCGAGCCTGGGCTGCCGATGGGCCGCGGTGGCCAACCGCAAGAGGTGGCTGAGGCGATCCTTTGGCTGCTGTCGGACAAAGCTTCCTATTCCACTGGCAGCTTTATCGACCTCAGCGGCGGACGCTGAGCGCACGCTATCTCACTGCTCAAGCATCTGGCCGACCCGTTCGGCCAGGGCTTGGAGGGTGAATGGCTTGGTCAGTACGCTCATGCCTGGCTCCAGCTCGCCATTGCTCAACACGGCGGTTTCGTCGTAGCCGGTGACGAACAGCACTTTCAGCCCTGGATAGCGCGCCCGCAGTGCGTCAGCTACCTGGCGGCCGTTGAGCCCACCCGGCAGGCCAACGTCAGTGACCAACAGATCAGGGCGCGATGTGTCTTGCAGGCCACTGAGTGCAATTGGCCCATCCTCGAACATCTCAACTTGATGCCCCAGGTCTTCCAGCATTTCGGCCATGACCAGGCGCATCGCCGCTTCGTCCTCTACCACAACCACCCGGCAACCTGCGGCAGGTGGCTTTGTCGTGCACAAGACCAGCTCAGGCTGCACTGCAAGCGACCCTGCCGTCGGCACATGACGCGGTATGAACAGCTTCACCACGGTACCCTGGCCAAGCGTGGAGTCGATGTGGATTTGACCGCCTGATTGACGTACGAAGCCATACACCATCGATAAGCCCAGCCCGGTTCCGCGCCCCAGCGGCTTGGTGGTGAAAAAGGGTTCGACAGCGCGGGCCACGACCTGAGCCGACATCCCTCGGCCGCTGTCTTCCACGCTTAGGCAAAGATAAGCCCCGGCAGCTAGATCGAGTGATTTGGCCTGGGCCTCGAGCAGCTCGATATTGTTGCAGCGAATGACGATGTCGCCGCCATCGGGCATGGCATCGCGGGCATTGATACAGAGGTTGAGCAGGGCGCTTTCCAGTTGCGGTGGATCGATGCGTACCGGCCAGAGGTCAGCGGCGCAGCAGTTTTGCAGACGGATGTGCGGGCCCACGCTACGGCCAATCAGCTCGTGCATGCCGGCGACCAATTCAGCGACGCACGTCAGGCTCGGTAGCAGCGTCTGCCGTCGGGAGAAGGCCAGCAGTCGATGGACCAGGGCGGCTGCACGATGGGCCGCGCCGTGGGCGCTGTGCAATAGCTCAGGCAGGGCATCAGGGCGCTCGTCCGCCAGCCGCGCTTGGGCCAGCTCCAGTGCGCCGAGGATGCCGCCAAGCAGGTTGTTGAAGTCATGGGCGACGCCTCCGGTGAGTTGGCCGACCGCCTCCATTTTTTGTGCCTGGCGCAGGGCCTCTTCAGCTTTTATACGCTCGGCCATCGCTTGGTTGACGCGTTGCTCAAGCTGCTCGTTGAGCTTCTGCAGGGCGTTTTCGGCACGTTTACGCGCAGTCGCGTCGCGAAAGATCACTGCAACCAGCCGTTGCTCGGCGGGTTCAAGGCGCAGCGCGCTGAGGGCCAGGCAGCGATCAGTGGCGTACAGGTCATGCTCGAAGTAGACCGGCTCACCAGTACGCGCTACCTCACCGAAGTGCTTGAGCCAAACCTCGGCTTCGTCCGGGATGACCTGGCGCAAGGTTCGCCCCACCACGTCAGGCAGGCCAGCGTGACGCGAATAGGCCGGGTTGGCCATCAGGTGCACATAGTCGCTCATCGGCCCATTGGGGCCGTCGATGAACTGGATGACGCAAAAGCCTTCTTCCATGGTCTCGAACAAGAAGCGGTATCGTTCGGCTTCCTGCATGCGCTCGCGAAACAACCCAGCTTCGCGGGTGAGGCGGGCATTGTCGCGCTGCAAGGTCATCAGCTGTTGGCGCAGGTGGTTCAGTTCGCTAGACGTCTGTGTCGACATCCGTGTCTCCATCCCTATGTTGGTCGAGCTAGGCAGGTCTGAATCAGCCCTGCAACAGTTGGCTTACCCGTTCGGCTAGTGTGGCAAGCTCGAAAGGTTTGAGCAGCATTTGCGCGTCAGCTGGCGGCTTGCCGCCGGTCAATGTGCTCGGCTCATACCCTGTGATGAACAGAATCGCGGTATCCGGGAGCGTGTCCCTGCAGGCGTTCGCCACCTGGTAACCGTTGATTCCACCGGGCAGGCCTATGTCACTGATCAGCAGATCTGGGCGGATACCCTGGGCAAGTGCTTCGATAGCGGCCGCGCCTGACTCGAACACATACACCTGATGACCAAGTTCCTCAAGCACATCGCACAGCAACATGCGCATGGCGGCCTGGTCTTCGACCAGCATGATCTGCTGCGAAACCTGCGCCGGGGCAGGGCGTGTGCCAGTGCTGACGGTTGAGGGCAAGGGTGGTATCTGGGCGACATGTCGGGGCAGGAACAGGCGTACACAGGTGCCTTGTTCAGCATGCGAGTCGATCCGCAACTGGCCACCCGATTGGCGCACGAAACCGTAGACCATCGACAGCCCAAGGCCCGAACCCTGGCCCAGCGGTTTGGTGGTGAAAAACGGGTCGATGGCCCGTTGCGCTACTTCGGCTGACATCTCGTGGCCGTTGTCTTCGACTGCCAGGCACAGATAATCACCCGCATACAGATCAAGCGGGCGGGCTCGATCATGATCAAGCGCGATGTTCTCACCTCGTACAGTGATCAGCCCACCCATGGGCAGGGCGTCGCGGGCATTGATGCAGAGATTGAGCAAGGCGCTTTCCAGCTGTGGCGGATCAATGAAGGTTGGCCACAGCTCTTGACTGAAACGGCTGCGCAATTCGATGCCTGGACCGATGCTGCGGCGCAGTAATTCCTCGATGCCATCGATCAACCGGCCCACGTCGGTAGGCTGGGGTTGCAAGGTTTGCTTGCGTGAGAAGGCCAGCAAGCGATGGACCAGGGCACATGCGCGGTGGGCAGAGCCGTTGGCGGTCTCCAGCAAACGGGCCAAATCATCGTAGCTGCCCTTTTCAAGGCGTTGTTGAATCAGTTCGTGAGCGCCGAGAATGCCTCCCAGCAGATTGTTGAAGTCATGGGCAACACCTCCACTGAGTTGGCCCACAGCTTCCATCTTTTGCGCTTGGCGCAGGGCTTGCTCGGCCTGCAGCAAGCGTTGCTGGTCTTCCATGCGTTCACTGATGTCGTAGGCAAACAGATAGGCACCTTGCACAGCGCCGGCCTGATCGCGCAGGGCATGGAAATGCAGTTCGAAATGGCGTCGGTGCGCTCCCTCGCCGAAGGCCTCGATCGCAGTGAAGCGCTCACCCGCCAACGCCCGTTGCCACATCGGTAGGATCAATTGACTATCGATGGCGTGCTCGCGCATGACATCCGGCATGTAGTCGCCAACCTGCGGAACGCGGCCGTACAGCTGGAGAATCTCGAGCCTGGCTGTTCGGTTGATGGCCAGCCAGCGTAGGCCCATATCGATTACATGCACATTGGCGATACTGTGATCGACCAGCTCGGCGAATAGCCGCCGTTCAGCCAGCGCTGTGCTGGAGCGATGCTCAAGCTGTGCATTCAATGCTTGCAGCGCGTGTTCGGCGCGGTGACGCTCGGTAATATCCTTGAACAGCACGGCCACTTGGCGCTTGTGCGCAGGCTCGATACGAAACGTGGTAATCGACAGCACGCGCCCGGTGGCGATCAACTCCTGTTCGAAGTGCAGCTGTTCTCCGCTGTAGAGCACTGGCCGATAGCGTGCAATCCAGTCATCAGCCTCATCAGGCACCATTTCACGCAACTTCTGCCCGACCACGTTGGCAATCCCGGCATGTTTGGCATAGGCGGCGTTCGCCATGATGTGCACGTAGTCGCTCAATGGCCCGTGGGGGCCATCGAAGAACTCGATGATGCAAAAGCCTTCGTCCATGGTGTCGAACAAAAAGCGGTACAGGCCGTCGTCGAGGTTCTGGCTGAGCGCCAGTTGTGCTTCGAGTTCGCTGTTGCGGCGTTCAAGCGCTTGTAGCTGCTGACGCAAGGCGTGCAGTTCGGCGTCGGGCATGCGGGCATCCTGCGCAAGGCATCACGGCGCAACTGTAGCCTGCTCGACCCCCTTAAGCTAGAACGACCTTACGATACGCCCCAGGGTTTCCATGGCCTGTTCCGAGCTGTCCGCCCATGGGCTGCCATAGTTCAGGCGGATGCAGTTGGCGAAGCGCCCGGTTGGCGAGAAGATCGGCCCGGGGGCGATGCTGATGCCTTGGGCCAGGGCCAGGTGGAACAGTTTCAGCGCGTCCATCTGTTCGGGCAGTTCCAGCCATAGGAAATAACCCCCTGAGGGCTGACTGACGCGCGTCTGCGCCGGAAAGTGCCGGGCGATTGCCGCCAGCATGCTGGCCTGCTGGCCTTCCAGGGCGTAGCGCAGTTTGCGCAGATGGCGATCATAGCCGCCATGTTGCAAGTAGTCGGCAATGGCCGCCTGGGCCGGCATCGAGGCGCACAGCGACGTCATCAGCTTGAGCCGTTCGATCTTCTGCGCAAAGCGCCCGGCCGCGACCCAGCCGATGCGGTAGCCCGGGGCCAGGCTTTTGGCGAACGAGCCGCAGTGCATCACCAGCCCCTCGGTATCGTAGGCCTTGGCAGGTTTTGGTGCTTGCTGCGCGTAGTACAGCTCGGCGTAGACATCGTCCTCGATCAGCGGCACCTGGTGGCGGCGCAGCAGTTCGACCAGCTCCTGTTTCTTGGCATCAGGCATGCTCGCGCCCACCGGGTTCTGGAAGTTGGTCATGCACCACACGGCCTTGACCGGGTGCTTGTCCAAGGTTTGCGCCAGCACGCCCAGGTCCATGCCTTCGCGTGGGTGTACCGGGATCTCCACCGCCTTGAGCTTGAGCCGTTCCAGCACCTGCAAACAGGCATAGAACGCGGGCGCCTCGATTGCCACCAGGTCGCCGGGTTCGGTCACCGCCTGCAAGCACAGGTTCAGCGCCTCCAGGGCGCCATTGGTGATCAGCAGCTCTTCCATCGGTAGCATCAGGCCGCCGACCATGTAGCGCAGGGCAATCTGTCGGCGCAGCTGCGGGTTGCCCGGCGACAGGTCGGTGACCACCATGCGTGGGTCCATGGCGCGGCTGGCACTGGCCAGCGAGCGCGCCAGGCGTTGTAGCGGAAACAGGGTGGGGCTGGGGAAAGCCGAGCCGAACGGGATGGTGTGCGGATCCTTGATCGAATCGAGAATGGAAAACACCAGGCCGCTGACGTCGACATCAGTCGATTCGCTGACCGGCTGCAACGCTTGCGGCTCGCTGAACTGGCGTGGGGCATGGGCGTTGACGAAATACCCTGAGCGCGGCCGGGCGCGGATCAGCCCGCGGCGCTCCAGCAGGTAGTAGGCCTGGAACACCGTGGAGGGGCTGACGCCGTGGGTCTGGCTGGCGTAGCGCACCGAGGGTACCCGTTGGCCGGGGCCGAGCACCCCGGAGCGGATCAGTTCGGCAATGTCATCGGCGAATCGTTCGTAACGTTTCATTATGTTTTGGCAGGCAAGGTAATGGGTCAGTGTAAGGGATCAGCGGTTCAACGGCGCGACGAAACGGCTGCGCGCAGTGCTGCTGACCTCGGCTTGGTCGCTGTCCTGGACCTGGAATACCAGGTCTTGTGAGCTGCTGGTCGGGCGCTCGGCAAGCAGGGCCACCGACACTGGCATCTCACTCATTTCGCCAGCAGCGATGGTGAACTCGGTCTTGCCGTGCAGCTCGAAGCCGTCGGCATCCACCAGGCGCAGGTGGTAGCGTTGGGCTTGTTGGGTCTTGTTGATGACCTTGAGCAGGTAGATGTTCTCGATCTGCCCCAGGGCGTTTTCACGGAACAGGCCGCGGTCCTTGATCACGTCCAACGAGACCATCGGTCGCCACTGCAAGGCCAGTACCAGCGCGCCGATCATCACCACCAGCGCGCAGGCATAGCCGAGCAGGCGCGGACGCAGCCAATGGGTGACACCCCCTTGCAGGGTGTGCTCGGACTTGTAGCCGATCAGTCCGCGGGCGTAGCCCATCTTGTCCATCACCTCGTCACAGGCATCGATGCAGGCGGCGCAGCCAATGCAGGCCATCTGCAGGCCTTCGCGGATATCGATGCCGGTGGGGCAGACTTGCACGCACAGGGTGCAGTCGATGCAGTCACCGAGGTTCTGTGCGCGAGGCTCGCTGCCTTTCTTGCGCGGGCCGCGCGACTCGCCCCGCGCCGGATCGTAGGCTACGGCCAAGGTGTCTTTATCGAACATCACCGCCTGGAAGCGGGCGTACGGGCACATGTGCATGCACACCGCTTCGCGCAGAAAACCTGCGTTGAGGTAGGTAGCCCCGGTGAAAAACAGCACCCAGAACAGCGCGACGCCGCCCAACTGCAAGGTGAACAGCTCTGCGGCCAATGGCCGGATCGGTGTGAAGTAGCCGACGAAGGTCAACCCGGTCATCACCGCAATAGCCAGCCACAGCGTGTGTTTGAGCGTGCGTCGGCCGATTTTCTCCAGGCTCCACGGCGCGGCTGCCAACTTGATCCGTTGGTTGCGATCGCCCTCGCTGATCTTTTCACACCACATGTACAGCCAGGTCCAGGTGCTTTGCGGGCAGCTGTAGCCGCACCAAACGCGCCCGGCGAACACGGTGATGGCGAACAGGCCAAAGGCGCAGATGATCAGCAGCGCCGACAGCAGGATGAAGTCCTGCGGCCAGAAGGTGGTGCCAAAGATGTGGAACTTGCTTTCAGCCAAGTCCCACAGCACCGCCTGACGACCGTTCCAGTTCAGCCAGGCTGTGCCGAAGAACAGGGCGAACAGCAAGCCGGCAAAACCGATGCGCAAGTTGCGGTACAGGCCGGTGAAGCTGCGGGTGTGGATAGCGCCGTCGCTGTGGCTTTTGCTCTTGTTGACGGCGGGCGGGGTCACTTCGATAACTCGGTAGGCAATTTTCTCGCTCATGTCGCGTTGCTCATCAGGCTTCATCGGACCCGGGCACTATGGCCCTCGGTCTGTTTTCAGCACAGACTCAGCTAGCGTGATAAAAACCGTATCAGATTATCGGCAGTGGCCCTCCAGCCCTCAGATTACCGAGCCTGGCTCGCTGGCTTTCAGATGCCTGCGGCTATCCACCGCACCTACCACCGTCAACGCATCGGCCTCCGCTTCGGTGATTGGCACGCGCTCTCCGGCGAGCACCGCGACCGACATGCGCAACTGCTCATCGGTGAAGATCTCGACTTCGGGCCCTGTGCCCTCAATGCGCGCATGATCGCCAATCAGGGTGCAATGGCCGGTACTTTCGTTCACTTCGACAGGCATGATGAGTTCCTCCAGGTGGGGTCATTGGTTGTGACCTCAGCGGCGCGCCGGTTGCTGCATCGTTCCGTCCAGCGGAGCGCATTGCACTTAGTCAGGTGCGCGCAGGTCAATCTTCTAGTGGATTGGCAGCGGAGAGTCTCGATGGACAGTGGCTGGGAAAAGATCTGGCAAACCGTGCAGGCCGAGTTCGCCGATGTCACCAACGAAGAAGAAGTGACGCGGATCCTCCTGCGCTTGCTGATGGCAGCGATGCTCGGCGCGGTGCTGGGTTTCGAGCGCGAGCACAAGGGCAAGTCGGCAGGGGTGCGTACACACATGCTGGTGTCGATGGGCGCGGCGTTGTTCGTGCTGGCACCGAGCATGGCCGGGGCTGATGAGCAGGCCTTGAGCCGGGTGATTCAGGGCATCGTTGCGGGGATCGGTTTTCTTGGCGCGGGGACTATTCTCAAGGGCAATGGCAAGGACACCAGCCATGTCAAAGGGCTGACCACCGCAGCGGGTTTATGGATGACCGCAGCGATTGGCACGGCGGCCGGGATGGGGCGTGAAGCGACGGCGCTGATTAGCACGGTGCTGGCGCTGCTGGTGTTGGCGACGATGCCGATGTTGGTAGACAAAGTCGAGGGCGAGAATGACGAGAAGCAGCAGGAGGAGGGCAGTGAGAAGCACTGAGGGGAGCCGAAGCTCCCCTCAAATCGTTGCTGCCTGCTCTTTTTTTATTATTGAAGACTGGCTTTTTGTTGTTTTTGTAAGCCTGTCTTGGTGTTGCGAGCCGACCCCCATCCGGGGTCAAGAGCAAACGTATTTTTTTGAGCGCTGACCTGCTTTCATCATGACTGATCCGATCCTGACCGTTGCTACCTGAAGGTAGTTTTATTGTTCTGTGTCAGGCCGCGGGGCAAACCCCCTGGAAGGCACGTCTACTCCAAAAAAATCTGCTTGCTACGCCTCTGCCGTGTTGTTCTTGTTATGTCAGAGCCGTTACCTGTTGTTTTTATTGGGTGTCTCGTTTTTGTTCTTGTTATGCCAGAGATAAAGCAGGTGCCGTGCCAACTTTGTAAAACCCTTTAAAATCAAAGGCTTGATGTTTTTCGTGATGAGCGGCGCTCGGGAAAATCTGTCGAAATGTTTCCCTGTTACCCGATTTATTGCTGGCAAGTGTGGGAGCGGTAACACCAGGCCCACACATTGATGACATTAGTGTGACTCATTGTGCGCTGCGTGCCCGGGCCACCCGCGAGCCGTTGGCACGGCCCAGCACCTGGCTGATGCGTTGACCGGCGGCGATCAGCTTGTCCAGGTCGATACCGGTTTCGATGCCCAGGCCCTGCAACAGGTACAACACGTCTTCAGTGGCGATGTTGCCGGTCGCACCCTTGGCATAAGGGCAGCCGCCAAGGCCGGCCACAGAGCTGTCGAACACCTGGATGCCTTCGAGCAGGCTGGCGTAGACGTTGGCCAGGGCCTGACCGTAGGTGTCATGGAAGTGTCCAGCCAGTTGCTCACGCGGCACCTGTGCGGCGACCACTTCGAACAGACGCCGAGTGTCACCGGCGGTGCCGGTACCGATGGTGTCCCCCAGCGACACCTCATAGCAGCCCATGTCATGCAGCGCCTTGGCCACCGGCGCGACCTGTTCGGCGCTGACCTTGCCTTCATAAGGGCAGCCGAGTACGCAGGAAACATAGCCGCGCACGCGCACGCCGTGGCTGCGCGCCGCGTCCATGATGGGTTCGAAACGCTGCAGGCTTGCGCTGATCGAGCAGCTGATATTGCGTTGGGAGAAGGCCTCGGAAGCAGCAGCAAACACCGCTACCTCTTTTACCCCAGCTGCCAGCGCATCTTCAAAACCGCGCAAGTTCGGCGCCAGGGCCGCGTAGGTAACTCCTGGATGCTGGCGGATGGCGGCGAACACCTCGGCCGAGCCTGCCATTTGCGGCACCCATTTGGGCGAGACGAAACTGCCGACTTCAATGTAGCGAAGGCCAGCCTCGGTCAAGTCATCGACCAGGCGCACCTTGTCGGCGACGCTGATCGGCTGGGCTTCGTTTTGCAGGCCGTCACGCGGGCCGACTTCGACCAGGCGGACGTTCTTGGGCAATGACATGGCAAGGTTCCTGTGGCGGATCAACGGTTGGCGTTGTGCGGGGTATTGAGCGTGGCGGCCAGGGCCTGTTCGCAGCGCTCTTGAGCGGTGTCCAGCTCCAGGTGCATCTGCTGGATGTCGAGCATCTGCTGCTCAAGCTGGGCGCGGCGTTCGGCGATCTTGGCAAGCATACTATTGAGCTGCTTGAAGTTGCCGCCGCTGGGGTCGTACAGCTCGATCAGTTCGCGACACTCGGCCAGCGAGAAGCCGATACGCTTGCCGCGCAGGATGAGCTTGAGGGTGACCTTGTCGCGCGCCGTGTAGATGCGCTCAAGGCCACGACGCTCGGGGCTGAGCAAACCCTGCTCCTCGTAGAAGCGGATGGCGCGGGTGGTGATGTCCAGCTCGCGGGACAGGTCGGAGATACTGTAGGTCTGGCTGCTCATGCTCGGGCTCGGAAGATGAATAGCAGTAAGCTAAAGGCAGGTTGACGTTTACGTCAAGCCATCACCCATTCAGTGGCCCTGCAGCGAGCGCCTGTAGCCATTGGGCGTTTTCCCACTCAAGCGCTTGAAGAACCGCGCAAAGTAGGTCGGATCACTGAACCCCAGGCTGTCCGACAGCTGGCCAATGCTCATGCGCGTGTACACAAGACTGCGCCGCGCCTCGAGCAGCAGGCGTTGATGAATCACTTGCAAGGCGCTCTGGCCAGTAAGCTCGCGACACAGCTGATTAAGCTGCAGGCTGGTAATGCCCAAGCGCGTGGCGAACGTCTCTACCGACAAATGCTCGCGATAATGCGCCTCGACCAGGCGCAGATACTGGCCGAGCAACTGCTGATCACGCTCGTCACGATTGCGTGGTGCCTGGCCCAGTTGCTGGCGGCGGCTGATCCACACCATCAGCGCGGTGACCAGCGCCTGCAACATCGCCCCACGGGCCGGCGCATTGCCCTGGTACTCCTGTTGCAGCGTGGCGATCAGTGCGTGCACGTGGTGACGGTCCCTGCCCAGCGGGTAGCACCCGGCCGCGGTCAGCACAGCCAGTGGCGCCCCCAGGCGCTGTTCCACATCTGCCACCAGGGCCGGGCCAAAGGTCAGCACGTGGCCTTGGATGTCGGCACTGAAGCGAAAGCCATGCACGGTGAGTGGCGGCACCACTTGCAGCGCCGCCTCGCTGATCTGGCGGCGCTGGCCTTCGATCTCGACCTGCGCCTGACCGCGCTGGACGTACAGCAACTGGAACAGGTCGGCATGCTGGTGTGGCTTGATTTCCCAGTGGTGCAGGCGGCTACGCGCGGGAATCGACTCGCAGTGCAACAGGTCGGTGCCGGGCCAGGCCTGGTTTTCGCCATAAAGCTGAAACAGCGGCACGCCGCCAAGGCTGGTTTTCATCGCAACGCCTGTCCGTTAATCGAACTAATTTTGTAAAAGTGCAGGTTATCCATTGGATAGCACACTTTTTACCGGTTTTTAGCGAGTAAAAATGCAGGGGCATACCCTAACAGCAGATGCGCGATCCCTGCCACTAGCGGGTCGGCATCGATATCACGAGATAAAAACAATGAAAACTCAGGTTGCAATCATCGGCGCAGGTCCGTCTGGCTTGCTGCTCGGTCAGTTGCTGCACAACGCCGGCATCGACACCCTGATCGTCGAGCGCCATACCCCGCACTACGTGCTCGGCCGGATTCGCGCCGGCGTGCTCGAACAGGGCACCGTCGACTTGCTGCGCGAGGCCGGGGTCGCCGAGCGCATGGATCGCGAGGGGCTGGTGCACGATGGCGTCGAACTGCTGGTGGGCGGTCGCCGCCAGCGCCTGGACCTCAAGGCGCTGACCGGCGGCAAGACGGTTATGGTCTATGGCCAGACCGAAGTCACCCGTGACCTGATGCAAGCGCGGCAAGACTGCGGCGCGCCGATCATCTATTGCGCCAACAATGTGCAACCCCATGAGCTCAAGGGCGAAAAGCCTTACCTGACATTCGAGAAGGATGGCCAGGTGCAGCGCATCGACTGCGACTACATTGCCGGGTGCGACGGTTTTCACGGCGTCTCGCGCCAGAGCATTCCGCAGGAGGTCATCAAACAGTACGAGCGGGTCTATCCGTTCGGCTGGTTGGGGCTGTTGTCAGATACCCCGCCGGTCAATCATGAACTGATCTACGCCCATCACGAACGGGGCTTCGCCCTGTGCAGCCAGCGCTCGGCAACCCGCAGCCGCTATTACCTGCAAGTGCCGCTGGATGAGCGTGTCGAAGCGTGGAGCGATGAGCGTTTCTGGAGCGAACTCAAGGCGCGCCTGCCGCAGGATGTGGCAGATCGGCTAGTCACGGGGCCTGCCCTGGAAAAAAGCATCGCACCGCTGCGCAGCCTGGTGGTTGAGCCCATGCAGTATGGTCACTTGTTTCTGGTCGGTGATGCCGCGCACATCGTCCCGCCGACTGGCGCCAAAGGCCTCAACCTGGCCGCCTCGGACGTCAATTACCTGTACCGGATTCTGCTCAAGGTCTACCGCGAGGGGCGTACCGATCTGCTGGAGCAATACTCGCCGCTGGCCTTGCGCCGGGTGTGGAAGGGCGAGCGCTTCAGCTGGTTCATGACCCAACTGCTGCATGATTTTGGCGAGCACAAGGATGACTGGGACCGCAAGATGCAGGAGGCGGATCGCGAGTACTTCCTCAATTCGCCGGCGGGGTTGGTGAACATTGCCGAAAACTATGTGGGGTTGCCGTTTGAGGCGGTGGAGTAATACTTCTGCCTGAACTGTCAGTGTTGGGGCCGCTTTGCGGTCCTTCACGGCGATTCGGCGTCCCGGGCAGGTCCACTTCCACATCTCTAATGGATCATTCGCTGTCAGCTGCGCTGCGTCGATGACGCCAACATCCGGATAAACCACTGCATTACAAAATTGTAATGTTGCCGCCACCGCGCCGATAACCGTGCCTCCCTACAGTCCTTCGCCACTTGCCGACGAGGACCTGTACCGTGCCGTGGATCCGTGCCACCCCCCACAAGCGCCTTTTGCTCTGCCTGCTGCTTAGCGGCTTTGCCGCCACAGCGGTGCAGGCGCAGAGCCTGAGCCTGTCGCAGGCGCTCGATGCTGCCTTTGCGCAGAACCCGGATTTAGCTGCCGCTGGGCGCGAGATCGGCATCGCCGAGGGCGAGCGCCGTCAGGCCGGATTGCTGCCCAACCCGGAGCTGTCCTGGGAAGTCGAGGACACCCGTCGCGACACCAGCACCACCACCGTTACCCTTAGCCAACCCCTGGAGTTGGGCGGCAAGCGCGGCGCGCGCATCGATGTCGCCAGCGCCGGGCAACACCTTGCCCAACTGGAGCTCGAACGCCAGCGCAACGGCTTGCGCGCCGATGTGGTGCAGGCGTTTCATGCCGCCCTGCGGGCGCAGACGGCGCTGGAGTTGGCGCAGCAATCGCAGCGCCTGACCGAGCGTGGCCTGCGGGTAGTCGAGGGGCGGGTCAAGGCGGGCCAGTCATCGCCGGTCGAAGCCACCCGCGCACAGGTTCAGCTCGCCCAGGCGCAGGCCCAGGCACGCCGCGCCGAGTCCGAGCAGCGGGTGGCCTACCAGTTGCTGGCACGTTTGATCGGCAGTCCACTGGCTGATTTCGACACGCTCGATGCCGCGAGCCTATCGCCGGGGCCGGCACCCCAGGCCGAAGCCTTGCTCGCAAAAGTCGAGCAAACCGCCGAATGGCGCCAGGCCCAGGCCCAGATCAGTCGCGGTGATGCCGCGCTCGGCTCGGAAAAGGCCCAGCGCATCCCCAACCTCACCGTCAGCGTCGGCAGCCAATACAGCCGCGAGGACCGCGAGCGGGTCAATGTGGTGGGGCTGTCGATGCCGCTGCCATTGTTCGACCGCAACCAAGGCAATGTCCTCGCTGCGGCACGCCGTGCCGACCAAGCCCGCGACCTACGCAACGCCACCGAGCTGCGCCTGCGCAGCGACACGCGCAATGCGCTGAGCCAGTGGGCCACCGCCATGCACGAAGTGCAGGCCTACGACCGCACCATCCTGCCCTCGGCCCAACAAGCGGTAGACACCGCGACCCGTGGCTTTGAGATGGGCAAGTTCGCCTTCCTCGATGTGCTCGATGCCCAGCGCACGCTGATCGAAGCGCGCGGGTTGTACCTGGATGCGCTGGCGGCGGCGACCGATGCGCGGGCCCAGGTCGAGCGCATCTATGGCGACCTCGATGCGCTTGGCGGATCGGCACAGCCCTGAACGATTGAATCAATGCCTTGGGAGTGACAATGGACAATACACGCAAGATCGCCATCCTGGTCGCCACCGTCGCTGTGCTCGGCATCGGCGGCCTGGCCTGGACCGGTAACCTCAGCCCGGCAGCCAGCAGCCAGGCTGGCCACGATGAGCATGGCCAACAGGGCCATGGCCACGAGGAAGAGGCGGGCCATGCCCACGGCGAGGAAGGCGGCAAAGGGCATGAAGAGGAGGGCAGGTTGCACCTCAGCGCGGCGCAGATCAGCGCCGCCGGCGTGCAATTGGTTGACGCTGGCCCACGCGCGCTGGGCACGGCGATCAGCTTCCCCGGAGAGATTCGCTTCGATGAAGATCGTACTGCCCACGTGGTACCCAGGGTGGCGGGGGTGGTGCAGTCGGTGCATGCCAATCTGGGCCAGGCAGTCAAGCGTGGCCAGGTCTTGGCGGTGATCGCCAGCCAGCAGATTTCCGAGCTACGTAGCGAACAGCAGGCCGCACAGCGCCGACTGGAGCTGGCGCAGCTGACCTTCAAGCGTGAGCAGCAGCTGTGGCAGGAACGCATCAGCGCCGAGCAGGACTACCTGCAAGCGCGTCAAGCGCTGCAAGAGGCGCAGATTGCCCTGGCCAATGCCCGGCAGAAAGTCGCCGCAGTGGCCCCGGCCGGCGCCGGTAATCGCTACGAACTGCGCGCACCTTTCGATGCCATGGTGGTGGAAAAGCACCTGACCATGGGCGAGGTGGTCGACGAGACCAGCAATGCCTTCACCCTGTCTGACCTGAGCCGCGTCTGGGCCACCTTTGCCGTGGCGCCGCGTGATCTGGACAAGGTCGTCAGCGGCCGTACGGTCACGGTCAGCGCGCCAGACTTGGGCGCCCAGGTCGAAGGCACGGTCAATTACGTGGGCAGCCTGCTCGGCGAGCAGAACCGCGCCGCCACTGTCCGCGCCACCCTGGCCAATCCCAATGGCGCCTGGCGCCCAGGGTTGTTCGTCAACATCGCGGTCAACGTCGAGCGCTTCGACGCACCCGTGGTGGTTCCGGACAGCGCCCTGCAAACCTGGGAGGAGCAAACCGTGGTGTTTGCCCGCACTGAAGAAGGCTTCGAGGCCCGCCCGGTGAAGACCGGCCGACGTGACGCCGGCCAGGTGGAAATCACCGAGGGGCTGAGCGCAGGGACCCAAGTGGCCGCCGCTGGCAGCTTCGTTCTGAAGTCCGAACTCGGCAAGGGTTCGGCCGAGCACAGCCATTGATTCGGGGACGCCAGCATGTTTGAACGCATCATCCAATTCGCCATCGAGCAGCGCTTGGTGGTGATGCTCGCTGTGCTGCTGATGGCGGCGGTGGGCATCCACAGCTACCAGAAGCTGCCGATCGACGCAGTACCCGATATCACCAACGTCCAGGTGCAGATCAATACCGCTGCCCCCGGTTATTCGCCGCTGGAAACCGAGCAGCGCATCACCTTTGCCATCGAGACGGCCATGGCCGGCTTGCCTGGGCTCAAGCAGACCCGTTCGCTGTCGCGCTCGGGCCTGTCGCAGGTGACGGTGATTTTCGCTGACAACACCGATATCTTCTTCGCCCGGCAATTGGTCAACGAGCGCCTGCAAGTGGCTCGCGCACAGTTGCCCGAGGGCATCGAGGCAGCCATGGGGCCAATCTCCACCGGCTTAGGTGAGATCTTCCTGTGGACGATCGAGGCCCAGGAGGGCGCGCTCAAGGACGACGGTACGCCGTACAGCGCCACCGACCTGCGGGTGATCCAGGACTGGATCATCAAGCCGCAACTGCGCAACGTGCCAGGGGTGGCCGAGGTCAACAGCATTGGCGGGCATGCCAAGCAGTACCTGATTGCCCCGGACCTCAAGCGCCTGGCCACCTACAAGCTGACCCTCAATGACCTGATCGGCGCCCTGGAGCGCAACAATGCCAACGTCGGCGCAGGCTACATCGAGCGCAACGGCGAGCAACTGCTGATTCGTGCGCCGGGGCAAGTGGCCTCGGCCGAGGACATTGCCAATGTGGTGATCTCCAGCGCCGATGGCGCGCCCATCCGGGTCAGTCACGTCGCCGAAGTCGGCTTGGGCCAGGAGCTGCGCTCAGGCGCGGCTACCGAGAATGGCCGCGAAGTGGTGCTGGGCACGGTGTTCATGCTGATCGGCGAAAACAGCCGGGCGGTGTCCCAGGCCGTGGCAGCCAAGCTGGTCGAGATCAACCGTAGCCTGCCCAAGGGCGTGGTCGCAGTGACGGTCTATGACCGCACCAACCTGGTCGAGAAGGCGATTGCCACGGTCAAGAAGAACCTGGTCGAAGGCGCGATCCTGGTGATCGCCGTGCTGTTCCTGTTCCTGGGCAACATCCGCGCCGCGCTGATCACCGCCATGGTCATCCCGCTGTCGATGCTGTTCACCTTCACCGGCATGTTCAGCAACAAGGTCAGTGCCAACCTGATGAGCCTGGGCGCGCTGGACTTCGGCATCATCGTCGATGGCGCGGTGGTGATCGTTGAGAACGCCATTCGCCGCCTGGCCCATGCCCAGCAGCGCCATGGCCGCATGCTGAGCCGCAGCGAGCGCTTCCATGAAGTGTTCGCCGCCGCCCGCGAGGCGCGTCGGCCGCTGATCTTCGGCCAGTTGATCATCATGGTGGTGTACCTGCCGATCTTTGCCCTGACCGGGGTCGAGGGCAAGATGTTCCACCCCATGGCGTTCACCGTGGTATTGGCGCTGCTCGGGGCGATGATCCTCTCGGTGACCTTCGTGCCGGCGGCCATCGCGCTGTTCGTCACCGGCAAGGTCAAGGAAGAAGAGGGCGTGCTGATGCGCACTGCGCGCTTGCGCTATGCCCCGGTGCTGAGTTGGGTACTGGGCCATCGCAACCTGGCGTTTGCTGGCGCTGCGACCTTGGTGCTGCTGTCGGGGGTGATGGCTGGCCGCATGGGCAGCGAGTTCATCCCCAGCCTTAGCGAGGGCGACTTCGCCCTGCAAGCCCTGCGCGTGCCGGGGACCAGCTTGAGCGAGTCAGTGCAGATGCAGCAGCGTCTGGAACAAGCCATCATCCAGCAGGTGCCGGAGGTTGAGCGCGTGTTCGCCCGTACCGGTACCGCCGAAATTGCCTCCGACCCGATGCCGCCGAACATCTCCGATGCCTATGTGATGCTCAAGCCGCGTGAGCAGTGGGCCGACCCTGGCAAGCCGCGAGATGAACTGATCGCCCAGGTACAACGCGCCGCTGCCGGTATCCCGGGGAGTAACTACGAGCTGTCCCAGCCCATCCAGCTGCGCTTCAACGAGCTGATCTCCGGGGTGCGCAGCGATGTCGCGGTCAAGGTCTACGGCGACGACATGGACACCCTCAACCGCACCGCCGCGCAGATCGCCGCGACCCTGCAACAGGTGCCCGGCGCATCGGAAGTGAAGACCGAGCAGACCACCGGCCTGCCGGTGCTGACCATCGCTATCGAGCGCGACAAGGCCGCACGTTATGGCTTGAACGTCGGCGATGTGCAGGACGCCATCGCCATCGCCGTGGGTGGGCGCACGGCCGGCACGTTGTATGAAGGCGACCGCCGTTTCGACATGGTGGTGCGCTTATCGGAAACATTGCGCACCGATGTCGATGGCCTGCAGGACCTGCTCATTCCAGTGCCGGCGAACGCTGCGGCGGGGCAGATTGGCTTCATTGCACTGTCGCAGGTGGCGAGCCTGAACCTGGAACTGGGACCGAACCAGATCAGCCGCGAAGACGGCAAGCGGGTGGTGGTGGTCAGCGCCAACGTGCGTGGGCGTGACCTGGGCTCGTTCGTCGAGCAAGCCCAGCAGACCCTGATCGACAAGGTGCAGATCCCGCCCGGCTACTGGACCCGCTGGGGCGGGCAGTTCGAGCAGCTGCAGTCGGCTGCCGAGCGGTTGCAAGTGGTGGTACCGGTGGCGCTGCTGCTGGTGATGGCACTGCTGCTGATGATGTTCAGCAACCTCAAGGACGGCCTGATCGTGTTCACCGGGATTCCGTTTGCCTTGACTGGTGGGGTGTTGGCGCTGTGGCTTAGGGATATCCCGCTGTCGATCTCGGCTGGGGTGGGTTTTATCGCCCTGTCTGGGGTGGCAGTGCTCAATGGCCTGGTGATGATTGCCTTCATCCGCAGCCTGCGCGAGGAAGGCCGACCCCTGCGCGTGGCCATCGAAGAGGGCGCGCTGACCCGCTTGCGGCCAGTCTTGATGACCGCGCTGGTGGCGTCGTTGGGGTTCATTCCGATGGCCTTGGCGACCGGCACGGGTGCCGAAGTGCAGCGACCGCTGGCGACCGTGGTGATCGGCGGGATCCTGTCGTCCACCGCGTTGACCCTGCTGGTGTTGCCAGCGCTGTATCAGTGGGTGCATCGACGCGAAGAGTAAGACTGTCTGTTTGTGCTGTTTGATCTGGCCTCATCGCGGGACACGTCGCTGCTACTTGTCCTGCGATGAGGCCAAAGCATTTTGCAACTACAGCGCAGGGCTGGGCTGTGCGCACGGCACTTCATCATGCAACGAGATGCGTGATGTTTCCGGCAATGCCAACCCGCCTAGCAACGCAATCAGGGCAATCACCACCAAGTAGAAGGCTGGCGCCAGGCTGCTGCCGGTCTGGCCGATCAGCCAGGTTGCCACCAGGGGTGCGGTCCCGCCGAACAAGGTGTAGGCCACGTTGTAGGTGATCGCCGAGGCGGTATAGCGCGTGCGCGTCGGGAAACTCTCCGACAGCAGTGCGGCGGTCACCACGCCACTCATCAGCGCGCCGATGGCCAGCAGAATCACCCCAAGCAACGCCCCGGTCATCGACCCGGAACTGGCCAGCCAGTAGGCCGGGAACACCGCAATCATTACCCACAGGCAGGTAAAGCCGATGGTCTTGCGCCGCCCCACGCGGTCGGAGAAGGCCCCGGCCAACGGGCACCCGGCTGCGGCGAACAGCAACGCGACGGTGGACACCAGCAGCGACTGGGCGCGAGTCAGGTTGCCAACCATCTGCAGGTAGGTGGCGAAGTAGGTGGTGAACATGTAGAACGACAACGCCGTCAGCGAAATGAACGCGCCGAGGTTGCGAATGGCCCGGCCATGATTGCGCAGCGTCTGTTTGAGTGGCGAATGGGCGTGCTCCTTGCCCTCGGCCATGGCCGCGCGAAAGGCTGGGGTTTCTTCCATGCGCCAGCGCAGGTAGAGGCCGACCAGGCCCAGCGGCGCTGCGACCAGAAACGGCACACGCCAACCCCAGGCATTCATCGCTTCTGCGCTCAGGCTGGCTTCCAGGGAGTAGGCGATCACGGCGGCGCAAGCAAATGCAGAGAAGGTCGAGACTGGCACGAAGCTGCCATAGAAGGCGCGTTTGTCGTTGGGTGCGTGCTCCATCAGGTAGGCGCAGGCACCAGCGTATTCACCGCCAGCGGAGAAGCCCTGCAGGCAGCGCGCCAGGGTCAGCAAGATCGGCGCCGCCAGGCCAATGCTGGCGTAGGTGGGTAACAGGCCGATCAGCGTGGTGGAGCCTGCCATCAGCAAAATGGTCATCGACAATACGCGCTTGCGGCCTAGTCGGTCACCCAGTGCGCCGAACACGATGCCGCCTAATGGCCGCAGGGCAAATGCCACGGCGAACACGGCAAAGGTCTTGAGTAGGCCGGCGCTGGGGTCGGAGCTGTCGAAGAACTGGCTGGCGATGAGGGTGGCGAGAAAGCCATAGACGGCGAAGTCGAACCACTCGACGAAATTGCCGACGGCCGATGCGGCGATTACTCGGCGCAAAGTGGCGGGGGAGACCTCATGGGGTGTGGACATACCGATACGCTCCGGTTTCCATTGGCAGCCTGGATGAGAGTGCCGCGGTCGCGCCGCGTCATCGTTGTTGTGGCTGCCAGTAGACCGAGAGGTGGCCCGGTGCGCTTGGTTGTGGGCGACATTGAGATATCTATTTCAACCATTGCTGCTGTGGCGACAGCACCGGCCTCTTCGCGGGCAAGCCCGCTCCCACAGGGTTGGCGGATCTTAGGCATTTGTGTATTCAGAGGCTTGCGCCATATGCCTTGGCATAGCAAAGCTCTACCTGTCCACGCGGCCCCCTGTGGGAGATATCTATTTCAACCATTGCTGCTGTGGCGACAGCACCGGCCTCTTCGCGGGCAAGCCCGATCCCACAGGGTTAGCGGTGATCTTAGGCATTTGTGTATTCAGGGCCATGCGCCATGCGCCTAGGCATAGCAAAGCTCTACCTGTCTACGCGGGCCACTGTGGGAGCGGGCTTGCCCGCGAAGAGGCCGGGACAGGCTCACCGCTGTCCTAAACGCAAAACACCACCCCAGTGCGTGATGCAGCATTGCGAATGTGCTCCTGCATCGCTCGCTGTGCCCCCACCTGCGAGCGGCGCGCCAGGGCGCGCAGGATCTTGCTGTGCTCCTGCCAGGTCTCCATCGCCCGCTCAGGCCGTATGAACGGCAGCTTCTGGCTTTCCAGGAAAATATCCTGGCTGGCGGTGATCACATGCAGCATCGCGCGGTTGCCGCTGGCCTGCAGCAGCGCCTGGTGAAAGGCGAAATCAAGCCGCGCCGCTGCTTCGAAATTGCCTGCGCGTAACTCCTGGCGCATGGCGTCGACATTGTCTTGCAGGCGGTCGATGTCATCGGCGGTCAGGTTCAGTGCCGCTTGCCCGGCAGCGAAGCCTTCCAGGGCATAGCGCAGCTGGAAGGTGTCGGCCGCCGAGACCTGCTCGGCATAGGGCCAGCTAAAACCCGCTGGCGTCTGGGCAGCAGGCTCTTGGACGAACACGCCCTTACCTGGCTGGACACTGACCACGCCCAAGGCACTCAGCGATGACAACGCCTCGCGCAAGGAGGCGCGGCTCACCCCCAGCTGTTCGGAGAGATCGCGCTGCGAGGGCAGGGCATCGCCAGGCAGGTAGCCGCCGTCCTCGATCAGTTTGCGGATCGCCTGCAGGGCGATCTCCGGGACGGCGCGGGGGAGGGTGTCGAGCATGCTGTTCAGACCGGTAGGGGCGATGTCCGATCCTTTTACGGGCTCTGAGGCGCGCTGGCAAGCCTTGCCCTGGCCTGGCGCAGAGGGTGTGTCGGTTGCACGAATGCGGGGCGCCCGCTGACGATGACAGGGCGTATGAAGGTGCAACTGTTCAGACCAGTAAGACCGTGTAGCGCCGCGCCTTGTGCGTGTTTCAACAGGTTTTTCTTCACTCTGGCATGCCCCGTGCACTGGTCACCAGGACTGATCACCCCGGACCCACGCGAGGCTATTGCATGACTACCTTCCGCTCCCTGTTCCTGGCTTCCCTGTTCTGCGCCGGTGCCCTGGCTGTGACCCAGGCCCAGGCCGACGCCCTCGCCGACATCACTGCCCGTGGCGTGTTGAAAGTGGCCGTGCCGCAAGACTTTCCGCCATTCGGCTCGGTAGGCCCAGACCTCAAGCCGCGCGGCCTGGACATCGACACCGCGCAGCTGCTGGCCGACAAACTGGGCGTCAAGCTGGCCCTGACCCCGGTCAACAGCACCAACCGTATTCCGTTTCTCACCACCGGCAAGGTCGACCTGGTCATCTCAAGCCTGGGCAAGAACCCCGAGCGCGCTGCAGTGATCGATTTCTCCCGGCCGTACGCGCCGTTCTACCTGGCCGTGTTCGGTCCGGCTGAAGCGAGCATCGATACCATTGAAGCCATCGCTGGCAAGACCATCAGCGTCACCCGTGGCTCGATCGAAGACATGGAACTCTCCGCCGTGGCCCCCAAGGGCGCCACCATCAAGCGCTTTGAAGACAATAACTCGACCATTGCCGCTTACCTGGCCGGCCAGGTCGAGCTGATCGCCAGCGGCAGCGTGGTGATGTCGGCGATCGCTGAGAAGAACCCGGCCAAAGTGCCGGTGATGAAGGTCAAGCTCAAGGACTCGCCGGTGTATGTCGGCCTGGCCAAACAAGAGCCGGCGCTGCTGGACAAGGTCAACGCCACCCTGGATGCGGCCAAGGCCGATGGCAGCCTCAATCGCAATGCCGAGAAATGGCTCAAGCAGCCACTGCCGGCCGATCTTTGAGCGGCACCTGGAGTTGTTGATCGATGGCTTACCAATTTGATTTCGCCCCGGTCTTGGCCCAGGCCGACCTGTTGCTCAAAGGGGCGCTGTTCACCCTGCAACTGACCGTGGTTGGCACCGTGCTCGGGCTGGCCATCGGGGTGCTTGGCGCGGTGGTGCGCGCCTGGCGGCTGCGGCCGTTCGATGCACTGTTTGGGGTGTATGTGGAGCTGATCCGCAACACACCGTTCATTGTGCAATTGTTCTTCATCTTTTTCGGTCTGCCGGCGCTGGGGGTGCGCCTGACGGAATGGCAGGCAGCGGTGCTGGCGATGGTGATCAACCTGGGTGCTTACTCCACCGAGATCATCCGCGCAGGTATCGTGGCAATCCCCAAGGGGCAGTTGGAGGCGGCCGCGGCACTGGCCATGAGCCGCTTCGAAGCGTTCCGCCATGTGGTGCTGCAGCCTGCGCTGGCCAAGGTTTGGCCAGCGCTGAGCAGCCAGATCGTGATCGTCATGCTCGGCTCGGCGGTGTGTTCGCAGATCGCCACCGAAGAGCTGTCGTTTGCTGCCAACTTCATTCAGTCGCGCAACTTTCGCGCCTTCGAGACTTACCTGCTGACCACGCTGCTGTACCTGGTCATGGCGATTGTCGTGCGCCAGTTGCTGGCTTGGCTCGGTCAGCGCTTGCTGATGGGGAGACGCTGAATGGATTTCACCTTGTGGGACATCGTGCGCAACCTGCTGATCGGCTTGCAGTGGACAGTGCTGCTGTCGCTGGTGGCGTTTGTCTGCGGCGGGATCGCCGGGCTGTTGCTGCTGGTGGCGCGGATCTCCGATAGCGGCCTGTGGCGCGCTCTGGCCAGGGGCTATATCGAATTGTTCCAGGGCACGCCACTGCTGATGCAGTTGTTCATGGTGTTCTTTGGCATCGCCCTGTTCGGTATCGACGTTTCGGCCTGGATGGCGGCAGCCATCGCCCTGACCTTGTTCACCAGTGCGTTTCTGGCCGAGATCTGGCGCGGCTGCGTCGAGTCGATCCCGCGCGGGCAGTGGGAAGCTTCCGGCAGCTTGGCGTTGAGCCGGCTTGAGCAGTTACGTCATGTGATTCTGCCGCAGGCCCTGCGCATTGCCATTGCGCCGACGGTGGGCTTCTCGGTGCAGGTGGTCAAGGGCACGGCGGTGACCTCGATCATTGGCTTCACCGAGCTGACCAAGACGGGCGGCATGCTGGCCAACGCCACCTTCGAACCGTTCCTGACCTACGGCTTGGTGGCCTTGGGTTACTTCATCCTGTGTTATCCGCTCTCGCTGAGCGCCCGTTATCTGGAAAGGAGGCTGCATGCCCCTGCTTAGAGTGTCCGCGCTGCACAAGTACTACGGCGATAACCATGTGCTCAAGGGCGTCGACCTGAGCATCGAGGAAGGTGAGGTGGTCGCCATCATCGGCCGCAGCGGCTCTGGCAAGAGCACCTTCCTGCGCACCCTCAATGGCCTGGAGTCAATCAGTGACGGGGTGATCGAGGTTGATGGCGAGTACCTCGACGCTGCCCGCGCCGACCTGCGCTCGCTGCGCCAGAAGGTCGGCATGGTGTTCCAGCAGTTCAACCTGTTCCCGCACTTGACGGTTGGCGAGAACGTTATGCTGGCGCCGCAAGTGGTGAAAGAGACCAGCAAGGCCGAGGCCCGGCAACTGGCTCACCAGATGCTCGAACGAGTCGGACTGGGCGAGAAGTTCGATGCCTATCCGGATCGTTTGTCAGGCGGCCAGCAGCAGCGCGTGGCGATCGCCCGCGCCTTGGCGATGTCGCCCAAAGTGCTGCTGTGCGACGAGATCACTTCGGCGCTCGACCCGGAATTGGTCAACGAAGTGCTCGGCGTAGTGCGCCAGCTGGCCAAGGAGGGCATGACCTTGATCATGGTCACCCACGAGATGCGCTTTGCCCGCGAGGTAGGGGACAAACTGGTGTTCATGCACCAGGGCAAGGTGCATGAAATGGGCAATCCACGCGAGGTGTTCGCCGCGCCGCAGACGCCGGAGTTGGCCAACTTCATTGGTGCGGTGGCGCAGGTGGGTTAGCAGGGGGTTCGCTATGATTGGGGCTGCGCAGCAGCCCCAATATCTCCCGGCTTAGGGCCGGCCCACCTTCCAAGGCGCGTATTCGACCAACGCATACCCTTCCACCCGGCCGTGTGGATCAGGCGCAAAGCCAGGCATCGCTTGCAGATCAAGCCCCAGGCACGCGCTGTTCAAGCGCGCCTGCAAGGCGCTGTCGAGGCGAAAAGCATCAGTGCGCAAGCGCGTAGGCTGCAAGTCGATCAGGCAGCCCTGGACCTTGCCCTGGGCATTGGCCTGATAACGGATCACCGCGGTGCCGATGCTGTCGACCGGTTGCGTGCGCATCAGCTGGTGCCAGAAGTACTGGCGTTGCTGCTGGCGCAAGTCCCAGCTGGCGTGGGCATTCTTCCAGTGCGCCGGCAGCATGACGATCACCGGGGCGACCATTTCGACGCTGTCGTCCTCGCCAAACAACGGTTCAGGCACCTGTGGGTACACGGTCATCCAGCACTGCGCCTTGATGACCTTGGCCAGGGTGGCGAAGTCCGAGCGCACCACATCGGCTGGCAACATGGCCGAATGCTTGGGTGCGGCAGCGGTGACTTTACAGGCTACCGGCTCGGAGCGTTTGTTCAAGGTCACATGCAGCCTGGCCGCGCCGACCAGTTTGCCGCGCGAGGCGCTGAGGATGTTGAGCTGTAGATTGTGTTGCACGTCGGCGGTGAACTGCTGCATGACCTTGTCATCGACTTTGTCGACATTGTTGCCGACCACGCCAGAGGTCTTGCAGGCGCTCAAGGCAAGAACGCCGAGCAGGATGACAGGCAGACGAGCGATGCAGTGGTGCTTTGACACGAAGACTTCCTTGAATGAGCGCACTGGGACTTTCATGTGCCAGTAGTGAGGGCGCGACAGGATAATGCAATTCATTCCTGTTTAGCAGGGTGATCGTTCGGGAGTGTTTTTCAGCCGATGTCGCCGATGCTTACGTTTAACTGCTGTGGGCCTGCGCGAATACGCTAGAGTTCGCCTTCCAGGCGAGCACGGAGCAGGAACATGGCCCAGAACATCTACGACAACAGCGATTTCTTCGCAGGTTACAGTCAATTGCCGCGTCAGGTGCTCGGCCTGGACGGTGCGCCTGAGTGGCCGGCAATCCGCGCTTTGTTACCTGAGCTTGGCGGCAAGCGGGTGGTCGACCTGGGCTGCGGCTTCGGCTGGGCCTCGCGCTGGCTGCGTGAGCAGGGTGCAGCCTCGGTGCTGGGCTTGGACATTTCAAACAATATGATCGAGCGAGCCCGTCGTGACACCCAGGATCAAGCTATTGAATACCGCATTGCCGATCTGGAGACGCTGCAACTGCCGCCTGCCGCATTCGAGCTGGCCTACAGCGCGTTGACCTTCCACTACATCGAGGACTTCGCCCGCTTGCTGCGCACCCTTCACCAGTCCCTCACCCCGGGTGGGCACCTGGTGTTTACCTGTGAACACCCGATCTACATGGCTGCCGCGCATCCGCACTTCAGCCTCGACCAAGACGGGCGCAAGACCTGGCCGGTCAATGGCTACGCGCAAGAGGGCGAGCGGCGTACCGACTGGTTCGCCAAAGGCGTGCTGAAGTACCACAGGACCCTGGCCAGCACCCTCAATGCCCTGATCGAAACGGGGTTCCAGATCAGCCGGATAGAGGAATTCGCCCCCAGCAGTGAACAGGTCCTGGCCATGCCGGTGCTGGCCGAAGAGCTGGAGCGGCCGATGATGTTGCTGGTTGCAGCCCAGCGCGGATGACGGGCAGCAGGTGTGGTGGTGGCAACACGGGCCTCTTCGCGGGCAAGCCCGCTCCTACAGGCACCCCGTTGACCTCGAAGCCACTGCGGTACCTGTGGGAGCGGGCTGGTCGGGGCGCCGAACCGCCGCGAAGGGCTGCACAGCAGCCCCATAACAGCTGGTCCCGCGATGAGGGCAGATGAAACCCTACCAACAACCAGCAATCAGAAACGCATATCCATCGCCACCTCGAATGTGCGCGGCGCACCCATGTAGTACTGCAAGCCATAGGCCTGCTTGGCATACACCTCATCGGTCATGTTGCGCACCCGCGCGGTGATCGCCGTGTGCTCATCCAGGCGGTAGCGGGCAAACGCGCCGAACAAGGTGTAGGCCGGCGCCTTGAGGGTGTTGGCGTTGTCGGCATACACCGAGTCGACATAGCGGCCATCCACCCCGGCCGACCACGCCGGGCTGAAGCTGTAGGTCAGCCACAGGTTGGCAACGTTGGCCGGCACGTTCACTGGCGCGTTGCCTTTGCGCGAGACCGACACGCCGTTGACCGCTTCGTTGAACTCATCGTACTGCGCATCGACATAGGCATAGTTGGCCTCGGCGAGCAGCTTGGGCGTGACCTGAAAACGGCCGGACAACTCGATGCCACGCGAGGTCTGTTGGCCAGCTTGCACGGTCAGGTTGGGGTTGCTCGAGTCGCGTACGGCAAAGTCCTTGCGCACGATCTGGTACAGCGCCACGGTTGCCGCACCGCGGCCATCGAGGAAGTCGAACTTGCTCCCCGCTTCCCACTGCTCGCCTTTGGACAGGTCGAACAGGCCGACGTTGGAGTAGGTCGCCCCGGCCAGTGAACCGGCCGGCAGGTCGGCGGCGGTGCTGTACTGCACGTAGACGCTGGCGCTTGGGGTCAGTTCGTAGGTCAGGCCAATGCGCCCGCTCAGTGGCTCCCAGCGGCGTTCGAAGTAGGCCGGGCTGGTTGGCGTGACGGCGCCATAGTTGGTCACCTGCATATCCAGGTAGTCGTAACGCAGGCCAGTCAGCAGGGCCAGGCGATCGGTCAGCTGCAGACGGTTCTCGGCGAACAGGGCGCGGTTGGTGACCTGGTGGTGACGCTGCTTGGTCAAGCCGGCGTTGACCCCAGGAATATCCTCGAAGCTGCCAGGGTCGAAGTGGTCCGGGTCGACCACATCATTCCAGCTGCCGGAGGTTGGGTAGAGGTCCTGGCGCATGCGTGAGTAGTCCAGGCCAACTGCCCATTGACTGGCCAGGCCGAACAGGCTGTTGTTGTGCCGCAGTTCGATACGATCGCCCAGCACGGTTTGTTCGTGGCGCTGCAGGTAAGGGCTTGAGCGCAGTACGTTGCCGTCTGCGTTGTAGCTGTAGCGCTCGAGGTTGCGGTAGTCGCGTTGGGCGTCGTAGTGATAGAGGGTGTTCTGCACGCTGGTGCTGTCGCTGATCTGATAGTCGAGGATCGAACGCAGCCAGCGCACCCGCTGCTCATAGCGCCCGTCGGCGACGTTGTAGTTCTCGAAGCGGCGGCTGTTGTCGATCTTCATCGTGCTGCGACCTGGCAGAATCGGCGAGCCCCAGTAAGGGCTGCGTTCCTTGTCCTGCTGGTACTCGAAGGCGAGGGTGTGGGTCAGGTTAGGGTTCAGGTCGCTGAGCAGGGATATCGCCAGGCTGTCGGTGTCGCGTTCATTGCGGTCGATGTAGCCGTTGCTGTGGCCACGGCTGAAATCCAGGCGCAGGAAGTGATGGGCATCTGCCGGGTTGCTGGCCAGCGCCTGGTTGATGCCAAAAGCGACTTCCGAGTCATCGAAGCTGCCATAGCGAATCCGCCCATCGATGATCTGCTCATCGCGGCTGGCCAGCTTGGTGATGTAGTTGATCGAGCCGCCCACGGCGCCTGCGCCATGCAGGAACGATGACGGCCCGCCGATCAGCTCGACCCGGTCGATCACCCAGGCGTCCACCGGCCGGGTGGCGCTGCTGTAGCCCAGGTTGATGCCGTTGTAGAGCTGGGTGACCTGGTTTTGGGTAAAGCCGCGGTAGGCGACGAAACCGCCGTAACCGGGGTTGGCCGAGGCGTTCACGCCGGTCATGGCGTTGATCACGTCCTGGGTGTCCTTGGCACCACGCTCTTCGATCACGCGCCGGTCCGAGACACTCACCGAGGCCGGCGTTTGCCGGGCGGTCAGGCCCAGCTTGGAACCGGTGCGGATCGGTTCGTCCAGTTGCACCCCGGAAGGCGCGGCGCGCTCGGCATCGATGGTGGTGGCGCTGAGTTCAACGGGCGAGTGGTCCGCCCAGGCGACGGTGCAGGTGCTTGCCAGAAGCACCAGGGAGGTATTACGGATCATGTTGTTGTAGGTTCCACGCAAAGGTCATGGCTGACCGCACGCGCACGGGCAAGCGTACCCGAACGGGGTCAGACGAAGGTTGCAGCTGCGAGGAATACGGCGGGGGAGGCGCGGGGATTGATGGCAGGGCGTAGGTAGCGCGGTGGCGGTTGTGCCCAGCTGCGCACGACGATGGGTGAAGGGGCATTGCCCTGCACTCGGCTGAACGACCAGCCGCTGCTGGTCAGCGGCACGGCGAGGGCGAACGAGGAGCACACCGGGCAGTCGAGCTGGGCCATGTGCTGATCGCCGCCGGCATGATCCAGGTCGATGGCCGGGCCATGTTCGCTTGTGATCGAGCAGAAACCACCTTCCAGCCCAGCCAGGCGCAAGCCGCTCATCTGGCCGTGGTGCAGGCCGCACAGCAATAGGCTGAACAGAACGCTGGCATACAGCGCCCAGGCAGTCAGCGAACGCGTCTGGCGGGTGGTTTTCATGCCGAGGAATCTACCATTTGGGTGGATTCTATGGGCGCTGCAATGGGTGTGGTCGATTGTCGCAGTTGCTGTGCTGCCTGCGCTGGCCCAATCGCGGGACAAGCGCTGATCAATCCATCAGGCGGCCCGCTCCAGCACATCCAGCAAATCGACGAACTCGCGCGACAACTTGTGCCCCGGCGCCAGGTGCACCAACGGCACTGAGGCCTGGTGCGACTCACGCATCTTGATCGAAGTGCTCAAGTACACCGGCAGCACCGGCAGGCCTTCAGCGCGCAGCTGGTCGACCAGCGTCTGGTGCAACGCCGTGCGTGCGGCGAACTGGTTGACCACGATCCCTTCGACGTGCAGCGCGGCGTTGTGGTCCTGGCGCAGCTCCTCAACCTCGGCCATGACGCTGAGCAGCGCCTGGCGCGAGAAGCTGTCGCAGTCGAACGGGATCAGCAGCCGCTCGGCCGCCAGCATGGCGCTGAAGGTGTAGAAGTTAAGCGCAGGCGGGGTGTCGATGTAGATCCGCTCATAGTCGTCCGACAGCGCCACCAGCAACTTGCGCAGCTTGTTGATCTTGAACTTGCTTTCAAGCTTGCTCTGTAGCTCGGCAAGGTCAGGGCTAGCGGTGATCAGGTGCAGGTTGGGGTAGCGCGTCTCGGTGATGGCGACGCGGTTCTTCTTGCCTTCTGGCGTGGCGCACAGGGTTTGGCGGAAGAAGTCGGCAATGCCCGCTGGAATGTCGTCGTTGGCCAGCCCGGTCAGGTAGTAGGTGGCATTGGCCTGGGGGTCGAGATCGACCAGCAACGTTCGGTAACCCTCGCCAGCGCTGGCTGCGGCCAGGTTGCAGGCGATGCTGGACTTGCCGACGCCACCTTTCTGATTGAATACGACACGACGCATGGTGCAGTTCATCCCTGAGATGCGCCGCTCGGGCGGCGCGCTGAAATGTCAGATCAGAGACAATCCTATGAAGGAAACATGACAGTATTAAGACAAGCCTTGTTACATTGTGCCGCACGGTGGTCAATCGTCAGCTTGGCTTACGCTCACCTGATTGCGCCCAGCACGCTTGGCTGCGTACAGCGCCCGATCGGCCTTGCTTAGGGTAGTTGCCGGTTGCTCATCGCCACTGACCTGCCACTGCGCCACACCCAGCGAAACGGTCACCGCGCCAACCGGTGCAATTGCGCTGTCTTGTACGCAGATTCGCAGCCGCTGGGCGACGGTACTGGCGATTTCCAGCGGCGCGCCGGGCAGCAGTATCAGGAACTCCTCACCACCTGTACGGCACAGTACATCACCTTCGCGGCAGCAGCGGCGCATCAGCTCGGCCAAGCGGCGCAACACCTGGTCGCCAACATCGTGGCCAAAACCATCGTTGATCCGTTTGAAGTGATCGACATCCATCACGATGACCGAGAAATCACGCCCCTCAGCCTCCAGCAGCGACAGGCTGAACTCCAGGCTACGGCGGTTGCCCAGCCCGGTCAGCGGGTCGGTCTGGGCGTCGCGGTTGAGCCGGCCGATGCGCTCTTGCAGCAAATTGAGACCAAACAATAAGGCGCGTTTGAGCTCGGCAGCTTCGAAGTACCAAGCCTTGACCCGGTGCAGCCGCTCTGCGGTTTCGGCGCGGTCCAGTGCCCGCGCGCCGGCGGCCAATTGCCAGAGCGGGCGGGTGATGGTCAGCGCCAGCCACCACAGCAACAGGCTGCCGACCAGTGCCAGCGGGACAGAGATGAAGATCACATTGAGGATCAGCTGGCGCAGCGGCGCTATGGTTTGCGCCAACGGCTGTTGCGCCACCACGCCCCAACCAGTGCTGGGCACCGTGGCAAAACCGGCTAGCATCTGCACGCCGACGCTGTTGGTCAGCTGACGGGTCCCGTCCTTGAGGGTGGCGAGTTGGTCGATCAGTTCATTGCCACTGACTACCGTACCCACCCGCTGCGCATCAGGGTGATAGAGCAGGCGCCGGTTGCGGTCGACCACATAAAGGTAGGAGCCATCCTGGTAATAGTGCTCGCCGAGCAAGCTATTGAGGATGTTGTGCTCGCGCAGGTACAGACTGCCGCCGACATAGCCCAGGTAAGTGCCTTGGCTGTCGAACATCGGCTGCGACAGCGCCACCACCAGATTGTTGGCTGATGACAGGAACGGCGTGGAGACCAGCGCCCGGCGCTCACGCAATGCCTCTTGCGAGCCTGGAGAATGAACCTTGGCGCCGAGCAAGTGGCGCAGTGAGGCGGGCGACACTGCGCGCAACACGCCTTGGGCGTCGATGACGAACGTTGAGTTGAAGGCGCTGCTTTGGCGCAGCAAACGTTCAGTTTCTGCCAGCAGCGCTGCGCTGTGGTTCAGTTGCAACGCTTGAACCCCGGCGCTGAAACTCAGCTGTTGTAGGCCATTGCCCAGGAAAGTGTCGGTAATCGCCGCAAGCTTTGCGGCATACACCCGGTTGGATTCCAGTGAGTGGTCGATCAACAGCTGGCGCTGCACCCGGTAGCTGGCGAAGTAACTGGTCAGCAACATGAGCACGGCGGTAAGCGCCGAGAGCACGAGGATGAGTGTGCGCAGATCCAGGCGCAGTCCTTTTTTGGCGTGTGGCAATCCTGACCTCACTGACAGGCAGAGCGAGCGATAACCTTACTCGCTCTGCGCCATCGCAGCTATGTGGACGGTGAAACGGGAACAAACTGACGGGGCGCGTGAACAGCGGCTTTCAGAAAGCTCCCACGTCACTGGCTCTGGTTCAATTCATCTTCCACTTGCTGCATGCGCTCCTGCGCCAGTGCTTGGACCTTTTCATCCCGGGCACTTTCGCGCATCAGCCCGGTGAGCTTCTCGCTCAGCCGCTTGCCCTCGGCAGTTTCCCCCAGTGCCTTGGCCTTGGCTGGATCCTGGGTGGCCTGGACGATGGTGTCGAACTCGGCATCGCTGAAGTTCTGTTCGCTGTACAGCTTGAACAGGTCGTTGCGCTGGTCTTCGACGGTCAGGTGTTTGCGCAGCACGACCTTGATCTGCTCTTGCGGCACCTGCGGATGGGTCATGGCGAGCAACGCGGCCATGCGGCCGATGTTGTGCTCATAGGCATCCTGCAGGGGCAGGTTGGCAAGGATCTGCTCTTCACGAGTCGGTTTCTGGTCGCAAGCGGCGAGGGCGCCGAGCAGGAGCAGGGGCAGCAGCAGTTTGGGCAGGCGGATCATCGACAGGCAGGCCTTGGGCGCGGTAGAGGCGGCCAGTTTACCGGTTTTTCCCTCGCTAGCAGCACACGCCAGCCTGTCGGAATCAGGCCTTTTTCCCGACTTTGATTAAACGCATGGTTTTTGACACGACCTGCCCGCATACACCTGAATAGACCGGGAATCAGGGGCTTAGGCCCTTGTCTGGCAATCGGGGAGAAACGTTATGAAAAGGTGCATGGTGCAGGGCGACATGCTTGCAGATCGCACGTGCGAGCAGTATCCGACGGTTACGTTGTGCGAGGCGTGCATTCGCGAGGACGAGCAGTCAGGGCCAAACCGGCAAATTCTTGTAGTCGAAGGCGCCAGCGACGGCGCGCTCGATGACACCTGTGAATGGTGCGGCCACCCAGCATGAGCCCAACCATTTTCGGTGGCGCTGACGGTGCGCGGCTGATCGCCAGGCAGGGCCGCCAGCGCTCGGTGCTGTTCGTTTCTGCAGGCCTGCTGCAGCCGAAAAAACGCGATCACTCGCTGGCGCGGCGGCAACTGTACTTGAACTACGGTGCCCTGGGCCTGGCCACGCTGTGTGAGGTCAATGGCCTGGATACGCTGATGGTGCATGGCGAGCATGAACACCCCTCGGCGCTGGTGCAGCGCCTGCACCAGCAGGGGCGGATCAGTGCCGATACCCAGGTGCTGCTGTCGATCCCAAGTTTCTATGCCCTGGAGTGGTCGCGTCTGTTCTGTGAGGCAGTCAAGCGTGCCGACCGGGGGGCACGGATTGTGGTCGGTGGACGTTGGGTCACAGGTCCGGACAAGGCTTGGCTGCAGGGAGTGCTGCCGCACGCGGATCTGATCGTTCAGGGGGTAGGCGAGCAGCTCCTGCCCGGCCTGCTGGATTTCCAGGGGCAATGGCAGGCACCCGCTGATTGCGGTCTGAATCATCGCCTGGTCGAAGGCTTTGCACGCTATCAGCCAAGCATTGAAACCTCTCGCGGCTGTGGCCGCGGCTGCGCGTTCTGCGAAGAACGAGCGATACCACTGGAAGACCTCAAGGCGCCAACGCTGATCGTCAAGGAGCTGCAACGCATCATCGCCGACTATGGTGATCAAACGGTGCGTCCGTACTTTCAATCATCCTACCTGGTGCCTAAGCGACGCTGGGCCGAGCAGCTTGCCGATCAGGTCCAGCGCGCGGGCATCGACGTCGCCTGGCGCTGCGAAAGTCGGGTCGACAGCGTCAAGCCCAATGCGGTGGCTGCTCTGGCGGCGGCCGGCATGAAAGTGATCGACCTGGGGCTTGAGTCGGCCTCGCTGCAGCAGCTTAGGCACATGAACAAGGCGCCTGAGCCAAGGCGCTATCTCGACGCGGCCAGCGAGCTGCTCGAAACCTGCGCCAGCCACGGCATCTGGGTCAAGCTCAACGTGCTGCTGTATGCCGGGGAAACGGCGCGCACGCTGGATGAAACGCGGCGCTGGCTGGATGCCCACGCCCAGTACTTCAAAGGCCTGTCGGTGGGGCCGGTGGTGGTCTATGGGCCGAACAGCCATTGCGCAGATTTTCTACAAGAGCTGCGTTTGCTCGGCGCATCGCCGGTTGACCCTGCCAGTGCCCAGGCCGGTGGCGTGACCCAGATGCACCTGAGCGCTGAGCTCAGTTCCGAGCAGGCCGAGCTTGAGAGCCTGGCATTGTCCAGGCGCTACATGACGCAAAGCGACTACTTTGATCTGAAGTGTTTTTCCTATTACCCACGCGATTACAGCCATGCGCAGTTCGAACGTGATGTGGCCGCCTGTGATGTATCGCGGCTGCCTTTTCGCCTGCCGGCGTGATTGGCACGCGACGGTTTGATTGATTAGCTAAGGATGAGCCCATGTATGAGAAAGATGTCAAAGACTATGCCCGCGAGCAGGAACAGCGGGTATCGCGGCTGGAATACCGCGTGGTTTCGCACAACGATGGCCGTTCTGGCGGTCGCCAGGGTCTGATGCGCGACTATGCAAGGATTCTCTATTCTTCGTCGTTCCGTCGCCTGCAAGGCAAGATGCAGCTGCTGTGGATCGACGCCGGGCGCTTCAATCGCAATCGCTTGACCCACAGCCTTGAGGTCGCGCAGATCGCCCGCTCGATCGCCAGCGACCTGGAACTCAAGGACACGGTGGTCGCCGAAGCCGCAGCACTTGCCCACGATATCGGCAACCCGCCGTTTGGCCATCACGGTGAAACCGTGCTCAATGAGCTGTGCCAGAGCTGTGGCGGCTATGAAGGCAACGCCCAGGCGTTTCGCATCCTGCGCACCTTGGAGCGCAAGCACCATGCCTACGACGGATTGAACCTGAATGTGCGCACCCTGATGGGAGTGACCAAGTACTTCCATCTTCGCCAAGACGACCCGAAGAAATTTCTCTATGACGACGATCATGCGTTTTTAACTGGCGAGCTGGCCAAGCACGATGTGCAGATCGTCAAAAGCATCGATGCCGAAATCATGGACCTGGCCGACGAGATCGCCTACGCCGCGCATGATCTGGAAGACGCCTTGAGTTTCGGGTTGATCAGCCTTGGCGAGATCCTGCACGAGTTCAAGATCAGTGAAAAGTTTTCCGACGCCTACGACACGATCGAGCGCCTGGCCAAGGAGGTCCAGAACGATGCCATGCAGGCTCGCCGTTCCGGGTCGTCAGAGGAATACGCCATGGTGTTGAAGAAGGAATTGACCTCCAAGATCGTCAATACCCTGTGTGAAGATATCGGACTGGTCGGCGGCAAACTTGGCTACAAGCAGCACGGTAAACTGGCCGAGGGCCTGAAGAAACTGCTGTTCAAGGCCATCTTGCGCAAGAAGGACGTGCAACTCTACGAAAAGCGCGGCGAGCAGGTTATTCGCAGGCTGTTCGAGGTCTATACCGATGAACGCTACAACAAGGACAACATGCTCCTGCCGCCAGAGCTGCGCTCGGTCCAAGGGGACCGCAAACGTCTGGTGACTGACTATATCGCCGGCATGATGGACCTTTACGCCATGCAGGAATACGAGCGGTATTTCGGCAAGGGCAGCCTTGATGGTTATTACTTCAAGTAGGCGCCAACCAGGGCCGAGGTGCCGCCTGGAATCAGGTGATTTGCCAAGGCCCTGCCAATCGCGTAGAAAACCGCCTTTGCCCACGGCCTAGAGTGCAATGAATAGCTGGACGATCACCTCGGTAAACCCTGATGCCATCGATGAGGTAGTGTCCTTTGTCGATAGCGCCCGCCGTGCGCTTTTTCCCATGCTGGCGGGAGCACCACTGCCTGCTGACCTCGGGCGTTTTGCCGCAACTTACCTGGACGGCGACGGCCACTTTCTGATCGCTCGTGACCAAGCTCGCTTGGTCGCAGCCATTGGCTATCTGCCTTACGACCAGCGCTTTGCCCAACTCAATTATCGCGGGGTGAACACGGTTGAGATCGTCAGATTGTTCGTCCTGCCGGACTATCGCCGCTGTGGTCTGGCTCAGGCGCTGTTCCAGGCGTTGCGCGAATGCGCGGTGAACGCCGGGGTCGAGCTGCTGTACCTGCATACTCATCCGTTCTTGCCGGGGGCGATCAGCTTCTGGGAGCGCCAGGGGTTCGAGATAATCGATGTCGAACAGGATCCGCTTTGGCGTACCACCCATATGCAGTTGTCGCTAAGCTAGCGCTGCGCTTCAGAACCCACCCGTCAAAGGGAACTCGACCGCCAAGCGAATCTGATCGGCATCCAGCTCGGCTTGCGCGGTATTGCCCCGATGCATGTTGTGACGCAGCGAGAAGGCAGTGCCTTTGGCCTTGCCGCTTTGCACTACGTAGCGCGCTTCCAGATCACGCTCCCAGTGCTTGCCGCCCTTGCCATAGCCCAGGTACGCATAGCCGCCATGCTGATCGACATGGCTGCCATCGATATCGAAGCCGCGTACATACAGCGCGGTCAGGTTCAGCCCGGGCACGCCATAGGCGCCCATGTTCAGGTCATAGCGCGCCTGCCACGACTTCTCGTTGGGGGCGTTGAAGTCGGACAGCTGCACGGCGTTGCTGATGAAGATCGCGCCGCGGGTGACATAGTCGAACGGGGTGTTGCCATCGACCTGCTGCCAACCGAGGCTGAAGCCGTGCGGCCCGTGGTTGTAGCGCGAGACCAGGCTCCAGGTGGTGTTGTCAATCTGCCCGGAGAGGGCTTTGCCGGTGTCGCTGGTGCGGTACAGGTTGAGATCCAGGCTCAGGCTGCGCCGATCATCCAGGGCATGGCTGAGGGTGCTGCCCAGGTAGTGTTGGTTCCAGCTGTCCTCATAGCGCGAAGTGTAGAGACTGGCGCTGACTGCGCTGCTCGGGTTCCACACCGCACCGGCCAGGTCGAAGCTGTTGCCCTTGCGTGCATTGGAATAATTCACCACGAAGCCTTGATTGTGACTGGAGGCGTTGCGGTCGGTACTTTCGGTGAAATGCCCGGCGACCAGCTTGAGGGTGTCGATCTCGTTGCTGGTAAGGAACAGTCCGGTCGCGGTCTCGGGCAGCAGGCGACTGTCCGAGGAGCTGAAAACGGGCGTCTTGACTCGCTGCTCGCCATAGGACAGCACTGTGTTGGACAGGCGCAGCTTGAGCGCCGCGCCGCCACGGCTGTACTCGTTCTTCGGGTGGCCCTGATTGTCCACGCCCAGCAGGCGCGCTTTGCCGGCGCGGCCGCCGCCGCTGTCGAGCTGCACGCCGAGGTAGGCATGGGCATCGACGCCGACGCCGATCAGGCCTTGGGTGAAGCCGGACTGCACGCTGCCCATCAGGCCGTAGGCCCATTCCTCGGCTTTACCGTTGCGTTCGCTGCGCGGCTTGTAGGCGTTGCGCGCGCTGCTGTTGCTGCCCCCATGACGGTAGTCGCGCTGGTCGAACACGCTGCGGTTGAGCAGGCTCCAGGTGCTGTCTTGGACAAAGCCGTTGGACTGCGACTGGGCAGACTCAGCCGCGGCCAGGGCGCTGATGCCCAGCCAGGGCAGCGCCAGGGTCATGCGTAGCAAAGGGCTCATTGACCAGCCTCCAGTTTCTCCAGTTGCACCTGCAGGCGGGCTTTGGCGCGGGCGGGGAGGTTGTCTGGCAGCGACTGAGTATGCCCGGTCGGCTCGCCGACCTGGATCAGCATGACCATGCCCATGGCCAGGTGTGGAATGCACTGGATGCCGTACAGCCCCGGTACCCTGAAGGTCTGCTCGACGGGCTGGTTGAGCTTGCTCTTGAACGGCTCGGCACCGGTGGGCAGCAGGGTGGCGATGCTGGCTGCGTTGTGCCCGTTCTGCGTAGGCAAGAAGCGCACGCTGTCGCCCGGCGCGATGCGCAGATGGTCCGGCTCGTAGACCATTGCGCCGTCGGCGCCACGGTTGAGCATTTTCACTTCATGGACTTCAGCCAAGGCCTGCGGGGCGAGCAGGGCGCTAGAAAGCAGCAGGGCAAACGGGCGCAACAGCATAGCGAGAACTTCCAGGTTCAGGGGGCGCGAAAGCGCAGGATGCGCGCGCCGTCGTAAGGGTCGGTGAGGTAGTGGGCGTGCACGCCAAAGGTGCTCAGCAGACGCTCAGGGGTGAGCACCTCAAGTGGCTTGCCAAGCGCGACCAGACGGCCCTGGTCGAGCACTGCCAGACGGTCGCAAGTCAGTGCCTGGTTGAGATCGTGCAGCGCGACCAGGGTCGTTACCTGCAGCGCCTGCACCTGTTGCAACAGGCTCAACTGGTGCTGGATATCCAGGTGGTTGGTCGGCTCGTCGAGCAAAAGCACCTGCGGTCGTTGCGCCAAGGCGCGGGCGATGTGCACGCGCTGACGCTCACCACCCGACAGGCTATGCCAGAGCCGCTCGCGCAAGTGCAGCGCATCGAGGTTGAGCAAGGCCTGTTCGACGATGCTGCGGTCGTCTTTAGAGAACGGCGCGAGGGCCGACAACCACGGCGTGCGGCCGAGGGCCACGGCATCGTAGACGCTGATGGCGTCGCTGGTGTCGGCTTGTTGCTCGACCAGGGCCAGGCCCTGTGCAACCCGGCGCCGGGGCATCTGCGCCAGGGGCTCGCCAAGCAATTGCACCGTGCCGCTACTGGGTTTGAGCAAGCCGGCCAGAAGTTTGAGCAGGGTCGACTTGCCCGAACCGTTGGGGCCGACCACGCCCAGGGTTTCGCCAGGGATCACTGCCAGGTCGATGTCTTGCAGCACCGTGCGCCCGCCCAGGCGCAAACTGAGGCCCAGGCAGGACAACGGCGCCACCTGCAAGGCTGTCATTATCGTCATGGGCGCCCCCTGCGGCTGACCAGAATCAACGCGAACACCGGCGCGCCAATCAGCGCCGTGACCACGCCCACCGGGATCACCTGGCCGCTGATCAGCGTGCGCGAAAGGATATCGGCGCTGATCAGAAACAGCGCCCCGCCCAGGGCACTGGCTGGCAGCAGGCGGCTATGCCCGGGGCCAAGCAGCAGGCGCAGGGCATGCGGGATGACCAGCCCGACAAAGCCGATGGCGCCGACGATCGACACCATCACTGCGGTCACCAGTGCTGCGCAGCTGATCAGCAGCAATTGCGTGCGCCGGACCGGGACGCCCAGCGAGGCAGCCGAGTCGGCGCCGAAGGTGAACGCGTCCAAGGCGCGCCGATGCCACAAGCACACCGCCAGCCCCAGCAGGGCGACTGGCAACGCCAGCCACACCGAAGGCCAGCGCACACCGCTTAAGTTGCCCAGCAGCCAGAACAGAATGCCCCGCGCCTGTTCAGCGGTTGCCGACTTGGTAATGAGAAATGCCGTCAGCGCGCTGAACAGCTGCGAGCCTGCGATACCGGCAAGAATCACCTGGGCGTTGCTGCTAGTGGGGCCACTGGCACGCGACAGCAGCAAGACCAGGCCAAAGGCGGCGAGGGCGCCGATAAAGGCGCCACCGGACATCGTCAGCGCCGCACCGCCCAGACCGAGCAGGCCGACTGCCACCGCGCCGGTCGAGGCCCCGGCCGACAGACCCAGCAAATAGGGTTCGGCCAGCGGGTTGCGCAGCAATGCCTGGAGGATCACCCCGCAGGTTGCCAGCCCGGCGCCGCACGCCGCGGCGACCAGGGTGCGGGTGAGGCGATAGTTCCAGATGATGCCGGCATCGATCGGGTCGACCGGGTAGCCGGCGCTCCACAACTGGTTGGCCAGCACCTGATAGACCACGCTTGGCGACAATGGCGTCTCACCGATGGCGATGCCCGCCAACAGGGCCGCGACCAGCGCGGCCAGGGCCAGGGCGGTGTAGGGCAGCAGGCGGATCATGGTTGCGCGGCTTTACCGGAGGCGAAGGCGCTAGACAGGGTTTCCAGGCCACGGAACAGGCGAATACCGGCCTGCATGGCGTCGGCGTCGAGAACGACGATCCGCCCTTGCTTGACCGCATCCATGTTCTGCGTGACCGGGTCGTTGCGCAAGAACTCCAGTTTTTTCTGGTAGTCATCGGCTGGGAAGCGGCGACGGTCCATGCGCGCGATGATCAGCCAGGTCGGGTTGGCCTTGGCCAGGGTTTCCCAGCCGACCGTGGGCCACTCTTCGGTGGACTCGACCACATTGCGCACACCCAGGGTTTGCAGCATGAAGTCGGCCACGCCTTGGCGACCGGCGACGTACGGGTCGATATCCAGGTCGGCACTGGAGAACCAGAACAGCGCCGAGGTGTGCGACAGGTCCTTGCCGGCCAACTGCTGCTTGGCGTTGTCCAGGCGCGCCTTGAGTTCGGCATTCAGTGCGCTGCCGCGCGCTTGCACGTCGAAGATCTCGGCCAGCTGGCTGACGCTCTTGTAGATGCTGTCGATCTGGAACGGTTGCAGGCGGGTGCCGTCGGCGCCGACCAGGTTGTCCTTGCCTTCGCAATCGGAGGGCAACAGGTAGGTGGGAATGTTCAGCTCGGCAAATTGCTCACGGGTGCCGACCACGCCCTGGGCGCCGACCATCCACTCGAATTGTACCGCCACCAGTTGCGGGCGCTTGCCGACCACGGCCTCGAAGCTTGGGTCGTTGTCAGCCAGGCGCTCGACCTTGTCGTTCTGCGCTTTGTACTCAGGCAGGACATTGTTGAACCACAGCGAAGTGCCGGCCAATTTTTCGCCCAAGCCCAATGCGTAGAGCATCTCGGTGCCCGCCTGGCCGATGGTCACGGCACGCTCGGGGGCCTGGGCAAAGGTCTGCGGTGCGCCACAGTTGTCGACCGTCAACGGGTAGTGGGTGGCGGCGGCTTGGGCCAGGCCGGTCAGACTCAGGCCGGCGAGCAGGGCGGCGAAACGAGGCAGCATGATGGGGCGATCTCCTATCGAACAGTTCACGGAATGAACGCACGGACAGGCATCGCCGAGCCCGTTGCGCAAGGCAACAGGCCACACCCTGGCAAGGGTGGAGATGACCATCCCGGACACCCCGCCGGTTGGAATATGTAGGCCGGCAGGTCTCCTGACTGGTGCGTCTGCGCCCGGCTCCAGCCTTCCCGGATCAGCGGATCCAGTGGCATCGATGGAGCGGGCTCGGCACCTACAGTTGCGGGGGCAGTTCCAGTTGGCCTGCATGAGGGCAGGCCGGGGATTCCCTATTATTTCCGTGGTGGAAACCGGCGGGCGGCATGGTAGACCATCAGGCCGCCGGGTGAAACGCTTTTCACAGGTACTTGAGCCAGGCGATGTCGCGCCGGCGCGCCTTGAGCCGGGCGAACCAGCGCACTGGCAAGTACAGCGAGACCGCCAGCAGCAGCGCTGCCAGCCACACCGCGCCGATGCTGTCGAAGCCGAAGTAATCGCCGTGGTTCAGGCCAAACAGGGCCACGCTGGCCAGGTACAGCAGCTTGAGCACGTACAGGTGCAGCAGGTAGAAGAACATCGGTGCGGCGCCGAACACCGCCAGGACACTGATCCAGCGTGCCTGCCCGGCGCGCTCGAAACCACGCAACAGCAGCAGGCCGGCGCCCAGGGTCAGGGTCAGGAACAACAGCGACGGTGGGTACTTGGTGATGTTGAAGAAGCTCATCAGCGTTTGCGTCAGCGTCGGGTAGCTGCTCCACGGCGCTTCGCCATAGCCGTTGAGCATGCGCAGCACGAGAAAGCCCAGCAGGGCCAACGCACCGACCAGCAACAACCGGTGCTGACGCTCGCCAGCATCGCTGGCGCGGGTGAACCATGGGCCCAGGCCATAGCCGAGGGCGATTACCCCGATCCACGGCAGAACCGGGTACGAGGTGCGCAGGCGCAGGCTGTCAGAGAACTCCAGCCAGCCGCGGTCATGCAGGATCGCCCACGGCACATGCATCCACGACCCTGGCGCGAAGTGCAGGCCGTCGAGCAGGTTGTGCCCGGCGACGATCGCCGCGCCCAGGGCGATCAGGGCAGGGCGTGGCAGCCAGACCAGCAGCGACAGGGCGATCATGCTCACGCCAATGGCCCAGATCACCTGCATGTAGATCACGCTGGGTGGCAGCTGGAAGGTCCAGGCGAAGTTGACCAGGGTGAACTCCAGCACCACCAGGAACAGCCCACGCTTGAACAGGAACGCCGAGACATCGCCCCGGCCCTGGTATTTTTCGCCATACAGCCAGGCGGAAAGACCGGTCAGCAGGACGAACACCGGCGCGCACAGGTGAGCCAAGGTCCGGCTGAAGAACAGCGACGGGTCGGTGGCGTCGATGGCCATGGGGTCGCTGACCTGGCGATGCAGGAAGAAGGTTTCACGCACGTGATCCAGGAGCATGAACACGATTACCAGGCCGCGCAGGGCATCGATGCTTTGCAGGCGCTGGGTGAGCAGGGTGGGGGTGGCGCTGGCGCTTGTCATGGGAGGGGTCGCAGGCAGGAATGGATATCAAATGAAACGTTATCTTATAACTATTTGGTTTGAGAGTGATAGGATTTTTGTGCGGGTCTGGTGTTGGTGAGATGCGACAGGCGCTATCGCGGGCAAGCCTGCTCCTACAGGGCCAACGGCACCCTCTGTAGGAGCGGGCTTGCCCGCGATGACGTCAGCACTGCCTCAATCGATCAAAAGCTGTAATCCACCGTCGCAAAGTACGAGCGCGGCGCCCCCAGCAACCACTGCTCGCCACTGTACGCCGACACCACATAATCGCGGTTGAGCAGGTTGTTCAGCTGCAGCCCCAGGCGCACATCCGGCAGCACCTGCCAGCCCAGATTGGCATCGACCACGGTATACCCCGGGATGCGCTTGCTATTGGCCGTGTCGGCATACCGCGCATCGACATAACGCAGGCCAACACCAGCATCCAGCGCCTGCCCAAAGCCTTTGCTCAACCACACATTGGCACTGCGCCGTGGCACGTTGTCCGGGCGGTTGCCACTGCGGTCCACCGCCACCCCTGCGACCACTTCATCGAAGTCATCGAACTTGGCGCGCACCAGCGAGGCGTTGGCCGAGACATGCCATTGGTTGGCCAAGGCCAGTTCCACGCTGGCTTCCAGGCCGTTCGAACTTTGCTGGCCAGCCTGTTGTGGCTGGTGGGTGATCGGGTTGTCGACCAACAGTTTCTTCTTGACGATGTGATACGCCGCCAAGGTCCACTCACCGCGGCCGTCCCAGAAGCGCTGCTTGAGGCCCAGCTCGGTTTGCTTGGACTTGGTCAGGTCGTAGTCCATCTGCGTCGGGCTGAGGCTGACCAGGTTGTTCACGCCGTCCTCGCTGGTGGAGTACTGGCCATACAGCGACAGGTCGTCGGTGACGGCGAACACCAAGCCTGCGCGCCAGTTGCCGCCATTGAGGCTGCGGTCGCTGCGGCTGCCATCGAGCAGGTTGTCGCGGTCGATGTGGTTCTGGTCGCGGCGAATCCCGGTGACCAACGACAGGCGCTCGGTCAGTTGGGTGCGGTTCTCGGCGAACAGGGCGAAGGTGTGGGTGGTGCTTCGGGTGCGCGGGCGCAGCGCGCTTTGGCTGTCGAACCAGCCGGGCGCTGGGTCCCACGGGTCGATGTAGTCGCCGCCGATGTCGTTGTAGGGGGCGTTGTTGGTGAGCTTGAAGCGGATCTTGTTGTACTCGGCGCCGACCACGGTCTTGCTGGCCAGGCCGAACAGCGAGTGGTCGAAGGTGAAGCTTTGGCGATCGCCGATCTGCTCCTGGTTGTGCTTGATCTCAAGAAAACCATTGCGCAGCAGCTGGCCTTGGGCTGCGTCCCAGTTGTAGTTCTCGGCATTGCGCCAGTGTCGACGGCTCTTGATGTAGTACAGCTGGTTGCTGGCGCTGACGTTGTCGCTGAGGGTCCACTCGGTGTTCAGGCGGGTCCACTCATCGTGGTAGCGCAGCACGTCGTTGCGCACGTTGTAGTTTTTCTTGCGCAGGCTGTCGCGGTAATGACCGTCGATCAATGGCGTGCCGAAGTAGTTCATCGGCTCGGCATCGCCGCGCTCGTGGGCGAGGGTGAAGCTCAAATCGTCCGTGGCATCGAAGCGCAGCGCGGCGCTCAGGGCCAGGTTGCGCGAGTCGCCGCGGTCGACGTAACCGTTGCCCTGTTGTTTGTTCAGGGTCATCCGGTAGCTCAAGCGCTCGCTGAGGCTGCCGCCGCTGTCCAGGCCAAGCTGGGAGCGGTCCCAGGAGCCATAGCCCAGGCGCAGGTGATTGCGGATCTCGCCTGCGAAGGGTTTTTTCGGCATCACGTTGACCACCGCACCGGTGGCGCCTTCACCGTAGAGCACCGAGGCAGGGCCACGAATCACGTCGATACGCTCGACCATCCACGGATCGACCGGGAAGGTCTGGGTGCCTGCGCCGGTATACAGCCGGGCACCGTCGAACAGGGTCATTACCGAGCCGTGGCCGGTAAAGCCGCGTGCCGAGAGCGCGGTGCCGCCATCGCCTGGGTTGCCGATGAAGGTGATGCCGGGCGAACGGCTGACGGCGTCTTGCACGGTGAGGTTGCTGCGTTGCTGGATCTGTTCGGCGCTGATGCTGCTGGTGCTGGCCGGGGTTTCCAGGGCGCTCAGGCCCAGGCGTGAGCCTGCTTGGGTCGGCGTGGCCAGGTCGACGCGCGGTTCGTCGCGCACGTCGGTGATCGCTGTCGAAGGCAGGGCCAGCACTGCGCGTTGAGGTTCATCGGCCAGGGCCGGAAGGGAAACGGCCAGGCAGGCCGCCAGGGTGTGAAGCTTGCTTGTACGGGACATGTCGTTCCACTGCTGCAGGAAGAAATGGTTCCCGGTGGAAACAACGCAAAGACGAGCACGCACGGGCGCAGGCGCGCACGCGCAAACCGGCCTGCGCCCGCCCACCGCGGGTTTGCCAACTGAAGCTTCAGGCCGGTCTCCGGGCTTGCGAGGATCAAGAAACCTTCACCTTCCCATGCATGCGCACAGTGGTCTGTCGAAGATTTCGCTCGCTTACCGTTGCGGGGGCAGCGCCGGACTTGTCGTGAACACGACGCACCGGCTTCCCGTTTCACCCTGCGCACGGCGGCGCAGGACACCTGAAACTGGCGCGCATCTGACCACCGAATGCAGGGGGCGTCAACGCAGCGCAGTAGGAAATTTCTGTGATGGGACGCAGGTTTATGAGTTTTTACTGATTTTTTTTCGAACTTTTCACATTCAGCGTGCCTCGAAGCGAGCGATTCCCATCAACATTCACGTCATGGAGACTTCCGCGAATGTCCACCCGTAATCTGCTGCGTCACTCTTGCCTGCTTGCCCTGTTGGGCGCTCCCCTGGCGGCCTCTGCCGCGCCAAGCACCGATCCACTGTTCACCTTCGGTGTGCTGGGTAGCTACGACAAGTTCAAGTATGAGGGCGGCTCGCAGTCCGAGACCGATCACCTGGGCCAGGGCGGTGTATTCGCCAACTTCGGCAACAAGATGACCGCTGAATCCGGCTTGATCTATCAGGTTGGCGCCGAGGCCAAATATGGCAAGAAGAACGACAACAAGCTCAAGGAAGCCCAGATCGACCTCGACCTGGGTTGGCGCGCCGCGCTGGATGCGCGCAACTTCGTCGACATCACCGTCGGCGGTGGCTATGACTGGTCGCGCTTTGAGCCTGAGCTCAACGACCTGGACACCGAGCTGACCTACAAGTCGCCGTTCGCCAAGGCTGCGCTGGGCTACAACCATCAGTTCGATGCCGCGACCCTGCGCGTTGAAGTGGGCGCACGGCACACGATCGATGGCCGCGCCAAGCTCAAGGTGGATGATTTTGGCAGCGACACCGTCGACATGAAGGACCGCACCAATCCGTATGCCGAGGTCAGCCTGCTGATGAACCAGCAAGGCGGCATGCCGATCTATGCCGGGGTTTACTACACCCGCACCGAGTACAAGCTCGATGAGGATTCGCCGGTAGCCGATAACACCAAGCTCAAGCGCGATGAGTTTGGTGTCAAGGTAGGTCTGGCGTTCTGAGTTAGGCGTCAGGTAGCTGTTGCCTGCACCGGCCCCTTCGCGGGCTTGCCCGCGAAGAGGCCGGTACAGACAGCGCAAAATGCTGCTGTTAGCGTCCGCGCCGCCGGGACACCCGCGCCTCGATATTCTTGCGCCCGATCAACAGCGCAGGCTTCTCCACCACCGGCTCGTCGGCCAGCCATTTGTACATCACCAAACAATCCACCAACCCCAGCCGGGCATGCCGATAGGCCTTGGGCAGGCGCCCGACCGTTTCGAACCCCAGCGTGTGCCAGAGCGCCACGGCCACCTCGTTAGTGGCCACCACCGAGTTGAACTGCAGGGCGAGAAAACCTTCTTGGCGCGCCAACTTCTGCGAGTGCTCGCACATCAGCTTGGCCACCCCGCGCCCGCGTGCTGCCGGGCAGACCATGTAGCCGCAATTGCCCACGTGCGCGCCGGGGCCAGCGGCGTTGGCCTTGAGAAAGTACGACCCGAGCAACTCACCGTCCTGTTCTGCCACCAACGTGCGCAGGGGCAGCTCCAGCCACAACTGGCGTGCCTGTTCGGCATTCAGCTGCGGGTCGTAGGCATAGGTCTCGCGGGCTTGGACGATGCTCTGGAAAGTCGGCCAGAAGCGTTCGAAGTCTTCCGGGGTCATGGGGCGGATGTGAATCATGGCGGTTCCTGCGCAGGCTTGGCCGCCAAGTCTGGTGGGCGCAGCGTCGCCGCGCAAGGGCGGCGACGCTGGCTGGGGTTTACTCGCTGGTCTTGCCCACCGCATCCAGCGCGCGCGCCGAGTAGACCAGCGCCGCCCCTGCGTTCATCGCCACCGCCACGCCCAGCGCCTCGGCGATCTCCTCGCGGCTGGCGCCGTGCTTGACGGCCTGTTGCGAATGCACCGCGATACAGCCGTCGCAGCGGGTCGTCACGGCCACGGCCAGGGAGATCAGTTCGCGGGTCTTGGCGTCCAGGTGGTTGGTCTTGGCCCCGGCGCCGCTGGCGGTCATGTAGCCGGCCACGGTATCGGGCGACAGTTGCTTGAGATCGCCGATGCCGGCCATCAGCTGCTTACGGTAGGCGTCCCAGTCCATCATGCTCATTGTCTTCACCTTGTGGGGTTTACGGCAGGAGCTTTCAGGCTAGTCGAATGTGCGCGGCGAGGAGGGGGGAAGATGGTCGGAAAAAACTACGACTTACGAACCTGTCGACACCGTGGGAGCGTCTGAGTTGGCTCCCACGTTGCCCAGCAGGGGTTCAGATGTAGATGAACAGCAACAGCAATGCTGCCACCACTGCCCATTTCTCCAGGTAGTAGCGCATGCGATTACGCTTTTTCAGCGCCTTGCCGCGTTCACGGATCTTGTAGATGCGGGTGAACAGGCGGTTGATGCCGCCAGTCTTGTCATTGGCATTGTTGGGCGCCGCAGCAGCGGCCATGACATTGCGGCTGAACCAGCGATTGAACGCGGTCGCCCAACGGTACTTGAGCGGCCGCTCGACGTCGCAGAACAGGATGATCCGGTTGTGCTCGGTGGTGTTGGCGGCGTAATGGATGTAGGTCTCGTCGAACACTACTGCCTCGCCATCGCGCCAGGAATACTTCTCGCCGTCCACGTCGATGTAGCAGCCATCGTCGTTCGGCGTGTCCAGGCCTAGGTGGTAGCGGTACGAGCCGGCATACGGGTCGCGGTGGCGCACCAGCTTGGCGCCGGGCGGCAGGGTGGCGAACATCGCCGCTTTAACCGTGCCGATACCCTGCAGCAGCTCGGTGGTCCGTGGGCACAGGTTCATAGCCGAGGGGTGGCTCTCGCCATACCACTTCAGGTAGAAGCGCTTCCAACCGGTCTTGAAGAACGAGTTGAAACCGACATCGTCATAGTTATCGGACTTCTTGATCTCGCCCACGTGCAGCAACTGCTGGGCTTCCTCGCGGATTTCCTGCCAATGGTCCTTGAGCGGTTGCAGCTCGGGGAAAGACTCCACCGGCAGGTAAGGCTTGGCCGGGTGCTTGGAGAACAGGTACAGGAAGCTGTTGACCGGAGCCAGGAAACTTGAGTGATCGCCCAGTTGGCGAGTCAACTTGTGTCGTACCCGACCGCGTAGGTGAACATAGGCGATCGAGAGAACGAAGATCAGTACGAGTGCAATTTTCATGAACGGATACTTGTCGAAAATGGCCATGCGCCATGGCGTAAGCGCGCCAGCATAAACAATCGTCGTAGGACTTTGTACCTCTTGTTACATCCAATCGGGGTGACTTTGGTTCAATGGCCTACCGATTGCGCAAACGTTTCAACTGGTTTTTTGCCGATTTATAGACTAGGGAAGCGGTACACTCAGGTTCGCCTTCACCCATCAGGAATGCCCATGGCCAAGGAAGCACGCCCCACTGGCAGCCCTTTCAAACGTCTGTTTTTCGCCCTGTCACTGAGCGAGGCGCAGCATCGTGCAATTGCGCAATGGCGACGTGAGCTGGGTTTACGCAGCGGTAAACCGGTGCCGGCAGAAAACTTCCACCTGACCTTGCTGTTTCTGGGGGATGTCGACGCGGCGCAGCTGCCGGCGTTGTGTGCGGCAGTCGATAGCATTGCCCGTCCGCAGGCGCCGCTGCGCCTGGTGCTGGACCGGTTGCAGGTGTGGCCGCGCCCTGGCGTGTTGGTGCTCGAAGCTGAGCAAACTCCCCCAGCGCTGCGCCAACTGGTCTATGCGCTGGAGCAGGCGGCGCTAGCGTTGGGGATTGCCCGCGAGTCGCGCGAATACCGCCCGCACCTGACCTTGGCACGGGAGTTCCGCGGCCAGCTGCCAGAGGCCGCCAGCGCGCCGGAGTTTTTCCTCAGTGCGCGCCACTTCACCTTGTACGAGTCACGCAAGGGCCGCTACTGGCCACTGGCGCAGTGGCCCTTGCTGGACTGACCCAGGCCTCAGAACTGCGGCGTGTACTTGACCGTCAGCATGAAGTTGCGCGGCTCGCCGTAGTTGTTGCTGCCATTGAGCTGGTTGAAGCCCGCTACCCAGTACTTCTTGTCGAACAGGTTGTTGGCGTTGACCGCCAGGTTGACTTCCGGGGTCAGCTGATAGGCAACGCGTGCGCTCCACACGGTGTAGCCGGGCACGCTGTAGGTACGTTCGTAACCGAGGGTGTGGCTTTGCGTGGTGAAGCCCAGGCCGGTGCTCCAGCGCTGGTCATCCACCGGTAGCTGATAGTCGGCCCAGGCGCGCAGCATGTGCTTGGGCGTCCACTGGCTGAACACGCGGCCTTCTTCGTCCGGGTCGTCAAGGAATTTGGTGGTGTTGTAGGTGTAGCCGGCAAACAACTGCAGGCCGCTGAGCACTTCGCCGCTGATCTCGGCTTCTACGCCCTGGCTGCGGACCTTGCCGGCGGCCGTGGAGCAGTACCAGTCGTCACAGGCAAAACCCGAGGCGGTATCGGTGACTGCGCGGTTTTCCTGATCGTAACGGAACAGCGCGATCGATGTGTTGATCCGTCCGTCGAGCAGCTCGGCCTTCAGGCCGGTTTCATAGTTACTGCCGATCACAGGCTTGAGCGGGGTATTGCCGACCGCGCGTTCGGTTTGCGGGATAAACACGTCGGTGTAGCTGGCGTACCAGGCCCACTCGCGAGTCAGGTCGTAGACAAAGCCCGCGTACGGGGTGACTTGCCCGGTTTCGGTCATGCGGCTGGTGGGATAACGATTGCCCGGATCGTTCGGGCCATTGAAGTCGATCGAGTCCCAGCTGTAGTCGAACCAGCTCACGCGGGTACCCAGTACCAAGGTCAGGTCCTCGACTGGCTTGACGCGCCAGGCGCCGTACAGGCCCTTCTGGCGGATGTCGTAACTGGCCTTGTTGGCGCGGCCCATGTTGCTTGCCAGCAAGCTGTCACGGCTGGGTTCCGGGCGGCCATGGTCGATGTCGAAGATGCTGTCATCGGGGTCGGCGGCAAAGTTGCGCCAGTAGGCATCGTCCGAGGTCAGCTTGGAGTAGTTGCCACCGACGGTCACTTCGTGTGCCACGGAGCCTGTGTCAAAGTGCCCGACCAGGTTCATGTCCAGGCCGATCTTGGTGTTGTGGAAGTCGGTGATCCAGTCGGCATAGGTGATGCCAGTACCATCGGGCTTCAGGCCCTGGCCGGTGGTCTGTACGCGCTGGTGGGTCGAAGTGTTGGTCTCGTCCATGCGAATGGCCGCGGCCTTGTAGGTCCAGTCGTCGTTGAAGCGGTGCTCAAGGTCCAGGTAATAGGTGGTGACGTCGGTCTCGGCGCGGCTCCAGCGGGCGCCGGTGTAGGTCGAACGCGACACGTTGGCCGGCTTGCCGTCGGCGTAGCGGGGAATACCACGCAGCATCGGCCGGGATTGCTCGCGGCTGTAGCTGATGCCGCCGCCGATGGTAGTGGCATCGCTCAGGTCGATGTCCAGGGCGCCATACAGCGAGTGGGTCTTGCCCCACTGGTAATCGATGAAGCTGTCGCTCTGGTCTTCATCGAGCACCATCCGCCCGCGCACCTTGCCGTCGCTGGTCAACGGACCGCCAGCGTCCAGCTGCAGGCCATAGTGATCCCAGGAGCCGGCCTTGCCGGTAATCGCCACGGTGGGTTTGGCCTGGCCGCGCTTGCGCACCAGGTTGATCGCGCCACCTGGGCTGCCGGTGCCTTGCAACAGGCCGGAGGCGCCGCGCAGGACTTCGACGCGGTCGAAGAACACCAGGTCCTGGGTCGCCCAGTTGCCCAGCGAGTAGTTGTTGCGCGGGATGGGTACGCCGTCGTACTGCCAGTCATCGATCTGGAAGCCGCGCGAGGTGATGACCATGCCCGGGCCGATGCCCTGGGCACCGACCAGGCCGGTGGTGTGGTTGAGCGCGTCTTTGAGGTCGGTGATGCCCTGATCGTCGAGCTGCTTGCGGGTGATCACCGTCACCGACTGGGGGATTTCTTTAAGGGTGTGCGTGCCTTTGCCCAGGGTCACTGCGCGGGCCGCATAAGAGCCACTGCCTTCGCTGGTGGCGTCGAGATAGTTGTCGGTGACACTGGTCGCGCCCAGCTCCATCACGTCCTCGCCAGCGCTGGCCGGGGCCACGCTGAAGTGGCCACTGGCGCTCACCCGCAACTGCAAGCCGCTACCGGCCAGGGCGGCCTGCATGGCCTGTTCGGCGCTCATCTGGCCGACCACGGCCGGGGCCTGCTTGCCGCGCACCAGCGCCGGTTCCAGGGCAATGATGTGGCCGCTCTGGCTGGCGATGCGATTGAGCGTGGTGGCCAGGCTCGCGGGCGGCAGGTTGAACGACAGGGTCTGCGCCTGGACCAAGGCACTGAAGCTGCTCAGAGCGACGACGAGGGGCAGGGCGCGGGGCCAGTTGTTGTGCACGGTGTACTCCCGATTTAGAGGTTGGCTGTCAGGAGATAGGTGGGACGAAATTTGAAAACCGGACACCATTACGAATGATTTGCAAAAATATTTTCATTATTGGCGTTTTGGCCCGATCAAGGTCAGCCACGGACCATAGCGCTTGACCTCGATCGGCAGGGCCTCGCTGAGTGCGGCCAAGGCGTGTTGCGGCTGGTCCAGGGTGAATACCCCTTGTACGCGCAAGGTGGCGATATCCGGGGCCACGCGGATGTAGCCACGCTGATAGGGGCGCAGCGCATCGACCACCGCCTGCAGCGGCTCGTCGAGCACTTCCAGGCGGCCATCGAGCCAGGCCGCGCGCTGCTGTTGCTCGCTGGCCAGAGGTTCGATGCCGGTGGCGCGCAGCAGCGCAGCCTGGCCCTGTTGCACGTCCAGCTGACGGCCATCGACAAGGCTGGCGCGCACGCTGTGTTCAAGCACTACCACCCGCGTGGCGTCGAGCTCCTGGCTGACCAAAAAGCGTGTGCCAAGGGCCTGCAGCTGGCCTTGCGCAGTGCGCACGCGCAGCGGCCGCTTAGGATCGGGCGCCACCTGGATCACCAGTTCACCGTGGCGCAGCACCAGCAGACGTTGTTCGGCGTCGAACAACAGGTCGACGGCACTGGCGCTGTTCAGGCTCAGGTGGCTGCCATCGTCCAGGGTGAAGCTGCGCCGCTCGCCGGCGCCGGTATGCAGATCGGCCATCCAGTCCTGGGCGGTGTCACTGCGCCAGCCTGCCCACAGGCCGCCACCCAGCAGGCCAAGGCCGGCCAGGCCGCGCAGTACTTCGCGCCGCGACTGTGTGGGCTGCAGCAGCAGGTTACGCGCGGTACTGGCTTGGCCCGGCGCGCGTTGATCGAGCGTGCGCAGCGCCGCGCACGGGCGAGCCAGGCGTTGTTGCAGGCGATCCCAGGCCTGCTGGTGGCGTGGGTCCTGCTCCAGCCACTGCTGCAGGCGCTGCAACAGGGCGGCATCGGGGCTGCGCGCATTGAGCTCGACCATCCAGTCGATGGCTTGTTCGCTGATGCTGTCCAGCGTGCGCGCGCTCATGGTTGCAGCTCGCACAGGTAGCACTGGCGCAGGGCCTGTTTCATGTAGCGGCTGACGGTGCGCTCTGACAGCTGCAGCTTGCTGGCGATCTCGACATAGCTCATGCCATCGAGCTGGCTGTAGAGGAAGGCGGTCTTGACGATTGCAGGCAGGCCATCGAGCACTTGGTCGATGGTCAGCAAGGCTTCGATCAAGAGCAGCTGCTCTTCGGCCGAAGGGGCGACCTGCTCGGGCAGCAGGGCCAGGCGTTCGAGGTAGGCCTGTTCCAGTTGACGGCGGCGGTGGCGGTCGAAGATCAGCCGCCGGGCGATGGTCGAGAGGTAGGCGCGTGGTTGCTCGATGCTGTCCGGATCGACCCGCGCCCCGAGCATCTGGCAGAACGCTTCGGCCGCAGTGTCTTCGGCATCGGCGCGATTGCGCAGGCGCTTGTGGATGTGTTGGAGCAGCCAGCGGTGATGGTCGCTGAAAAAGAAGCCCAGCTTGCGGGTCGAGGAGCTGTCCAACGATTGATATCCGATCGTGAGTGTGAATCGTTCTCAATGGTAGCTGGGGAGGTTGTGCTCTCGCAATGGGAATCAATAGGGGCCGCAAAGCGGACCCAGCGCTCCTGCGCTCAAGCCGCTGCCTCGACCCCCTCGAACAGCCGCAGCCCCAACTGACGCGCCCGCTGCAGATTGCCCGCATTGTCCCCGCTCTCACTGTCCGCCAACAGCGTCGAACCCAGCACCCGCGCGCCGCAGTAATCGAAAATGCCGTGCTCGATCTGGGTAACCATCGCCTGCCCATAACCATGGCGTTCGAAGGTCCCCGCATCGGCCCCGGCGACCCCAACCAGTTGCACCGGCAGCCCGCCCAGTTTCTTGATCAATTTGCCGTCGGGGTGATAGTCGAACGCCCAGCCATTGCTGAACACCCGCTCGACCCAGCCCTTGAGCAGCGCGGGTAGCGACCACCAGTAGATCGGGTACACCAGCACCAGGGCATCGGCGCGTTCCACCCGTGCTTGCTCGAGCAGCACATCGGCCGGTGGCCCAGCCAAGCGGCGGTGCACCGCATGGTCAGCCAGGCCGAAGCGTGGATCGAAACCTTCCCTGGCCAGGTCGGCGATTTCACTGCTGTGTCCGGCGCGGGCCAGGCCTTCGGCGATCTGCCCGGCGAGGGCGTGGGTCAGCGAGGCGGGGTCGTGGTGGCCGATGACGATCAAGGCTTTCATGCTCGATTCTCCAGGATAGGGGTGCGCGCTAGCCACAGGGGCTATATACTCAAGGTAAGTTACGATTAGTAAGTTACTTTTGGTAGGTAAGCGATGTCAAGCGCCGAAAAAACCTCGCCGCGTAAACGCCTGTCGCGTGACGAACGTCGCCGCCAGTTGCTGGAGGTGGCCTGGCAGTTGGTCCGCGAGGAGGGCACCGATGCGCTGAGCCTGGGCCGCCTGGCCGAGCAGGCGGGGGTCACCAAGCCGGTGGTGTATGACCATTTCGAAACCCGCACCGGCTTGTTGGCGGCGCTGTATCAGGAGTACGACGCGCGCCAGACGACCATGCTCGATGCGGCATTGGCGCACTGCGAGCCGAACGTGCATAGTCGAGCGGCGGTGATTGCCCAGGCCTATGTCGATTGTGTGCTGAGCCAAGGGCGAGAGATTCCGGGCGTCAGCGCGGCCTTGGCGGGTTCGCCGGAAATGGAAGCGTTGAAACGAGTCTATGAAGGGCCGTTTCTGGAAAAGTGTCGCCTGGCCCTGGCGCCGTT